>NZ_CP127407.1:1908461-2216153 GCF_030291075.1 Stenotrophomonas sp. 57
GCCTGCGCTCGGCTGCCGTTCGGGTAGACGCAGCCGAGCATGGCTCGGCTCTACAGGGTTCGCGGCAGGTCAAGGGGTACCCCGTTACAACTCCACCTGCTCCCACCAGCGCGTACCCGCCTCCGGCGCCTGCATGTCCAGCGCTTCACCCATCATCGGCGTGGCCACCGGCACGTTCTTCGCCGCGGCCAAGGCGGTGATGCGTTCGAACGGCTGCTGCCACGCGTGCAGCGCCAGGTCGAAGGTGCCGTTGTGGATCGGCAGCAGCCACTTGCCACGCAGGTCCAGGTGCGCCTGCAGGGTCTGCTCCGGCTGCATGTGCACGAACGCCCAGCGCGGGTCGTAGGCGCCGGTTTCGATCATGGTCATGTCGAAAGGACCGTACTTCTCGCCGATGGCCTTGAAACCATCGAAGTAGCCGGTGTCGCCGCTGAAGTAGATGCGGAAGTCGCCATCCTGGATCACCCATGACGCCCACAGGCTGCGGTCGCTGTCACCCAGCCCGCGACCGGAAAAATGCTGGCCCGGGGTGGCGGTCAGGTGCAGGCCGCTGGCCTCGGTCGATTGCCACCAGTCCAGCTGCTCGACCTTGCTGGCATCCACGCCCCAGGCGATCAACTGGTCGCCCACGCCGAGCGGGGCAATGAAGCGCGCGGTCTTGCCGGCCAACTGCATCACTGCGGCGTGGTCGAGGTGGTCGTAGTGGTTGTGCGAGAGGATCACGCCGGCAATCGGTGGCAGCTCGTCGATGCTGATCGGCGGCGCATGGAAGCGGGCCGGGCCCATCCACTGCACCGGCGAGGCGCGCTCGGAAAACACCGGGTCGGTCAGCCAGTACTGGCCGCGCAGCTTCAGCAGGATCGTGGAGTGGCCGATGCGGAACAGGCTGCGGTCAGGCGCGGCATCCAGCGTGGCGCGGTCCAGAGGCTGCACGGGAATCGGGCGATTGGGTACGGTGCCCTTGGGCTTGTTGAACAGGAAGGTCCACCAGATCTCCAGGCCGTCGCGCAGGCCCATGGCCGGCTTCGGCAGGGCGTTGCGGAACCTGCCGTCGCGGTACTGCGGCGAGTCGGGGAAGTCGGGGAGGGACCAGGACTTGCAGAAGGTGTAGGCGGTCACGGCGAGGATTCCGAGCAGGAGGACAAGGAGCAGGCGCTTCATGGGTGACGTCCGCTCGGTACACTGCACAGTGTAGTTTCCGTTTTTTGAAAAGTACACTGGCAAGTGTAAAATGGGCGCATCCGTTCAGCTATCCGGTTTCCGCCATGTCCCGTGTCCCGCAACGCCTGACCGACCGCAAACGCGAAGCCATCGTGCGCGCGGCGGTGGAGGAGTTCCGCGCCTCGGGCTACGAGGCGACCAGCATGGACCGCATCGCTGAGGTTGCCGGGGTCTCCAAGCGCACCGTCTACAACCACTTCCCGAGCAAGGAAGCGTTGTTCTCGATGATCCTGGAGGAGCTGTGGGAGCGCAGCGTGGCCAGCGATACGTTGCCGTACCGGCCTGACCAGACCCTGCAGGCGCAGTTGCTGCAGCTGGTAGGGCAGAAGCTTGAACTGCTCAGCGATGCCAATTTCATTGATCTGGCGCGGGTGGCGATGGCCGAGATCATCCATTCGCCGGAACGCGCGCAGGCCATCGTCTGCCGCATGGGCGAGAAGGAAAGCGGCGAGAGTGCCTGGATCCGCGCGGCCATCGCCGATGGCCGGCTGCGCGAGGTCGACCCGGAATTTGCCGGCCACCAGCTGCACGGCCTGGTGAAGAGCTTCGCGTTCTGGCCGCAGGTAACGATGGGGCAGGCGCCGTTGACTGTGCAGGAACGTGCACGCGTGGCCGAGTCGGCGGTTGCGATGTTCCTGGGCTTCTACGCAGTCTAGTTGGCGGCGAAACGACGGAACTCGTCGGCCGGCAGCGCTGCCGAGTACAGATAGCCCTGGCCGACATCCACGCCCAGTGCACGCAGTTGTTGTTCCTGCGCCAGGGTCTCGGTGCCCTCGGCCACGACAACCGCACCGCAGCGGTGCGCGACTTCGACGATGAAGCGCACGATCGACTGCGACTTGGCGTCGGACAGCGTGGCGATCAGCGCCTGCTCGATCTTGACCTCGGCAATGGCCAGCTGCGAAAGCAGGATCAGGGTTGAATAGCCGGCACCGAAATCATCCAGCGACAGGCTGACCTCGGCCGCCAGCAACTGTGCGATGTTGGCATCGACCACGTCGCGCTCGACGATCTCGGTCCATTCGACAATCTCCAGGCGCAGCATCGCGCCAGGCACATCGTGCAGCTGCAGCAGTTCCTGCAGGCGCTGGCCAAAGCCAGGCTGGCGCAGGGACTCGGCGGAAACGTTGACGGCAATGGTCAATGCTGTGGCATCAGGCCGGCACTCCTGCATGAAATGGATGGCCGACTGCAGCGTTGCCCATTCCAGCTCGGCCAGCCGCCCATGACGGCGCAACAGCGAGATCACCCGCATCGGCGCGATCAGCCGGCCCTCGCCGTCGCGCATGCGCAGCAGGGCCTCGGCGCCGACCAGCCTGCGATCCTGCAGGCGATGCTTGGGCTGGTAGCACAGCGGCGCATCCCCCTGCCGCAACCAGCGTTCGAGTGAGTGCTCGATCAGCGCGTCGATCTCGCTGTCGCGCTGGATCGGGTCATCGAAGAACACCACGCCCGATTCGACCGCGCTGAGCGCCAGGGTGATCGCGCGGAACGGCAAGTGGCCGTCGTCTGCAGCGGTGGGGGGCTTGAGTTCCACCACCGCGCAGCGGAACACCGGGCGGAAACCGGGCCAGTCACGGCCGACCCGATCGGCCAGGTTGCTGGCCAGCTCGGTGATCTGCGGCTGCATGCGCAGTTCGGACAAGCTCAGATCGCGTACCAGGATCGCCAGCGCGGCGTCGCCGAACTGATGGATCTCCAGCTGTCCGGTCGGCAGTGCGGGCAGCAACCGGTGCACCTCGTCGGTGGTGTCGCGCTGCCACAGGCCGTTGTCCTGCAGAGGACCGTAGCGCAGGCGCAGATCGCGCAGGTTGCCCATCTCGGCCACGATCAGGCAGGCCTTGCCGATGCCGTCGTTGTCGCGCCAGAAGTGCTGCAGGCGTTCGCCGAGCGCGCGCATGTTGGGCAGGCCACTGATCGGATCGATACGCAGCCAGGCCTGTTCGCGTTGGCGCTGCACGTCGATCTGCGCATCGTTGTAGACCAGTGCGAACACCGCGCCCAGCATCAACAACGACAGCGGCAGCGCCAGCAGCCGCTGGATCGCCAGCGCTTCCACCGGCAGCAGATCGGCGCCGATGATCGCCACGCCCAGCGCCAGGCCGAACGCGGTGACAGCGATACGTACGCCCCAGGCCTGCAGGATCATGCGCAACGAAAGTTCGTTGAGCATGCGTGGGTGCAGGTGCCTGCGCAGCCAGACACCTGCCATCATCTGCAGTGCGGCCTCCAGGCCAGCAGGCAGGAAGTACAGCGTGCCGGCGAACTGGTAGCGGGCCAGCAGGCTGGCGCCGAGGCAGGTCAGGCCGCCGCGCCAGCCGCCAAGCAGGCCACTGACCAGCAGGATGTCGAAGCCCAGATGGAGCTTGACCACGCCTTGCGTATAGCGGGCCACGAACCAGGAATTGAACAGGTAGATCAGGCCCAGCGCTACGCCTACGTACAGCCGGCGGCCTTCAATGGCGTGGCCGGCGCGACGGGTGGCGATCAGCAGCACGCCGATCATGCCGATCACCGCCGTGGCCTGCAGCAGGTACAGCGGCAGGCTGGGCAGGGCGCCGTCCAGGACCTGGGCCGCAACCCGTGAAAGCGCATCCATAGCAGGTTCCCGCCTGTGACCGACGGCCAGTGAGGAGCAGGGTAAACCACGGCCGCCTGTGCGGCCACCGCGGGTACCCTGTGCTGCCCATGGGGTCAGTAGCGCGGGTCGGCGATGGCGGGCAGTACCAGTTCACGTACGAAGCCGGACGGCGACAGCTGCAGCAGCGCACGCACCATGGTCACCACGTCGTGTACCGGCACAAGTTCGCCATCGCCGCGTGCTGCGGCCTCCGCTACGGGAACCGACAGTACGTCGTCGGTGTTGAGGTAACCCAGCTGCAGGCTGGTCACGGCCAGGCGGCGGTCACGGAAGCACTCGCGCAATGCATCGGCAATGCCGCTGAGTGCGAACTTCGAGGCACCAAAGGCGACTTCCGGGCGACCGCTGCGTGGCAACGCCGAGGTCGAACCGGTCAACACCAGTTGCGGGCGCGGTGCGCCCAGGACGCGCGGCAGCAGGCGGCGCAGCAGCATCAGGGTCGCGGTGATGTTGACGTCGATCAGCTGTGCGAGGGCACTATCGGATTCATCGAGGAAGGCGTAATCGTCGCTGAAGGCGTTCGCTTCCCAGATGCCCAGGTTGTGGATCAGCACGTCGATATCGACCGGTGCCTGCGCCGCGATATGGTCGGCGGCCAGGGTTGGTTGGGCCAGGTCGGCCTCGATCCACTGCAGGGTGACGCCCGCGGGGCATTGGATGTCGCGCGGGCGACTGCGGGAGACGCCGACAACGGTATCGCCGGGTTGGCACAGGCCTTCAATGAATGCCCGACCCAGGCCCCTGCTGGCGCCGATGACCATCAACTTCATGTTGCTTCCTTGTCGTTGGGACTTGCAGCGGCTGCTGCTGCCTGTACGGGGCCGGCTACTGTGGACGGCGCGCGGCGATTCGTCCATTGCGTGCGCGTCGGCGTACTCATTCCGTTCAGCGCGGTGCCACGCCAGCCGCACCTTTGCAGGGAGGGACGCGGACCGGCAGGGTGCGCGACAATCGGCAGTGCTATCCACTGGCTTGGGGCGTTGAATGCACATGGACGAAAACGAAGCGGTCCCCTGCGGGATGCAGCTGCCGCAGGCATGGCAGGAAATGCTGACCGACGCCTGCATCGAACGGCAGTCGATCGGTGTGTCGCGCGCGGATGTCGCCCGCGTGCATCGACCGGGCCAGGCGGATGCGTTCCTCAAATCGGAAGTGATCGATGCCTTCAGTGAACTGGGCGATGAGATCGACCGCCTGCGCTGGCTGCAGGCGCAGGGACTACCGGCGCCGACCGTGATCGCCACGATCGAGGAGGGCGGACGGCGCTGGTTGATGATGAGCGCGCTGCCCGGCCGCGACCTGGCCTCGTCACCGGAGCTGGCGCCGAGGCAGGTGGCAGATCTGCTGGCTGACGCACTGCGCGGCCTGCATGCCGTGCCTGTAGCCAACTGCCCGTTCGACCAGCGGTTGGCATCGCGGCTGCAGGCCGCACAGGCACGCGTCGAGGCGGGGCTGGTCGATGCCGATGACTTTGATGAAGAGCGGCTGGGCCAGAGCCCGCAGCAGGTTTTCGCCGAGCTGCGCGCTACCCAGCCCGCTCATGAAGATCTGGTGGTCAGTCATGGTGACGCCTGCCTGCCCAACCTGATAGTGGCCGATGGGCGGTTCACCGGCTTCATCGATTGTGGCCGGTTGGGCGTGGCCGACCGCTGTCAGGACCTGGCCCTGGCCGCGCGCAGCCTGGTCCACAATTTCGGAGATACCCGCTGGGTAGTGCCGCTGTTCCAGCGCTATGGCTCGATTCCTGACGAGCGGCGCTTGGCGTTCTATCGATTGCTCGATGAGTTCTTCTGAGGCTGCAGACGGGCTGAACGCTTGCCTGCCGGTGTGTGGATGCGTCCTTCAAAATGCACGAACGTTCGTTCACTATTTACGCCATGAGCCGAACCGACCGCAACGAGCGACGCATCGCGCAGATCCTGCAGGCCGCCCTGCAGTGCTTCCTCGTCAAGGGATTCCACCAGACCAGCATGCGTGACATCGCGCAGGCGGCCGGTGTCAGCCTGGGCAATCTCTACAACCACTTCCCGGGCAAGGAAGCGATCATCCTTGCAGTGGCGGTGGCCGAGAGCGAAGAACTGGCACCGTTGCTGCAGCGACTGGCCGCGTCCGATGGCGAGCGTGCACAGGTACTGGTTTTCCTTCAGGACTTCCACGCACTGTGCCGCCAGCCGGAATGGGCGACGCTTGCCGTCGAAGTGCTGGCCGAGAGCGCACGCAATCCGGCCGTGGCCGAGGCATTTGCGGCCAATCGCAGGCAATTGCAGGCGACGCTGGCCGAAGCCCTGCAGCAGGTGGCACAGCGCGAACGTCGGCGCCCCGTGCTTGCAGCGCCACTGCAGGCGCAGGTGCTGCTGGATGCCATCGAAAGCGACGCGCTGCGTCGGGGGCTGGGCGAAGCCGGTGGCACCGATGAGGCATCGCTGGATCTTGGCCTGCTCGCGCTGCTGCTCGGGGCACGCGCATGAGCGCTGTTGATCGGCGGTTGCACGGGCTGGACCTGGCGCGCTATCTGGCGCTGGCCGGCATGGTGCTGGTCAACTTCCGCCTGGCGATGGCCGTGCCGGCAGAGGGTGAGGGCTGGTTGGCAGGGTTCTTCCATCTGCTGGAAGGCAAAGCCTCGGCGACATTCGTCACCCTGGCCGGTCTTGGCCTGGTGCTGGCCACGCAGCGGCAGGGTTGGTGGCCAGCCAGTGTGCAGACCTGGCGGCGCGCACTGTTTCTGATGATCCTAGGCCTGCTCAACCTGACTCTGTTCCCGGCCGATATCCTGCACTACTACGCGGTGTATTTCGCGTTGGCCGTGGTGTGGCTGCGTGCGTCGCCGCGGGTGTTGCTGGCCAGCATCGTGGGCCTGGCGGCCTGTTCGTTCTGGGCGTTGCTGCACTGGGACTACAGCCAGAGATGGAACTGGCAGACGCTGGAGTATGCCGGCCTGTGGCAATGGCCGGGCGCGGCCCGCAACCTGCTGTTCAACGGTTTCCATCCGCTGCTGCCGTGGCTGTGCTTCTTCCTGCTGGGGATGCTGCTGGCACGCCTGCAGCTGTCACAACCGCGGGTGCAGCGTGCACTGCTGGTGCTGGGCGTGCTGTTGATCGGTGCCGGCCAGGGCGTGCAGCATCTTGCGCAGGGAACGCCATGGCAGGCATGGCTGGGCACGCAACCGATGCCGCCAGGCCCCGCCTACGTGCTGACCGGAGCGGGCGCGGCCTGCAGTGTCATCGCGGCCTGCCTGTGGCTGACACGGGTACATCCGGGCGACTGGCTGGAGCCGTTCACCGCGGCCGGGCGCATGACCCTGACCCTGTACGTCGGCCACATCCTGCTGGGCATGGGCACGCTGGAAAGCCTGGGCCTGCTCGATGGCAGTGCATCGCTGGCGTCGGTGCTGCTGTGGGCACTGCTGTTCCTGATGCTGGCGACGGGTGCGGCATGGCTGTGGTCGTGGCAGTTCGCGCGCGGCCCGCTGGAGGCGGTGATGCGGCGCATCGCAGGCTAGTTCTCTGCTCGTGCCGAGGCGATGTTGTGACGGACATGTCTGTGTCGTGGCGATTGCATCTGCGATAGTGGCGGCAGGTAACACTTTCCGCTTGCATCCATGTCATTCGCTTCGGCGCAGCATCTCGGCGAAGTCCTGCAACAATCCTATGGCATTACCGCCACCGCTGTGGTGCCGCGCCCGGTGGGCGCCGACGCCAATGCCAGCGTGTATCGCGTCGACGCGCGCCACGGGCAGTGGTGGCTGAAATGCCGCACGTACCAGGTTGCTCCGGCGGTATGGGACAGCCTGCACTGGCTGCGCGGTACGCTGGACATCGAAGAAATCGTTGCACCTTGGCCGGCACTGACCGGCGGCGCCTCGGTGCAGCGTTGGGGACTGCAGTTCACGCTGTTTCCTTACATCGAAGGCCAGTCCGGGTTCGAGGCGGCGTTGAGCCATAGGCAGTGGCGACGCCTGGGCGAGGTGCTGCGGCGCCTGCACGCGGCGCAGCTGCCGACCGAACTGCAGCGAGCGCTACCGACCGCGCGGCTGGAAACTGCTGCACTTGAGACCGTTGGGCAGTGGCTGGCTGGCGAGGGCCTTGCGGCTGCAAAGGATGGGCTGGGCCGTGCATTCGTTTCCGTATGGGACCGGCAGCATGCGCGTATCACGGCGCTGCACGCGCAGGCACTGCAGCTGCACGCGGCATTGCAGGAGGTTCCGGTTGACCTGCACCTGTGCCATACCGACCTGCATGCCGGCAATCTGCTGATGGGCAATGACGGCGGCCTGCACCTGATCGATTGGGATGGCCTGTCGCTGGCCCCGCGTGAGCGCGACCTGATGTTCATCGGTGCCGCGGTTGGCGGGCGCTGGGGACGTGAGAATCCGCTGGGCTTCGAGGAGGGCTATGGCAGCGACCGCGGCGACCCGCGCTGGATCGCGTGGTACCGGCACTGTCGCATTCTGCAGGACCTGATCGAGTTCCAGCAGGTGCTGCTGGGCAGCGACGGTGAGGAGCGTTCGCCGCAACTGCGCAGGCAGTCGCTGCACTACCTGGGCGAGCAGTTCGCACCGGGCAATGTGTTCGATGCGGCGGAGCGGGTGTATCGCGCGCTGGGTTAGTTCCCGGGCCGTTGCCAGGATCGCCCGGGTTGCCAGGATCGCCCGGGGTAGAGTCGACTGTTAGTCGACTGCTTTTCGATTGGACCAGGCAATGCCCGCACTGCGCGCGATAGTCGACTAACAGTCGACTCTACCCGCAGCCTGTCCGTGCACGACCCATGGGTTGTCCATGCAGGTGGTTTTCATTCTGCGGGCTTGACCGCTGCCGAGGCTGCGGCGCTGGCGGCACGCCGCGACAGTACGGCTTCGCGGTGGGCGATGTAGGCGTTCGCGGCGAGGATGATGCCGGCGCCGATGAGCGTCCAGCGATCCACGCTTTCGTTGAACAGCAGCCAGCCGAGCAGCGTTACCAGCGGCAGCTGCAGGAAGCTGATCGGGGTTAGCGCCGAGACTTCGCCGAGGCGCAGCGCCCGCGTCCACAGCAGCTGGCCTACAGTACCGAGCACACCCGTGGCCAGCAGCCACAGCCAGGCGATGCCGGTCGGCCAGACCCAGACGAACAGCGCTGGCACCAGCGACAGCGGCACCCAGAACACGTAGGTGTACAGCACCACGGTGTCGGCGCTGTCGACGCGGGTCAGCTGCTTGATCTGGATCGCCACCAGTGAACTGAGCACGGCGGCCGCCACCGCCACCAGGCTGCCCGCGGTGAAGCCGGCGGTACCGGGTCGCACGATCACCAGCACGCCGATGAAGCCGACCACCACTGCGGCCCAGCGCCGCACGCGCACGGTCTCGCCCAGCCACAGCACGGCGGCAATCGTGACGAACAGCGGCGTGGAATAGGACAGCGAAACCGCCTGCGCCAAAGGCAGGTGGCCCAGCGCCCAGAACGCGCACAGCATCGAGCCCAGGCCAATCGCACTGCGCACGAAATAGCGTGGCGCCTGCTGGGTCTTGAGCGGCGCGTGGCCCGGGCGCAACAGCATCGGCAGCAGGGCCAGCAGGCCAAAGGCGTTGCGGAAGAACGCCACTTCCTGGGTCGGAACGTAGCGCGTGGCATAGCGGATCGCCACCGCCATCAGGCCGAAGGCCATCGTGCTGCCGAGCATCAGCAGCGCCGCCCGCATCGGGGTGGCGCCTGTGGAAAGGGCAGGGGTGTTCACCACTGGGCGCCGAGCAGGCGGGGCTCCGGTTCGATCGGTACGCCAAACTTCTCCAGCACCGAGGCCGAGATGCGGCGTGCCAGTGCCAACAACTCCGCACCGCTGGCATTGCCATGGTTGACCAGCACCAGCGCGTGGCTGGCGGCCACGCCGGCATCGCCTTCGCGGAAGCCCTTCCAGCCACAGGATTCGATCATCCACGCCGCCGAGACCTTGCGCTTGTCATCCTGCTCGGCCGGGAACACCGGCAGGTCGGGGAAGTGCTGCAGCAGCACGTCGACCTGTTCCAGCGGCAGCACCGGGTTCTTGAAGAAGCTGCCGGCGTTGCCCAGTACATCCGGGTCGGGCAGCTTGCGGCGGCGGATCGCGATCACGGCATTGGCCACGTCGACTGCGCTCGGCAGCTCCACGCCCTGTGCCTGCAGTTCCTCGCGGATGCCGGCGTAGTCCATGCGCAGATCGTGCAGCAGTGGCAGCTTCAGTTCGATGGCGGTGATCAGGTAGCGATCGGGTTGCTGCTTGAACACGCTGTCGCGGTAGGCAAAGCCACACTGTTCATTGTCCAGCCGTACCCAGGCCTGTTCCTGGCAGTCCCAAGCTTCAACAGCCTGGATGAACTCGCCGACCTGCGCGCCATACGCACCGATGTTCTGGATCGGCGCGGCACCGGCCGTACCGGGAATCAGCGCCAGGTTCTCCAGGCCGGACAGGCCTTCCTGCAGCGACCACATCACCAAGCCATGCCAGGACACGCCAGCACCGGCACGGATCACCGCATGGTCGGCGCGGTGTTCAAGGAAGCTGATGTCACGGTTGCCGAACACCAGCAAGGTGCCGGGCAGGTCCTCGGCGATCAGTACGTTGCTGCCGCTGCCCAGCACCAGCAGTGGGCCGTTGGCCACTTCCGGCAACGCCAGCACTTCCGGCAGCAGGGCCGCGTCGTGCAGTTCCAGCAGCTGGGCTGCACTGGCCTGCACGTGGAAGGTGTTCAGTGCCTGCAGCGGTGCATTGCGGGTGAGCGACCAGCGCAGCGGCGCGGCGTTGTCGGTGGTATCCATGGGCGCGCTCACAGCGGGGCCACCGCGCCGCGGCTCGGCGCTTCGCGACGGCGACGGATCGCCTCCACGCATTCGGAGACCAGGGCAGGGCCACGGAAGATCAGGCCGCTGTAGCACTGCACCAGTGCTGCACCTGCGGCCATCTTGGCCACGGCGTCTGCACCGGAGAGGATGCCGCCGACGCCGACCAGCGGCACCGATTCGGGCAGGCGCGCGCGCAGTCGGCGCAGCACCAGCGTCGACTGCTCCAGCACCGGCGCACCGGACAGGCCGCCAGCCTCGTTGGCCAGCGGATCGCCGGCCACCTTGCTGTGGTCGATGGTGGTGTTGGTGGCGATCACGCCGTCCACCTGCAGTTCGCCCAGCACGCGTGCGGCGGCATCGATGTCGCGCTCGCTCAGGTCCGGCGCCACCTTCACCAGCATCGGCACACGGCGACCGTGCTGCGCCGCCAGGGTTTCCTGGCGGTCACGCAGCTGGCTGACCAGATGGCGCAGTGCGGTCTCTTCCTGCAGCTCACGCAGGCCGGCGGTATTGGGCGAGGAGATGTTGACGGTGATGTAGTCGGCCAGCGGATACACCTTGTCCAGGCAGGCGATGTAATCGTCCACGGCCTGTTCGTTGGGGGTGTCCTTGTTCTTGCCGATGTTGATGCCGAGCAGGCCGCGACGGTTGCGCGCGCGTTCGACATTGCGCACCAGCGCATCCACACCCGCGTTGTTGAAGCCCATGCGGTTGATGATCGCGTTGTGTTCCGGCAGCCGGAACAGGCGCGGCTGCGGATTGCCGGCCTGCGGGCGCGGGGTGATGGTGCCGATCTCGACGAAGCCGAAGCCCAGCGCGAACAGGGCATCGATGTGCTCGCCGTTCTTGTCCAGGCCGGCAGCCAGGCCGACCGGATTGGGGAACGTCAGCCCGAACACGGTGCTCGGCATCGGCGCGATGCGGGCGGCCAGCAGCGGCGTGGTGCCGGTGCGGTAGGCCAGGTCCAGTGCGGACAGGCCGAGGCCGTGGGCGCGCTCGGCGTCGAGCGAGAACAGGAAGGGGCGGGCAAGCGAATACATGCGTCGGTTCAGTCCAGCGTGCCGAGGAAGGCTCGGGTTCGATATTCAAAGGCGACCTGGCCGTCGACCGCGTGGGCGGCGAACAGGTCCTGCAGGGCGGCGATCATCGGCGCATGGCGCGGGTGACCGGGTTGCGGGGCATAGGAGGAGGACAGCAGGCGCCCGCGCAGGGCGTCGAAATCCAGATGCTGCACATTCGGCAGCTCCACCCTGCCGCGCAGGCCGGAGCCGAACCAGGCCTGCATGGTGGCGTCGTCCTGGTAGCGCTCGGCCACGGCGGTGTAGTCGGTGCCGTAGTCCAGCAGCAGCTGCTCGTAGCCGACCAGGAACGGGCTGGCGTCGAGCAGGCGCGAGTTCCAGTAGATCAGTGCCATGCCGCCCGGGCGCAGGATGCGCCGCCACTCGGCGCGCACCGCCACGGTATCGAACCAGTGGAACGCCTGCGCCACGCTGACCAGGTCAACGCTGGCATCGTCCAGCCCGGTGGCCTCGGCGCGGCCATCGACTGCGCTGAAACGTGGATACTGCGGCGCGAGCCATTCCTCGGCGGCGCCGCGCATGGCCGCATTCGGTTCAACGGCAACCACCGGATGGCCGCTGGCCAGGAACAGGCGGCTGGAGATGCCGGTGCCGGCGCCGATGTCGGCGACCACGGCCTCGTGGCTGACGCCCATCGGGCCATGCAGCCACTCCAACAGAGCGTGCGGGTAATCGGGCCGGTAGCGGACGTAATCGGCGACGCGGCTGCTGAAGCGTTCAGTGCTGTCGGAGGCGGTCATGGCGATCAGTTCGACATCGCGGCGAGCCAGGCCAGGCCGCCGAAGAACAGGATGAAGACCAGGATGGCGGCGATCACGGCACCGACCATCACCCAGCCCAGCACCAGGCCGGTGACGGCAAGGCCATCGCCTTCCAGTTCCTGCGGGCGACGGCGGATCTCGGCGCGGGCCATGTGGCCGGTGACGATGGCCACGATGCTGGCCACGAAGGGCAGGACGGTCCAGCTGGCGATGCCCATGACCAGGCTGACCACGGCCAGGGCGCTTGTCTGTCGGGGTGCCACGCTCATCGGGGTCCTCCTTGGCAGTGTGCACATGATAGTGCCTCTGCCCGGGCAATCCCATGGGCAGTGCCCGGTAGAGCCAAGCCCATGCTCGGCTGGACCCTGGACAATGCGGTGTCGACCGCGCCTCGCGCGCTAGCCGAGCGTGGGCTCGGCTCTACAGGGTCAGCCCATCAATACTTGGCCACCGTCCACATTGAGCACATGGCCGGTGATCCAGCGTGCCATCGGCGAGCACAGGAACAGGGCGGCGTCGGCAATCTCGCGCGGGTGGCCGAAGCGGCCGAACGGGATCTTCGCCAGGGTGCCGTGGTAGAGCGCGGGGTCTTCGGTGCGGCGGCGGTCCCACAGGCCGTCGTCGAATTCGATGGAGCCGGGTGCGATGGCGTTGACCCGGATCCGGTCCTTGGCCAGCGCCAGTGCCTGCGAGGTGGTGTAGTGCGACAGCGCGGCCTTGGCGGCAGCGTAGGGTGCGCCACCTGGGCGTGGCTGCTGTGCGGCGATCGAGGACAGGTTGAGGATGCAGGCATCGCGGGATGCCCGCAGCCACGGCAGTGCCAGGCGCGAGGCCCGTACCGCCGCCATCAGGTCGATCTGCAGGCTGGCGGCCCAGCCATCCTCGTCATCGGCCATGCCGTAGCCAGTGGCGTTGTTGACCAGCACATCGATGCCGCCAAGTGCATCGGCAGCGGCCTGCAGCCAAGCCTGGATCTGGCCGACGTCGGCCAGATCGGCGGAGACGGTATGCAGCGGAGTGCCCTGGGCTTGCGCGTCGGTACGCAGGGCATCCAGGCCGGCCTGGCCTCGCGCGCAGGCCGAGACCTGCGCACCGGCGCCAGCAAACGCCAGCGCCATTTCACGGCCGATGCCCTTGCTGCCGCCGGCGATGAGCACGCGGCGGCCGGTGAAATCAATCACCGGCCTGCCACCCTGTAGAGCCGAGCCATGCTCGGCTGCATTTGCTGCGGTGTTCATGGCCCGTCCTGCCGAGCATGGCTCGGCACTACAGATAGCGTTACAGGTCGAACTTGATGCCCTGGGCCAGCGGCAGCGAATCCGAATAGTTGATGGTGTTGGTCTGGCGGCGCATATAGACCTTCCACGCATCCGAACCCGACTCGCGGCCACCGCCGGTGTCCTTCTCGCCACCGAAGGCGCCGCCGATCTCCGCACCGGACGTGCCGATGTTGATGTTGGCGATGCCGCAGTCGCTGCCGGCGGCCGACAGGAACTTCTCGGCGGTCTTCAGATTCTGGGTGAAGATCGACGAGGACAGGCCCTGCGGCACGCCGTTCTGCATGTCGATGGCTTCGTCGAGGCTGTCGTACGGCATCACGTACAGGATCGGCGCAAAGGTCTCGTGCTGGACCACGGCATCGCTGTTCTTCAGGCCCGAGACGATCGCCGGCAGTACGAAGTTGCCGGCGCGGTCGATGCGGGTGCCGCCGGTTTCGATGGTGCCGCCAGCGGCCTTGGCCTGGGCGATGGCATCGAGGAACTGCTGCACGGCGGCGTCGCTGTTCAGCGGGCCCATCAGGTTGGCGGGATCGGTCGGGTCGCCGATCTTGCCCTCGACCTGCTTGTAGGCCTTGACCAGGGTGGCCAGCACGTCGGCGTAGATCGAGCGGTGCACGATCAGGCGGCGGGTGGTGGTGCAGCGCTGGCCAGCGGTGCCGACGGCGCCGAAGACGATGCCCGGCACGGCCAGCTTCAGGTCGGCGGTTTCGTCCAGGATGATGGCGTTGTTGCCGCCCAGTTCCAGCAGGCAGCGGCCGAGGCGGCGCGCGACCTTCTCGTTGACGGTGCGGCCGACCTGGGTCGAGCCGGTGAAGCTGATCAGCGGCACGCGGCGGTCATCGACCATCTTTTCCGACAGCGCGGTGCCGGCATCGTTGATCAGGAAGAAGATGTCCGGGAAGCCGGCTTCGCGCAGGGCGTCGTTGCAGATCTTCAGCGAGGCGATGGCGGTCAGCGGCGTCTTGTTGGACGGCTTCCAGATGCACACGTCGCCACAGATGGCGGCCAGGAACGAGTTCCAGCTCCACACCGCGACCGGGAAATTGAAGGCCGAGATGATGCCGACCAGGCCCAGAGGGTGGTACTGCTCGTACATGCGGTGGCCGGGGCGCTCGGAATGCATGGTGTAGCCGTACAGCATGCGGCTCTGGCCCACGGCGAAATCGGCGATGTCGATCATCTCCTGCACTTCGCCATCGCCTTCCGGCTTGCTCTTGCCCATTTCCAGGGCGACCAGCGAACCCAGCGCATCCTTGTGCTTGCGCAGCGCTTCGCCGCACAGGCGCACGGCTTCACCGCGGCGCGGGGCCGGCGTGGTACGCCAGACCTTGAAGGCTTCCTGGGCGCGGGCGACGACGGTCTCGTACTCGGCCTCGGTGGTCGCGCGGACCTGCGCGATCGGCTCGCCGGTGGCCGGGTTGACCGGGGTGATCAGCTCACCGCTGGTCGCGCTCGACCACTCCCCGTTGCCCAGGTACGTGCCAGCGTTGATCGCGTCCAGGCCAAGGGACTTGAGCAGCTCGAAAGACATGCAGACTCCTGTGTTTCGTTACGTTGTTTGGCGCCATCGCGGGCAGGTGGGGGACGCGATGAACAGAACCGCCGATGGTAGCAGAGGGTGGTGGTGGAGCTTTGGTGCGGTGCGGGGTGGAACCGCACCGATAGGCCATCCCTATGCGGGGTGCCTGTTCAGGCTGGCAGCGCTTCGTCCACGCTGCGCGCGGTGTCAGGAATGGCCGGCTGTGGCGACCATGCGGGCGGGTTTCGATGCCACTGCCACGCGCTCTCGATGATCGGTGCCAGCTCGGTCCATCTGGGGTGCCACCCCAGCAATTGGCGAGCGCGGGTGGAGGAGGCGACGAGGCTGGCTGGATCGCCCGGCCGGCGTTCTGCCAACTCAAATGGAATGCTGCGCCCGCTCACCTCTGCGGCAGCGGCGATGACTTCGCGGACAGAGAAGCCCTGACCATTGCCGAGATTGAATGCATGCGCGCCGGGCGTGTGGTCCATGTACTCAAGAGCGAGCGCGTGGGCCTGGGCCAGATCCTGCACGTGTACATAGTCGCGTACGCAGGTGCCATCGGGCGTGGCGTAGTCATCGCCGAACACCTTCATGGCGTTGCCGATGCCCAATGCGGCACGCAGGACATTGGGGATCAGGTGGGTCTCGCAGGCATGGGCCTCGCCAATGCCGTGGTCGGGCAGGGCGCCAGCGGCATTGAAGTAGCGCAGACAGGTCGAGCGCAGGCCGTAGGCTGTGGCTGCGTCAGCGAGGATCCGCTCTGCCATCAGCTTGCTGGCGCCATAGGGGTTGATGGGCGCCTTGGGGTGGTCCTCGTCGATCATATCCGACTCTGGATTGCCGAATACCGCAGCGGTTGAAGAGAACACGATGCGATCGATGTCGTGGCGGCGCATGGCCTCCAGCAGGTTCAACGTGCCGGTGACGTTGTTCGCGTAGTAGGTATAAGGAGCGCAAACCGATTCGCCCACCAGAGAACGTGCGGCGAAGTGCATCACAGCGTCGAAATGACGGCCTTGGAGTGCGCGCTCGAGTGTTTCGGGGGCCAGTAGATCGGCTTCCAGCAGTTCACCCCAGCGGACCGCGTCGCGGTGACCGGTGGATAGGTTGTCGAGCACGGTTACGGAATGGCCGGCTTCGGCCAGGTACTGGGCCATGTGGCTGCCGATGTAGCCGGCGCCGCCGCAGATGAGGATGTCCGACACGCATCGTCCTTGTTGCAGAACCGGTTGCGAGTCTACCAGTGGTGATGAATCCGGGGCCGATCCTAGCGGCGGACGGATGCTGCTTGTGACGCAAAATGACGCAATTAGACACAGCCAGGCGCATTTAAAATTATTAATATTTTCAATTGCTTGGGTCGAATTCTACGACTAGGGCGGGGATTCTGCCGACCGAGGTTCCTATCTTTTGCTGCAGACATCATTCACAATTCAGTTACGCCTGATTGACAAACCTCTGACAATTTCGTGCTGCGTGGGGAGTCCATGCACGTGAAAGCGAACAATTCAGCGTTCGGTCGAGTCGTGAATGGAGAAGTGCTTTGCTACATGGATCAGTAGAAGACCTCCCCGCAGTGCGGGCCCCAGCGGGCCGCCGTCGCGTAGAAGCGCGGGCTGCCCTCGAGTTGGGCTTGCGGCTGGGCGATGTGTTGCTGCTGCCGGGCATGGCAGTGCTTTCCCATGCCCTGTTGTACGGTGCAGCTGCGCCGGACTCCTCGCAGCGAATCGTCTTTGGGGCGGTGATTCTCAGCGCCATAGTGTGCTTCTCCGTTGCGCCCTTGTATCGGAACTGGCGGATGCGCGGGTTGCTGGCCGACCTCTGGTTGCTGCTGCTGGCTTGGTCCGCCACCTTCGCGTTGTTCTCGCTCTACGCCGTCGTGGTCGGGCTTGCCGATGCGGTGCCGTCGACCTGGCTGATTGGCTGGTATGCCTTTGGCCTGGGGTCGATGGCGGCGCTGCGTGTGCTCCTGAGGGTGCAGCTGCACCGGCTGCGTTCGCGCGGCATGGATCATGAGCGGATCCTGCTGGTGGGGCTGCGGGCCCCGGCATTGCGGCTGCATCGCCTGCTGCGCGGGAAGCCGGAACTCGGCAAGAACGTCATTGGCTACTTTGCCTGCGCGGGCGATATCGCGACGCGCCGTGGGGGGGACGCCCCGTGCCGACTGGGGGGGCTGGAAGACGTTCCGCAGTACATGGATCAGTATCGCGGCGAATTCGATCAGGTGTGGGTGTCGCTGCCAATAGGGCATGCTGGCGCCATCAAGGACATGCTCAAGCAGATCGAGCGTTTTCCGGTGCCTGTGCGTCTGATTCCCGATACCACGGGCCTGGGGGCGCTCAATCCCGGCGTGCATCAGGTGGGGGATGTGCCGATGATCGGCGTCCGCCAAGGCCTGACGGATCATCGTTTCCGGCTGTTCAAGCGGGTCGAGGACATCATCGTTGCCGGCACAGCGGTGGTCTTGCTGGCGCCGTTGTTTGTCGTGCTCGCCATTGGCGTGAAGCTCAGCTCGCCGGGGCCGGTGTTGTTCCGTCAGAAGCGCCATGGGCTGGGCGGCAAAGAGTTCTGGATGCTCAAGTTCCGCTCCATGCGCGTGCACGCGGAGGGGGCGGGGCAGATCACCCAGGCAACGCGGGGTGATCCGCGCGTCACCCGGTTTGGCGCCTTCCTGCGCCGCAGCAGCCTGGATGAACTACCGCAGTTCTTCAATGTGCTGGGCGGGAACATGTCGGTGGTCGGGCCGCGCCCACACGCGATACAGCACAACAACTACTACGAGCGCGTGATCGAGCGTTACATGCATCGTCACTACGTCAAGCCCGGGATCACCGGCTGGGCGCAGGTGCACGGCCTGCGCGGCGAGACGCCGGAGCTGCGCTCGATGAAGAAGCGCGTGCAGTACGACATCGATTACATCCGGCGCTGGAGCCCGACGCTGGACGTGCGGATCATTGCGCTGACCGTGCTGAAGGTTCTAGGCCAGAAGTCGGCGTATTGAGGTGGTTGGTGTCCGGAACTGCGACGTAATTCCATGAATCTGTTGGCGATTTCATCGCTTGTAATGCGCTTGTAAGGTATCCTGTGCGGCTGCCGCCGGCCCTTGTTGCTCTGGTCGGGCGCGCCGCAAGGAATGCCATAGGATCCAGGTCAGTGTTCAAGAACGTTCTTTTTGTATGTGTCGGCAATATCTGCCGCAGCCCTTCGGCTGAAGTCATGCTCAGGCAGGCCGTGGCAGGCAAGGGCATCCAGGTGTCTTCGGCGGGCCTGGGCGCGCTGGTGGGGCACGGCATCGATGCTACCGCACAGGAGTTGCTGGTGGAGCAGGGCATGGATGGGTTGGCCCACCGCGCGCGCCAGATTGATGACGCCATCCTGGGAGCCGCTGACCTCGTGCTGACCATGGAGCGCAAGCACGTGCGGCGCATCGCCGAGATCGCGCCGCAGGCGTCCGGCAAGACCTTCCTGCTGGGCAAGTGGCAGCAGGATCGGGAGATTCCCGATCCGTATCGCCAGCAGCGTCCCGCGTTCGAGCATGTCTACAAGCTGATGGCTGAGGGCGTGGACAGTTGGGCGCGGCACTTCTGAAGTCCGCTGCGAATTCCTGTTCTGCAACTCTTTTCCCGCATTGAAGATTCCCAATCCATGACCACTGAAGCCCGTACCTCCGCGCCGGAAGACAGCGACGAGATCGATCTGCGCCAGCTGCTTGGAACCTTGATCGACTACAAGTGGTGGATCGTCGGCATTACCGGCCTGTTCTTCGTGGTCTCGGTTGCATACGCGCTGCTGGTTACCCCCGTCTATCGTGCAGATGCGATCATTCAGGTGGA
Organism: Stenotrophomonas sp. 57; assembly: GCF_030291075.1. Lineage (NCBI taxonomy): Bacteria > Pseudomonadati > Pseudomonadota > Gammaproteobacteria > Lysobacterales > Lysobacteraceae > Stenotrophomonas > Stenotrophomonas sp. 57. The sequence goes on from NZ_CP127407.1 coordinate 1,927,593, forward strand.
GCCCAAGACGCCAAGCCTGCCTGGGCTTGCCGATATCAGCCAATCACTTGGCATGAGCACCGGTGCCGTCGAGGCAAGCACGGAGATCGCCCTGATCAAATCCCGCGCGGTCGTAGGGCACGCTGTCGAGCAGCTGAGGATGCATATCCAGGTCGTGCCAGAACGCTTCCCGGTCCTGGGTGGGTACATGGCGCGCCGCGCAGAAGCTGTCGATCCCGACGTGTTGGCAGCCCCGCTGCTGGGTATGTCGCGTTTTGGTTGGGGCGGAGAGGCGCTTGAGATATTCCAGCTCGACGTCCCGCGCCATCTCCTGTCCAGGGAGCTGACTCTTGTTGCCGGTGAACACGGTACCTACCAGTTGCTGGATGGGCACGGTGACCTGCTAGTGTCCGGCGTCGTTGGAAAGCCGGCCAGTGGGCGGGGAGTAACCCTGCAGGTGGCGAAGCTGCGGGCCAACCCGGGCATGAGGTTCGAGGTGGTCCGCGAGAGGCTGCTTACCGTAGTGGGTGATCTGCAGAAGGAAATTGGTGCGAGCGAGTCCGGCAAGGAGTCGGGTATTCTCGCACTCACTTATGAGAATACCAATGCGGATCTGGCGAAGAATTTTCTACAGAGGGTCGCGGAGGCATACGTGCGTCAGAACGTTGACCGCAACTCCGCTGAAGCGTCCGCGCAGCTGGCCTTCGTCAAGGAGGCGCTGCCCAATATCCGCAATCAGGTTGATACTGCGCAGAAGACGCTGAGTGCCTATCAAACCCGTGCCAACTCGGTTGATCTGACCCTTCAGACGAAGGGCCTGCTGGACCAGGAGGTCGCGGTTGAGACGAGCATTCAGCAGTTACGATTGCAGCAGGCTGAGATGGATCGCAAGTTCACCCGTGATCATCCTGCTTATCAGGCGCTGATGCGCCAGATTGGCGAGCTGGAAGGGCGCAAGAGCGGCTTCCAGGGGCAGGTAAAGCAGCTTCCCGAAGCGCAGCAGGAATTGTTGCGTCTGACCCGGGATCTGCAGGTCAGCAATGAAATGTACACCGCAATGCTCAATCAGGCGCAACAGCTTGACGTTGCCCGCGCTGGCACTGTCGGAAACGTTCGCGTCGTGGATACGGCCGAGGTGGATTCGACAACGCCTGTTCGTCCGCGCAAGACGCTCGTTGTGCTTGTCGGAACGGTCCTGGGTGCATTGCTTTCGATTGCTCTGGTGCTGCTGAAGCAGCTGCTCAATCGCGGCGTGGAAGATCCATCGCAGATTGAGGAGCTGGGTCTTCCCGTGTACGCATCGATCCCGGTGAGTGTGCAGCAGCAGGGTGATTCCGTCCGCGGCAAGTTCCGGGCAGATGGAAAGCTGCATCTGCTGGCGGTGAAGGATCCGGCTGACCTGGCCATTGAGGCGGTGCGCAGCCTGCGTACAAGCCTGCACTTCGCACGGCTGGAGGCCAAGAACAATATCGTGCTGATCTCGGGCGCCAGCCCGAATGCGGGCAAGACGTTTGTATCGTCGAATCTGGCCGCTGTGATCGCTCAGGCCGGCCAGAAGGTTCTGATTGTTGACGCTGATATGCGCAAGGGCACACTTCACAAAGCGCTGGGCGCAACCCAGATGCCGGGCCTGTCGGATCTGCTGGTCGGCAAGGCGGATTGTTCCGACGTCGTGCGCACGCTGCCGGGTCTCGAGAACTTGAGCTTCATCTCTCGTGGTGACGTTCCGCCGAACCCCTCCGAGCTGCTTATGCATGCCAATTTCACGCGGCTTCTCGAGGATCTGGCACCGCAGTACGACCTGATCATCGTTGATACGCCCCCGATTCTTGCCGTTACCGACGCCGCGATCATTGCCCATCACGCCGGCACCTGCTTGATGGTTGCCCGTTTTGGCCTGAATCAGGCAAAGGAACTGGCGCTGGCCAAGCGTCGATTCGAGCAGAACAACGTGCGCATAAAAGGCGCCATCTTCAACGCAGTCCAGCGCCGTGCAACTGGCTACTACAGCTACGGCTACTACGAGTACAAATCGACTGCCGCATAGGGTTCTTCAAGCTGGGGTGCGAGGTACATTGCCCTGTGGAGCAACTGCTGGCACCCGCCCTGTGGGTGATCAGGCTGATACTGGTGTGGTGCGCGTGATGAAAAGTAGTGATTCGCTCCGTCTGTTGCGCGAGCTCCTCCTGCACAGAAACAAGGACTGGCGACAACACAATCCGGATCGCGATGGTTGCGTGCTGGTCACGTTTGTGAATCCCTTGACCGTGCATGTCCTAAATCAAGCGCCGGGGTATGCAGAAGTCCTCGGAAAGTTTGATCTCATCCAGCCAGATGGGGGGCTGCTCGCACGGCACGCAACGCGCGTCCTGGGTTTTCCGGTAGCGCGTCGGTCATTTGATGGAAATTCGTTGGCGCCGGAGGTCTTCGCACATTGCGTAACCAATGGGCTGCGTGTTGGCTTCATAGGTGGTGTGGATGGCGTTGCCTCTGCGGCGTCGGGGCGCATCCAGGATGCATTCGGCATGGACGTGAAGTACACGAGGTCCGGCTTCTTCTCAGCAGCAGCAGAGGTTTCAACGTGCTACGACGAGATCATCTCCAACGGGGTTGATGTCGTGGTCTGCGGAATGGGGGCGCCATATCAGGATCGTTTTCTTGTTGGTCTGAAGGAAGCTGGCTGGCGGGGCTTGGGCTTTACCTGCGGCGGCTATCTTGATCAGGTTGTGGATTCCGGCATCGAGTACTACCCGGCGCTGGTCAACAGGCTGAACCTTCGCGCGCCCTACCGGCTGATCCGTGAGCCTCGACGGCTGTGGCGACGATACCTCCTGGAGTACCTGCCCTTCATGTGGGCGGATCTGGCCGGTCGCCTGTCCAGAACACAACGATAGGCATGCATAGAAGAATGAAGTTGAAGCGATTGATTCCCGTCGCAGCTCAAGCGGAGTGCGGGGAACAATGAGGGTTTCGAGTGCGGGCTCGGGCGTGAGCAGGTCAGCGCTTGCCTCGAGGATGTCGTCCTGGTCACTGATTGCACTTGCAATCGCTGGTCTGATGAGTCCGTTCTCCTACAACATGCTGCCCGCGGGCGGCATGCTTGAGATCGTGTTCTTCCTCACGGCTCTCGTGGTGGCTCGTCTGCCGCGAAAGAACATGATCTGGCTCTTCCTGCTGGCAGGTCTATACGTGGTGGTCTCGTTCGCTCTCATGCGGGTGTCGCGCCCAGCGAACGTACTGGACTTCATCCAGGCCTACAAGGCATTCATCTACATCGTTCCGCTCTGCATGTTCGTCCGGTCCGGGGTCTTCTCTCCGGCGGCGTCTGCACGCCTGCTGAAGCTCCTGATCGTTCTGTTCCTGATCAAGTACGGCTACTCGCTTGCATTGGATTTCAACGCCCGGATGGGGAGCCGGCCAGGCATCTATGTTGAGAACAATTACGAACTGATATTCCTGATCCTGGTCTTCTATGTGCTTCGCAACGCACTCGGTCCGCGTCGAATGCTCTGGCTCGCATTGCTGTCCGTGCTGGTTGCAATATCCGGATCGCGGAGCTCGGTGCTGGCGCTGGTCGTGATGTTCTTCGGCATCTACATGACGCGGCTCAGCCTGAAAACCTTCTTCTATGCATTGGGGTTCATTGTCCTTCTCGCCGGAGCGGCCCTGGTCTTTGTCGAAAGGTCTGCGGGTGGCGGCGTCGAAGATATCGACAGGTACAGGTTCCTGATGGTTTTCCTATCCGAGACCAGCTCCTGGTCAATCTGGAACTATGCATTCGGGACGATGCCGCTGACGCCTCTCTCGACCCATGCCTGCAATGCACTCTCCTACTATGAAACGCTGTTCAGCTTCTCCGGTGACGGCAGCTGCTACTCGGTGATTCTGCATTCGTACCTGCTTCGAGCGCTCTTTGATCATGGCGTGCTTGGTCTGCTCTTCCTGCTCTTCTTCATTGGCAGGTCGCTTCGTGTGAGCGGGTACAGCAAAGTCGATGTCCTGGTTGTGCTGGGAGTAATTCTGAGTTCTGCCGTTTCAGTATCGGCAATGAACAGCATCTTCGTAAGCCTTGGGCTGATGCTTGCGTTGGGGATGCGTAGAGAATCCGCGCCCTTGTCTCCTGCAGCGAATGGGCATTGATGATGGTTCTCTGCGTTGTCCGTGAGGTGGCATTGGTGGGAGAGGCGCCATTGAATCGCGGCCGCCTCCAGCTCACTGGGCTCACGCTGGCTTGCCGCTGATGGATGCATCTACCCTCAAGCGTTTGTCTGGAAACGCCGGCGCACTGTTGGCCATCCAGTTGGCCAATGCGCTGTTGCCCCTTGTGCTGGCTCCGTACCTGACGAGAGTACTGGGACGAGACGGCTATGGCGCATTCGCGTTCGGTGCCGCATTGATTCAGTTCGCAGCGATCATCACCGACTATGGCTTCGGGATTTCGGCTGTCTATCAGATTTCAAGAGCACGCGGCCATCGGGAGCGCATTCGCCGGATCGCCGGGGCAGTGCTGCTGGTAAAGCTGGCGCTCTTTGCTTTGGTGGGCGTGGCGTTGATTGGCTACGTGATGAGCGCAGACCACGTTCCGGGCGGCAGTATCTACATCGTACTCCTGCTGATATCGATCCTGGGCCTGACACTGCAGCCGGTATGGCTGTTCCAGGCACTTGAGAAGATGGCCAGCGTGACGATCTACATCGTGGCGTCTCGCCTGGCCTTCGTTCTGCTCGTCCTGCTCTTCTGCCGCAGCGCCGACGATCTTCCTCTGGTGGCAGTCCTCAATGGGATGGCGTACCTGTTTGCAGCCCTCGCCGGCTTGTATGTCATGCGGGGGCGCGGCCTCGCACCCTGCTGGCCGGGCCTGAAACGTATAAGAGTGATTGCGGGTGCCTCCACGGAGTACTTCTGGTCACGGATTGCGGTTGTCAGCTATGGCGCGGGCGCGACCATTTTCCTGGGTGTCTTCGGCACCGCAAGCCAGGTTGCGATCTTCTCCGTGGCTGAGCAGTTCTACAGGGGGGCCATCGCCATCTACTCGCCAGTAACCCAGGCGATATACCCGTATATGGCCAGGTCGCGCGACATTGCCTTGTTCAGGAAGATATTCGTCGGTGCACTCTCTTTGGCGGTGCTGGGTGTCGCATTTGGAATCCTCTGCGGGCCGATGCTGATATCGATGATATTTGGAGAGGGCTATCAGGAGAGCTACCCGGTGCTGGTGGTGTTTCTGCTTGCGCTGCTTGCCGCCATCCCCTCAATCCTTCTCGGCTACCCCTTCCTGGGCGCGCTGGGACAGGCGAAGGTCGCCAATCGCAGTGTCTTCCTGGCCGGCTTCGTTCAGGTGCTGGCACTGAGTGCCATCTATTTCCTGGGCGTTGGCTCTGCGTTGACAGTGGTTGTCGCGGTGCTTCTGGCCGAGTCAAGCGCTCTTATCTGGCGCGCACGTGCTGCTTACCCTTATCTAAAAGCTTGAGGATGTTGGTCATATGAAGGACGTCAAAAACATAGCGGTCGTTCTCGCGGGGGGGAAGGGCTCAAGGAGCGGCTTCAACAAACCCAAGCAGATGATGAAGCTTGCTGGAAAGACGGTCCTTGAGCATGTGATTCAGGCCTTCCAGTCACATGAGGCCATCCACGAGATACTGATCGTTTCCAACATGGACTGCATCGAGGAAGTCGAGTCCGTTGTCACCAACGGTCGGTTCGGAAAAGTGAAGGCCATCATCGGAGGCGGGAGTGAGCGCTACCAGTCCTCGCTGGCTGCCATCGATGCGACACGGCATTACTGCAAGGATCACAGGGTTCAGCTGATCTTCCACGATGCGGTGCGCCCGCTTATCAGCCGTCGGATCATTGGCGATGTCGTCGAGGCGCTGCGGAGCTACAACGCAGTGGATGTGGTGATCAAGACGACGGACACGATCATCGTCGCGGATCCCAGGACCAACACGATCTCCGGGATACCCGATCGCAGCCTGCTGAGGAATGGGCAGACCCCGCAGGCGTTCTCGCATCAGACGATCGAGCGCGCTTATGGCATTGCCATGAAAGATCCCTCCTTTGTAACCACCGACGATTGTGGCGTTGTCCTGAAGTACCTTCCCGAAGAGAAGATCTTCCTGGTGGATGGCGATACAGGCAACATGAAGCTGACTTACGAAGAGGATCTGCATATCCTCGACAAGCTCTGCCAGCTGCGCTCGACGCTCCTGGATGTAAAGGAACGAGTTCAGTTCTCACTTTCGGCGCTGAGGGGCAAGGTCCTGGTCGTCTTCGGCGGGACGAGTGGGATCGGCAAGGAAATCGCCGATATCGCGACTGCGTATCAAGCCAAGGTTGTTGTGGCTGGCCGTTCGACTGGCATCGACATATCCAGTCTTGAGGACGTCACAGGCCTGCTTGCCGACGTCGCGCGCAAGCATGGCAGGATTGATTTCGTTGTGAACTCGGCGGCAGTGCTGGTACGTCAACCTCTGGTTGATATGGATCAGCTGGATGTGGCCGAGGCAATCAACGTGAACTATGTCGGTGCAGTGAATGTCGCGCTCGCATCTTTCGACTATCTCCGCGACTCGCAGGGGCAGCTGCTCAATTTCACCTCCAGCTCGTATACCTACGGAAGATCGATGTACAGTCTGTACAGTTCGTCGAAGGCCGCGGTGGTCAACCTGACGCAAGCGCTCGCTGATGAATGGCACGCTCAAGGCGTGCGGGTGAATTGCGTGAATCCAGAACGAACCGCGACTCCCATGCGCACGAAGGCCTTTGGAATCGAGCCGGAAGGCTCCCTGTTGAGTGCGGAAGAGGTTGCAGAAAAGTCCCTGCTGGTGCTGCTGTCTGACTACACGGGCCAGATCTTCGATGTGAAGAAGACGAAATGACTGCGCATGCGATCGAAGATGTTCAGCAGGTGATGCTCAATGCGCTTCAGGAGTTTCACGAATTCTGCCTGCGGAATCAGCTTCGCTATTACCTAATTGGCGGCAGTCTGATTGGTGCGGTTCGGCACCAGGGGCCGATCCCGTGGGACGATGATATCGACATTGGAATGCCCAGGTCCGACTATCTCCGATTCCAGAAGCTGTCTTCGGAGTTCTCGCCGAGTTATCGTGTGTCGTATGTTGGGGGAGATGCTGGATACATCTATCCTTTCAGCAAGGTCTACGATGTCAGCACGTCGGTTACGGAAGTGCTGTGTTTCGAGTTCACCCGGGGGGTCTGGCTGGATGTGTTTCCATTGGATGGGACATTCCAGGGGCGGGCGATGCGGACTTTCCATCTCTGGCTTGCCCGCCTGATGAAAGGCGGCTTTGCCACGGTAACCGGTGCCTATGTTCCGAAGGACTGTTCCCGAGCCGTTCGAAGCGTGCGCGCGTGCATCAGGTGGGTTGCGAAGCCGGTTCCTGTAGGCTGGATTCATTCAGCCCTGCATTCCTTCCTGGCGATGAAGTCGTTTGACGCGTCTACCCACGTGGCGAATCTGCTGGGCCGTTGGGGCCCGCGAGAGGTGTCCCGGCGCGAAGTCTTTGAAGCGGCCGTACCGATGCAGTTCGCCAATCATGAATTCCTGGCGCCGGTTGGTTACGATGAGTATCTTCGTGGCGTCTATGGCGATTACATGAGGCTGCCGCCGGAGGCCGCGAGGGTTCCGGCGCATTCCACGGGTCACATCTCACTTGTGAAATCGTTTATCGACTGAGTCGAATGCACGCCGCAGGTTCATTCCTGCGGCGGCATGTCCGCCAGTTTGAGGCGCTCAGTCGACGACATCCTGAAGACTTTCGTAGAAGGAGCGCCTGTCGCGTTCGCCGGTGAGCGTGTAGAGAGAGTACTTGCGTCCAAGCATGGCGCCACCATCGCGAATCAGTGGAGCCCACGTAATGGCTGCCTGGCCGCGCGTCGACCTGGGAAGAACCGAATCGAACGGTATGCTGAAGTAGATTCCCTTGTCGAAGCTTCCTTCGCCGAAATCCTTTGCAGACATGTCCGTCTTTGTGACGTAGGCACCCATGCTCATGCCATTGTCGAACACCCGAGCGACGTTGAGGGTGGCGCCGTAGTCGCCAGCAAGGTAACGCCCCAGGGAAAGCGTGCCTACAACGCGATTCTGGCTGTCGAATGAGTAGTAGAGCGTTGCATGGCCTGTAGTGATTCCGTAGTCGCGCAGTCCGAAGTGCTGGTCAAAGTCACGCTGGCGAACATGGTTGAGATTGGCGCCAATTGCCCAGGATTCACCCATCGGGCGATACAACAGCTCTCCGCCGATGCCTGCGTACATCCACTCAAGATAGCCGGCATAGGCAATACCGTACGTGTCCCTTCCAAGCCTCCCGGCCACGTTGGCTTGCAGATTGGGAAGTGTGAGGTCAGAGGTGTTCAGGTATTTGCGGATGTCCGTTCGAACCCGGGGCACTCTGCTTGGCGCGTCATAACGGAACTTGTCATAGTTGTTGATGACGTTGGCACTTGCGGTTCCAGTCACCCACATGTTCGGGTTGAGGAACGCGCTACCGCTCGCATTGGCTGAGATCTGGTACAGGATGAATCCATCCGGTCCCCCCAGATTCTGGCGGTACCCAAGGCTGAAGCCGCCGCCCCATGGCCGGTTGCTGGCTGCATAGAGCTGATCGACCTGTTTTTCGCCCGGCGCGGATATCTCGACGCTGCGGCGCAGATCATCCTCGGTTGCACGGCCATCGAGATACGCCTCAAGCGTTTCGCGCTTGAACGACATGTCGACAACGGGCATGCCCATACGCGTGGTCCGGAAGGTGTACCAGTCGTATCGGTCATCAATGGAGTTCGCCAGGATCCGTCCCGCTCTTCCCGCGCCCTTGGCGCTGCTGGCATAGCGGTTCTGATAGCCATCAATGATCAGCTCTCTGCCATCGTGCGAGATGCTGTCGACGCGCAGTCCTGCGTTGTTGTCCAGTTCGTTCGCAATCCCGGCCCACGCCGGTTCGCGTGCGGGGCTGGAGGGCGCGGAACCTTGGCGCTGTGACGGGTGTTGAACGATCCGCTGCGGAGGCGGGTCAAAGGGCTTCGGGGCCGGAGATGCTTGCCCCGGGTTTCCGCGTAGCGTCAGCGAGAACATTGCTGCTTCGCCACGCTCCCACGCGGCGGTCAGTTCAACGTTGCGATTTGGCGTGTAGACCAGGCCAAGGTTGATGGGTGAACTCTGCGCAAGGTTGTTGCGGCGAGGTTCGCGCCTGTAGTCATTGCCGTCATATTCTACCTTGAGAAGGAGGGAGTTCAACGGCGTCTGATAGGTGACGCCACCGAAAACCCCGACAGGTCCCTTGAACATGTTGCTGATGCCGAACTTGCCAGCGTCCTGGATGTTGCTGGACGCGATGGGTCTGCGATCCTTGAAGCGATCACTGACGAGCCCAAGGGGATTGGAAAAGTCGCCGCGATTTCCGAGGTAGCCCGTCGCGAGCCCGAGTGAGGCATCGATGGGTCCAAAGCGCTTGCTTGCGACAAGGTACTCACTCGAGAAGAAGCCGGTGCCGCCAAGGTCGCGCACGCCGAAGGCAAGGTCGGGTGTCCAGGGTGTCTCGCTCCAGAGGCGGAGCTTGAAGTCGATGGACTTGTCCTTGTAGTTCTGGTCGCCGCTTACCTTGTTTGCGCCATAGCGGATATTGGACACGTTGATGTAACGGAACGAGCCTTCTAGCCATGGAAATGGCTGCAGCGTCAGGTTGTAGCGACTGTAGGGCGAGTTGTGCGATGCCGTGAACGCGATGTCGCCATCCTCGGCCATGCGTGCGGTCGGCGTCTGCAGCAAGCCGATGCCGCCCCATTCGCTGGCAGTTGGGGGCGGAGCCTGTTGCGCATGCAGTTCGGTCGCCAGGGAAAGCGCCAGCAGTGACAGGGCGAAGGCTGCTGGACGAGCAGCGCAGGCGGGCTTGTGGGTGGAGCGGATCAAGGTTGCAGGGCCTGGGTAGCGATGAATGCCGCGAAGTCGGCATTGAAGGCGCTGTCGACTGCATCGATGGCATGCTGGCGAAGCGGTACGAAGATGACGCCGCCAGGTGCGACGGCCTGCGGGTCAGCGCGGTTCCATAGCGCGACGCCGACCTTCTGCACAGTCATGTCGGGCTGTACGATATAGAGATCATTGCGGTCGGCAGCGCTGGTCACGATGCAGTCGCGCAGGTAGTCATGCACGTCGCGCAACGGCTGGTGGGGGAGTTCGCAAGCTGATTCGACAGCGCCAAGCACGGTGATCGTGTTGGGCCGACGAGGCACGCGCAGCGCATCGCCTTGTTCAAGGATTGGATCGCTGTCCCTTTGAACCTGCATCAGGCGCATGTCGTTGATTGGGAGCGGCATGCGGCCGGATGCGGGATGGTCCTGCAGCCAGCGCGACAACGCTGTCGCGGCCGCTGCGATCTGCGGATCCTGGTGCTCTTCGAGCAGGTCCAGGCTGTACTGCAGGCCGGCCCGCAACCGAACCTGCTGCGGGCGCGCACCCTGCCGGTGCAGTGCGATTCCGGGCAGGTAGGCGTCTGAAGCGGGGTGCGTGGTGGCCATAAGCTGAGACAGGCGAGTGCCTGCAGCCACAGTGTGGCTTCCTGGTGCCAGCGACGCACCTTCGGCGACAACCTCGAGATTGCGGGATGCGGCAGATCCATTCGCGAGGGCAGCGCCCGATGCCAGCAGCACGGCCAGCAGAAGCATGAATCGCAATGCCATGGTCAATCCTTTGCGGGGCGGTATGGCTTGAGCTGCACCAGCTCCACGGTGTAGGACGGGCCCAGTTGCTGCCTGCTCTTCCAGATGAAGCCTGTAACCGGATCTGCCCAGTAGATGTTGTGTGCCCGGAAGCCGCCCACGATGCGCTCGTCAAAGCGCACTAGGGATCGCTCCTTGCCCAGGATGCTGATTGACTCGATGTCGCCGCGGGTCAGCGTGCCCGTGGCCTGGACACCCATGCGATAGCTGGGAATCCAGTCGTATTCCCGCTGCACGGTGGTGCTGGCGTTGAGCGCCTCCAGCCTGACAAACGGCGAAGCGCCGATGATTCGGGCCTGGAGTTGCCGACCCGGGCTCGAAACGCCTGTCACCAGTCCCGTGCTGTCGAGCTGGAACACGGCATTGCTGCCGGCATACCAGCTCTGGCGACCTGCATCGACGTAGCCCAGCACCATCACCGCTGACAGATCGGGGGTCTTCAACTGCGCCTGGGGAAAGCGGTTTGCGGCGACCTGTTCAGGCGTAGCCACCACCTGTCGCTTGAACAGCAGGCGGAAGGAGTCGCTGGTTGCACGGCTGGCCGTGGTGCAGCCTGCCAGCGTCGCCAGAACGGAAAGGGCCATCATCCATTGGAGGGTGCGCCGCAGATTGCTGCGCGCCCGAAGCACATCCATGCACATCATGTCACTTGTTCCCGACTTCGTTCTCCGTGCGGGCGGCGGTATACAGGATGTTGGTGAACGGCAGCAACTGGTTCACGAAGCGGTTCCAGCGGGTGACGCCGGCCGCGCCGACGAAGACCACATCGCCTGGCTGCAGCATGAACTGACTGCCGACCGCGAATGCGGTGGGGGAGCGGGCTTCCAGCTGATAAATCGTGGAGGGAACGGTTTCCAGATCCTTGCTGCCACGGATCACGTAGACCGCATTGCCGGCGGAGGTTTCCTGGGTCAGGCCGCGGGCACGGCCCAGTGCCTGGTTCAGCGATACATCGCCGGTACGGAAGCTGTAGGCGCCGGGAAGATTGACTTCGCCCACCACGAAGATTTCCTTGCGATCCAGGTAGGGAATGAAGATCGAGTCCCCGTCCTTCAGGAACAGTTGGCGACCGCCATGCTGGGTAGCCAGTGTTTCCAGATTGATCGTATAGGTGGCGCCAGCGCGGCTGAGGCGCACGCCGGACAGGTCCGCCTGATTGACGTTCAGGCCGGCTTGGCTGATGGCGTCGGCCAGGGTCAACGGAGAGGTGCCCAGCGCGATCGGCGCTGAGCGCTCGGCGGCGCCAGTGACCCACACGCGTTGACTGCCGTAGGTGAGAATGGAGACATCGACCTGGGGAGATTCGATGTACTGGGCCAGGCGCCTGCTGATTTCCTCGCGAAGCGCGACGGGCGTCTTGCCCTTTGCTTGGACCTTGCCGATGTAGGGGTAGAACAGGGAGCCATCGCTCTGCACAAGGCGCCCGGCAAGGTTGCCCTGTTGTTGAGGGCCTGCCGGTACCGTCAGTTCCGGGTGATCCCATACGGTGACGTAGAGAATGTCGCCGATGCCGACGGTGTACTCCGGCGGCTGGTAGTCGAACAGTTCGGAGGGAAGGACCTGCTCGCCCTGCGTGGCTCGATCCATCGCAACAAGCTTCGGCGTGATGCTGATGAGCTCAAGATGGCGGTCGTCGCTTTGACGTCCAAGCGAGACATCGCTGTGGCGCAAGTGCTGGCCGGGCGCCAGCAGGCAGCCGGAAAGTGTGGTGGCTGTCAGTAGGGCAGCCGCGAGGCAGGTCAACTTCTTGATCATTTGATTACGTAGATTCGACGGGCATAAAAAACCCTCGCCAAGCATTGCCCGGCGAGGGCCTAAAGCGTGCTGCAGCGGTATTAGCCGCCGGTGCCGCCGGTCCCACCCGTGCCGCCGGTGCCGCCGGTACCGCCGGTACCGCCAGTGCCCGGGGTGCCCGGATTGCCCGGGTTGCCACCCGGATCGCTCGGACCGCTGGTGCTGTCACCGGCAACGCTGTAGAGCACGGCGCCGGCAGCAACTGCGATGACGCTGGTGCCGACAATGGCTGCGGTGGACAGGCCGGCTGCTTCGGCACCTGCAGCAGCTGCGGCTGCTTCTTCCGGAGCGGCAGCGGCTGCGACAGGAGCTTCCTGGGCGAACACCGGCGAGGACAGACCCAGCAGGGCCAGAGCGGCAATCATCTTCTTCATCTACGGGGTCTCCTACTCCGTCAGGGAAATTTTTCCACCGCTATGTTGGCGGCTATTCAGTTGTGCTGTCAAGAAATGTGGAGGAAATGTGGAATGACCTTCCTGATTTTCAGAAATGCTGGAAGACATCGGCCCTTCCGGAGATGAATTTCGCCAGCGCGATGACCAGCTGATGCGTGTGGACGTCGGGCATGGCGAGGGGCAGGGCCGTGCCTGCGAGTACGGCGACAGCGACGGTCACCATGCCTGGGCGCGCGGAGGGAAGCGCGGCGCGCAGCGCCCATCCGGAACAGCCCATTCCAAGTGCCAGCCCGGCAATCACTTCAGAAAGACTGTGCGCATGCAGCGGGATCCGTGACCAAGCAATGGCGGTGGCCAGCAGTGCGCCGGTCACCAGGCCGAATGCCCGGGCGCGCTGGCTGGGACCGGCAACCAGCATGCCGACAATCGGATAGACGACGCTGGACATCGCCGCGTGCCCGGAGAAACCGGTGAAGTGCATGCTCTTGATGCCAATCCCCCAGCCCATGAAGGCCAGCTTTGAGGCAAGCGTGACACCGGCGGTGACGGCGATGGCAAGCAGCCATCGCCATTTCAGGCGCGCATCGGGGCGCGGCAGCGTGATCAGCAGCACCAAGGCCATGGGCAGCAGCCAGCGGCTGTCGCCAAGGGCGGAGAGGATTCGCCAGACGTCGGACATCCAGTTCACAACGGGTCGCGGCGGGCCAGCATATCCACTTCATGGGCTGTGCAGAACGACGCCCGCTTGGTCCATTCAGCCGGACGCGGTATCCTGTGCCGCTGCCAATGGCCCCGTAGCTCAGCTGGATAGAGCGTCCCCCTCCTAAGGGGAAGGTCGCCCGTTCGAATCGGGCCGGGGTCACCATTGATCAATGACTTGCGCAATTTCATGGCGAGCGACATCGCTCTACAGCGCCTTGCGTCATCCAGCGTTTGGCACAGTTGGCACAGCTGTTTGAACCATGCGTTGTGCTGAAATCCGTACTGAAGGCCCTGCTTAGAGGCCCGGATGACGAGCCTCAATGGCCTTGCTGCGTGGCACGGATGAACACGGCAAACAAGATCAGCCAGCAGTTCAGGGATTTCATCGCAGGCCTCGGGGGAAGCGGGCCTGATTACTGCGGGCTCGGTTTTTGTACTGGGAATCCTTGCAGGCTGAGCTGTCTTTCAAGAACGGCCGCCGTCTGAACCTTTTTCACCAGGGTCGATCGCTGATGGTCTAGAAGCGCTTGGCGCTCTTGTCGGTGCTGCATCTACCATCTTCATTGCCGTGCTTGCCTCTCAAGAGGTTGCTAGGCGGAAGAAGGAAGCGCTATCAATCTCTGTGTCAATTCCATGTTGGCCTGTGCACATTCCGAGTTGGATCGATGGTCGGATGCTGTGTGCTTACGCAATTTGACCGATGCAGATGGATCGTGCTACGTGAAAGGGCTGGCTAAAGGATCTATAGCGAGCATTTTGGCCAATTCGATAGGGATATGTAATGAAGCTCAAAGTCTTTGCGCTGTCCGCATCTGTAGCATTTCTCTTCGCCGCTGGATCTGTGTGGGCTGGCAACACCACGTCTCCGCAAAGCGCCGTAGTGGTAAGCACCAGGAGTACTTATGCTCCCGGTTCCGTCGAAGCCCAATCCGTGTTGCAGTGGGTGAAGCAGCGCTCTCCGGGATACGCGCCGGTGCTGGAAGGCGTGACTGTGGAAGTGGTCAAGAAGACCTCTTCTTCTCCAAAGTCGAGTGGTGCGGTAACGCGTGCATCAGCGCCGCCGCCGCCCGTACCGCTCCCGAGCAGGGCCAATGCCGGCGATGAGTTTACCTTCACGACCACTGACCGATACGGCAATAGCGAGACTTGGGGATACACTTGGGTCAGCGGTGGCAATGGCGGCGGTTCATGGGTGCTCGTTGAGTATCACTACAAGAACGTCAGCTACGGGGATTCGGAAAGCCCCGACACCTTTGGTTGAGCGGTGTTGCTACCTCCAAGCAAGGCGGTAGCCCCGAGGCTATCGCCTTTTTCGAAGTGGATCACGGGGAGCTGGACGAATTCGGCCGCACATGGCAGGAGCCTACCGCTGAAGGAGACCAAGCCCCGCCCGAGGGGCGCCCGAAAGGCCCGAAAGCGCTCCGCAACTGCTGCAGATGCTGCGTCTTACGGCGCTTGCGGCCCCCGGGACGCGCGTAATTTGGCACAGCATTGGCACAGATCGCACCAAGAGCATTGTCGGGATCGCCCCCTCGCAAGGGGAAGGTCGCCCGTTCGAATCGGGCCGGGGTCAACATGAATCAATGACCTAGGGATGCATTGCGCCATGCGCCCTGATCGGCCCTGCCGACTGGATACCGCCTGAAGGTGCCGTGCTGTAGCACCCCTGCTATCGAAGTGCGTCTTCAGCTGTTCCGCAGCACAATTCGATGCGCTGCGGTGTTCTGAGTCGGATGAATGCCCAGAGCGCAGCTGGAAGGTCTCAGGGGGCACGGATGCCCGCAATCGGATAACTACTTGCCGGACCGTAGGGAAATGCCCAGGGGGCGTCCTGGCCGGGGGGTGCAGGTCTGTCTGAGCAGTCAGCGATGATGATTGAGCGAATCGCAGTGGGCCGCACAGACGTGGCAACTGAAGTGGCGCGGATCAGAAAAGTAGTTGGGCCGCGCCGGCCGCAACATACTGCCCGGCACGCGATGGGTGCAGGCGCTGTCAGAGCCATTGATGCTGCTGACGCCATCGCACCTTCCGACAGGCCCAGACTGCGTGGCCTGTCATATTTGCCGGGGGACGTGCTGGGTACACTCGGTTGGCACGCATGAGGCGTGCACTACGCCAATTCCGAGGACGATAGTCATGTTGAAAGGATTGAAACCTCTCGCCGCCGCAGCGCTGTGCCTGCTCGGCCTGTCCGCATTCGCCCAGAACGCCGCTGCTGCGCAATGGGTCGAGACCGGCCGCACCGCGTACCTCAAATTCAGCTTCTTCGGCAGCTTCACCCAGCACACCTGTACCAATGGCACTGCGCCGATCCAGGGCTATCCGGGCACCTGCGCCAACGATGCGTCCAGCGGCTGGACGGCCAATTACACCGCCTCCAGCGGGCTGTCCAATGAGCAGGTCATGGCCTGTGGCGTCAATCCGTTCCAGCTCGGTTCTGTCTGCTACGGACTGGCGTATGCGATCAACGGCCAGGTCCAGGCCGGCGGTCTGCCGGCGGCGTGCAATCCTGGTGCGCGCGCGGTAGTCACGTCCACCAGCATGGAAACCGTCGAGATCCAGTACGAAGAGCTCGACGTGGACACCATCGAGTCGGCGCGCGAGTACGTCTGCCAATAAGGGAGTGACGGGGCGCCGCCGTTGACCACGGCGGCGTCCTGCGTGAGGCTCCGCTACGCGCGTCGCTGCCGCAATCCAAGCGTCTCCAGCGCGTCGGCCACAAGCGCCCGATCATTTCCACGCAGCACCTGCAACGGCAACGGCAGACTGTCTTCACCACACAGCCCCAACAGCGCCGCGGCACATGCCATGACGCGGATTCCACCAAACCGGTCATACAGCGCCCAGAGCGGCGCAAGCCGCTGGGACAACGCCTGCGCAGCGGCCATCTTGCCGCCAAGCGCTGCACGGGTGATCTGCAGTGCCACCTCGGGGAACAGTCCGCCCATCACCGAGTACCAGCCGTCGCAGCCTGCGGCCAGCCCGTGAACGGCAGCGGCATCGCCGCTGATGCCGAGGGTGACATGCGCCGGAATGCAGGCGCGCAGCGCCGATATGCGAGCTGCGGCCTCCGCCGGGTCATCGGGGAGGCGGGGGATCTTGATCGAGGCGATGTTGGGCAGGGCGGCGATGCGCCCATGCAGTTCATCGGTGAACCGGAAGCGGGTGGCAACGGGGTTGTCGTAGACGCAGATCGGCGTGCGCACCGCTGCGCAGACAGATTCGAAGAGCGTGTAGACCTCATGCTCCTTCAGCAGCTGGTAGGACACGGGCGAGAGCAGCAGGCCATGCGCACCGGCATCTTCGGCATCCCGTGCCAGCTCAAGCACATCCCGGGTGCGTAGTGCACCGATGCCGGCGATGACCGGCACGCCGCCGGCGTGGGCGAGCGCTTCGCGCAGTACGCGCTTGCGTTCGTGCTTCTCCAGATAGGCATAGCTGCCGGTGGAGCCCAGGATGCCCATCGAATCCACGCCCGAACCCGCCAGGCGCTCGACCAGTCCCGCAAAGGCCCGGAGATCGATGCCGGCTTCAGAGAGGGGAGTGAGGGGAAATGCGCTGAGGCCTTTGAACATGGGATCTCCCCGGCGAGGATGAGAGGGGCGCTGCCAGGCGGCGGCAGCCGGATGTCCGGAATTTTTTATTGTCCTATGACAAATATCAAGTGCCACCGGGCAGCGTGCAGGTCCGGCAGGAATCGCGCACCATGCGTGTCATGGAACCGAATTTTCGTCCTGTCCAGCCTTTGCATTACGCCACCATCGCCGGTTGGCTCGATTCGGCAGCGGCCACCCAGCGTTGGGCAGGGCCCGGCGTGCCCTTTCCCTTGCCACCGCCGCGGTTCGCGCAGGCGCTTGAACTTGAGGCGCGCCCCGGCTGGGTGCTGCTGGGCGAGCGCGATGATTGCCTGGGCTTTGGCCAGAACTGGCTGACCGACGCCGGCACCGCGCACCTGGGCCGCATCCTTGTTTCACCGTTGATGCGCGGGCGTGGCCTGGGGCGCTCGCTCATGCAGGCGCTGGGCGCCGAGGCCCTGCGATCGCCGGGCGTGCGGCGGCTGACCCTGCGCGTCTATTGTGACAACGCCCCCGCGCTCACCCTCTATCGCGATCTCGGTTTCCAGCCGGTGGAGGCCACCTCCACGCCGGACCTGCTGTTCATGCAGCGCGCTGACGGCTGAATCGGCCCATGGACCGCATTCCCCAGCTTCTTGTATCAGGACGAATCCATGCGCCTGGAGGTCAGCACGCTGGCTGAAGGGTTGGGTGTTCCGCTGTCGTTCGGACACGTGTAGCTGGCGGTGCTGGTGTGCGTGTCCGGGCGTGCGCGCCTGGCATTGAATTTCCGTGAGGTCGCGGTGCGGCGGCACGATGTGCTGGTCCTGGCAGAGGACACCTTGGCGCTGCTGCGGCAGCGCTCCCGTGGGTTCCTGGCACTGATCTGCCTGATGCCGAAGGCGCTGGCGTCGGAGGTGGCCTTCGTACTGCCGAATGCACTGTTCAAATTCCTGCACGCGCATCCGCATTGCGTGCCGTCGCCGTTGGATGTGCCGTTGTTGCCGAGGCTCTGTGCATCTCCCCGTTTTACCTTTCACAGGTCACGCGCGAGTGCTTCGGTGAGACGCCGAACGCGTTGATCGACCGTCGGGTGGTGCTGGAGCTCAAGGCACTGCTGAGCTATAGCGAGCTGCCGATCGGTCGTATTGCCGAGCGCCTGTGCTTCGAGGATGCGTCCTACCTGTGCCGCTACTTCCGGCGGCATACCGGGCAGTCACTGACCGGGTACCGCTGTGCGGGGCAGGGCGGCATCAATGCCGCACAGACAACGGCGCTGGAGCTTAAGCGAGCAGTTCCTCGCTGACGCCACCGAGCGCGCGCTTGACCACGCTTCCGCCAGGCAATGGGCGCGCCGAATTTGCATGGCGACTTGCCGGAAAGGGCGATGCGACTGCCGGAACCGTGCACGGGCCGCCCGTGCCCGGTTGCTACAACTGTGGTCAAGCAACAGGCGCCAGAGTTGGCAAACATTAATGTGATGCAGGTCACACATTTGTCTGAAATGTGTTAACTTGGTCACAGATGTGTGTGCCCAACCAGCCGGGTGCAGGGACCAAGGCAGGTGCCACGGAGCCGGCAGAACACGTAGTTGCGTGCGCCGCCGGTGCCGGGATTTCGTCCCAGGACACCCAAATGAACTTCGGCCCCTCTGCGGGCTGAGCGGGGGAATCAACATGTGGCAGTCGACGACGTCGCGCATCCGCGCGGGCGGTGGATGCGTTCATTCCGGAAAAAACCTTCAGTACCTGCAGCTGCGCCGCTGGATGGCGAGCAGTCTGTTGCTGCTGTTGGCGATGCTGGTGCCTTCGATGGCCTGCGCTGCGGCCTATGCCACTGGTGGTAGTAGCCCGTATCGCAACACGGTGCTGTGGTTGACCTGGGGTGGCGGCGCCAATGGCGTGAACAACGTCGTGCTCAACGATGGCGCGACGTCGTCCATCGACATGCCGGTCGCCGCCGGGGTGAACCTGCGCGTCGATTGCCGTCTGAACACGGCCGAGACCAATGTGCTGCGCAGCTATCGCCCCGGCAGCTTCGGCGGCGACAGCCTTGACGACCTGTACAACATCGGCGGCACCGGCACCAGCAACCAGCTGATCGCCGGCATCGCGCGTGCCAGTGGCACTTCCAGCTTCAGCATCACCTGCACGTCGACCTTGGGCGGTGCGCCGTACCGCCTGCGCGGCGTGGTGATGGCCGACGCCGAATCGATCAACAACAGCGGCGAATTCGTCGAGGCCAGTGCGCAGGGCACCTGGAACGTGGTCGAGGTCCGCAAGAACCTGGCCAATGCCACGCCCTATCTGGTGAACAAGTCGACCAGTGGTGCCAACCAGGTGATCCGCTTCGGTCCGGGCAACGACGACAACACGGCGGCGGTCACCTTCCTCAGTTTCGACAACGCCGCACACGCGCCGGGCAACCTGGCGGTGAACATGGGCTTCTCGATGCGCGGCGGCGGCACCACGGCCATCGCCATTGGCCTGCTGGTGCCGTATGCCGACTTCGGTGACGCCCCGCAGAGCTACGGCGATGCGATGCACGTGGTGGACGACCTGCAGTTCCGCTCCGACGGCATTCCGCAGAACGCCAGCAACTTCAACATCAACACCGCCGGCTACACGCCCGGTGGCCTGGCGCCGCCGCTGACCGACTTCCTCGGCAGCCTGGGCCCGGACACCGAACAGCGCAGCACCTACAGCGCCGATGCACTGGGCGACGACAACTCGCCGGTAGCGGGTAGCCGCGAGGAAGACGGGTGGCCGAGCAACTACCGGTTGACCGTGATGCAGGCCGGTACCGTGATCAACCAGCCGGTGGCCTGCGTTGGCAATGGCAGCGTGGCCGGCTGGATCGACTTCAACCGCAATGGCCAGTTCGATGCCAACGAGCGCAGCAACACCGCGCTGTGCAGCGGTAGCCAGGCCAACCTGAGCTGGACCGTGCCGGCCGCGGTCAGCGCCGGCACCAGCTACGTGCGCCTGCGTTACGCCACCAACGCCACGCAGATCCAGAACCCGACCGGCGTGGCCGATGATGGCGAAGTGGAAGACCACCGGGTCATCATCACCGCGCCGTCGCTGAAGGTGGTGAAGGGCAACAACGCGACGGGTGGCGTCTGGAACTATGGCCAGGCAGGCACCAACTATACCCTGACCGTCAGCAACACCACCGATGTGCCGACGGGCAATCCGCCGAACGTGCCGGCGGGTGTGATCACGGTTCGTGACCAGCTGCCGGCCGGGATCGTGCCGAACTGGACGGGTGTCCATGTGAGCGGCAGCTGGAGCTGTACGGCCAGTGGCCAGGACGTGACCTGCACCAGCAGCCAGGTGCTGGCCGCAGCCGGCAGCGCCGGCTCCAGCTCGGCCTTCACATTGCCGGTGACGGTCACCGCTGCTGCTACCGGCGTGCTGACCAACCATGCCGGCGTGGGCGGCGGCTACGATCCCTTCAACAACGGCAATCCGCCGGTACCCGGCAGCAGCTGCACCGACGTTGACCACTGCACGCGCAGCGATGTGACCGTGCCGGTGACACGGGTGAGCTATGCCAAGCGCTCGAACACCACCGGCCCGGTCGCTGTGGGCGCGACCGTCAGCTACACGGTGGATGTCACCGTGGCCGACGGCAATACCCGCGATGTGCTGACCCTGACCGACACCCTGGGCACCGGCCTGGATTTCGCCAGCGTCAACAGCCCGGGTGCGTTCACCTGCAATGCGGCCAATCCGTTGGTGTGCACGCTGCCGGCAGGCACCGTGCCCGGCACCTACAGCCTGAGCTACACGGCCACCGTGAATGCCCAGGCCAGTGGCCAGGTGGTCAACACCGTGGTCGGCACCGGTACCGATACGCCCACCTGCAGCAGCAACTGCACCACCACCACGCCGGTGGCGGTACCGCGCATCTCGGTGTCCAAGGCCAGCAGCACCGCCGGCCCGGTTGCCATCGGTGACAGCGTCGCCTACACCGTCACCGTGCTGGTGGCCGACTCGCGCACCACGGCGGTCACCACCCTCACCGATACGCTGGGCACCGGCCTGGACTTCGGCAGCGTCACCAGCGCCGGCAGCTTCAGCTGCGTGCCGGGCAATCCGCTGGTCTGCACGCTGCCGGCCGGCACGGTGCCGGGCAGCTATGCGTTCTCGTACACCGGCGTGGTCAACGCGCAGGCCAGTGGCCAGGTGCGCAACGCGGTGGTGCCCAGCGGCACCGACAACCCGTCCTGCGTGGGTGCGTGCGATACCACCACGCCGATGGCCGCCGCGCAGGTGGTCTATGCCAAGCAGGCGTCCACCGGTGGACCGGTACGGGTGGGTGACCGCATCGACTACACCCTGACTGCAACCGTGACGCGTGCGCGCACCAGTGCCGTGGTCACCCTGACCGATACGCTGGGCAGCGGTCTCGACTTCGCGGGTGTCAGCAGCGCGGGCGTCTTTACCTGCAACGCCGCCAATCCTCTGGTGTGCACGCTGCCGGCCGGCACCTTGCCGGGTACCTACAGCCTGACCTATGGCGCCACCGTCAACGCGCAGGCCAGCGGCAGCGTGCGCAACGCCGTGCTCGGCAGCGGCACCGACAATCCGTCGTGCAGCGTGAACTGTGACACCACCACCCCGGTGGCGACGCCGGGCGTAAGCTACGCCAAGTCGGTGAACAGCACCGGCCCGGTTGCGGTGGGTGATCGCCTGACCTACACCCTGACCACGGTGGTGACCAACTCGCGCACCACCGATGTGGTCACCCTGACCGATACCCTGGGTACCGGCCTCGACTTCGGCGCGGTGACCAGTGCGGGTGCCTACACCTGCAATGCGGCCAATCCGCTGGTGTGCACCCTGCCGGCGGGAACCGTGCCGGGCAGCTACAGCCTGACCTACACCGCCGTGGTGAATGCACAGGCCACCGGCCAGGTCACCAACGCCGTGCTCGGCAGCGGTGGTGACAACCCGTCGTGTACCGCCAACTGCGGTACCAGCACGCCGGTGACCGGCAGCGCGATCGACTACCGCAAGACCTCGGCCGCAGCCGGTTCGGTGAAGGTGGGTGACAGCATCGCCTACACACTGACCGCGGTGGTCAGCAACTCGCGCACCACGACGGTGTTCACCCTCACCGATACGATGGGCCCCGGCCTGGACTTCGGTGCGGTGACCGCCAGCCAGGGCTTTGCCTGCAATGCCGCCAATCCGCTGGTGTGCACGCTGCCGGTCGGCACGGTACCGGGCACCTACACGGTGGAGTACACCGCGCGGGTGAACGCGCAGGCCAAGGGCAGCGTCAGCAATGCCGTGCTCGGCAGTGGCACCGGCATCAATACCTGCTCCAGCAACTGCGGCACCACCACGCCGGTGCTGTCGGCGGTGGTGACATACCGCAAGCAGTCGACCACCGTCGCTCCGGTGGGCGTGGGCGATGCCGTGGACTACAGCGTCGAAGTGACGGTCGCCAACTCGCAGACCCTCGATACGCTGACCCTGACCGATACCCTGGGCACCGGCCTGGACCTGCAGTCGGTCACCCAACCGGGGTCGTTCACCTGCAATGCCAGCAATCCGCTGGTCTGCACGCTGCCGGCTGGTACTGCGCCGGGCACCTATACGCTGGGCTACCGCGCGCTGGTCAATGCCCAGGCCAGCGGCAGCGTGCGCAATGCCGTACTCGGCACCGGCGGTGACACGCCCACCTGCAGCGGTGCCTGCAGCACCGAGCACGCGCTGGCCGAACCGCGCGTGGTGCTGGAGAAGCAGTCCGGACCTGCCAACGGCACCGAAGTGCGACCGGGCGACCGCCTGCGTTATACGCTGGTGGCCACGGTCGAGCGGGCGGCGCTGCGCCAGCCGCTGCAGCTGGTTGATACGCCGGACGCCGGGTTGAGCATCGAAAGCCTGCCGGCCGGATGCGTCCAGCGGGGGCCCGACATCGTCTGCACGGTGCCGACGGGTACCTCGATCGGTCGCCACGAATTTGTCTACCAGGCCGTGGTCAATCAGGAGGCCCGCACCGAGGTGCTGAACCGCTTGCGCGGACAATATCCGGATGGCTCGCCGCCGCCGGACTGCACGACCTGCGAGACGCGCCACAAGGTGGTGTCCGACTTCGCCCTGCGCATCACCAAGACCGCCAGCCCGCGCCGGGTGAAGGTGGGCGACCTGGTGCGCTACCAGCTGGTGGTCGAGAACGTGGGCGGCAGCCATTGGCGTGATGGCGTGGTGGTCGACACCCCGCCGCCGGGCTTCGGCTATGTCGATGGCTCGATGCGCGTGGCCGATGATGACGGTGCGTTCTCGCTGGCCAGCAGCCAGGTACCGCTGCGCATCGGTGCGGTGGACATTGCCGTGGGCCGCAGCGCGACCATCACCTACCTGTTGCGGGTGGGCGCCGGCGTGCGCGCGGGCAACCACGTGAACCAGGCCGTGGCCACGGCTGACGATGGCACGCCGCTGTCGAACATCGCCACCGCCGAGGTGGCCATGGATGCCGATCCGTTGCTGGAAGACAGCCTGGTGTTCGGCACCGTGTTCGATGACCGCGACGGTGATGGCTGGCAGGACAGTGCCGAGCTGAGCGGCGTGCGTGTGCAGGGCGGGTTCGCTGCTGCGGCCTACGTGCCGGGTTCGACCACGCTGGATCGCGGCGAAGGTCCGCAGCCGCTGGCCGATGCCAGCGCGCCGCTGCTGCACGGGGTGCAGATTGGCGTGGTGCAGGGTCGCGCGTCGACGTCCGACACCGCCGAGGCCCATCAGGTAGTGCTGCGCCAGCGCCTGCGCGAACTGTCCTTCAACGATGACTTCGTGCTGGAAAGCGCTCAGGGCCATCGCCTGCGGATGGACGCACAGGGCGCCACGCGCGTGGAACGCAGCGGTGACGCCGGCAAGGGCCTGACCGCGGCCGAGCCGACCGTGCGCCGCGAGATCGTCCGTGTCGCCGAGGGTTACGAAGTGGCTTATGTGATCGGCAACGAAGGCATCCAGGAGCAGGGCATCCCCGGTGTGCGTCTGGCCACGGTGGAAGGCCTGCTGGTGGAGACTGATCCGTTCGGGCGCTACCACCTGGCTGACGTGCACGGAGGTGACGCGCGCCTGGGCCGCAACTTCATCATCAAGCTGGACCCGGCCACGCTGCCGGCCGGTGCTGAACTGACCACCGAGAATCCGCTGCTGCGGCGGGTGACGCAGGGCGTGCCGACCCGCTTCAGCTTCGGCGTGCGCTTGCCGCCGTCGCCGCAGGCCGCCGCCGAGCGCATGGAGATCGCGTTGGGCGAGGTGCTGTTCGCACCGGGCAGCAGCGAGCTGCAAGCCAACTATCGCCCGGTGCTGAAGAAGATGGCCGAGGTGGTCGACCGCTACCAGGGCGGCGACGTGGTGATCGCTGCCAATGGCGAAAGCCAGGCACTGGCCTTTGCCCGCGCCGCAGCGGTACGTGATGCATTGCAGGCCGAGGTGGCCGAGAGCGCACGCGCCGGCCTGACCGTGCAGCTGCGCACCGACGTGCGTGATCCGCACTCGCTGCTGGCCGGTGTGGATGCCGGTGGCGCGCTGCTGGGCAACGTGCTGTTCGACACCGACAAGGCCACCGTACGCGAGGAGTTCAAGCCGTTGCTGGCCGCCATCGCCGTCCGCCTTGAAGCGCTGGGCGGTGGCCAGGTCAGCTTGGTCGGTCATACCGATGTGCGCGGCAGCCATGCCTACAACCAGGCGCTGGGCCTGCGCCGTGCCAACGCCGTGTTCGAGGCGCTGCGCAGCCAGCTCAGCCCCGCCGTGCAGCAGCGCCTGCGCGTCCGCAACGAGGAGAGCGCCGCCACCCGTGCGGCTGCCCGCCAACAGGAGGCACGCCGATGAGCGCGCATCACTCTGCCGCCCGCCGCGCGCCCCGCCTGCCGCGCGCTGCGCTGTATCAGGCCCTGCTGCTCGGCCTGGCCGGTGCCGCCCAGGCCGCGCCGCCGCCCACTGAGCCGGCGCCGATCCGTT
This sequence comes from Stenotrophomonas sp. 57, assembly GCF_030291075.1. Taxonomy (NCBI): domain Bacteria; kingdom Pseudomonadati; phylum Pseudomonadota; class Gammaproteobacteria; order Lysobacterales; family Lysobacteraceae; genus Stenotrophomonas; species Stenotrophomonas sp. 57. The sequence continues at coordinate 1,952,730 of NZ_CP127407.1, forward strand.
GTGACGGCAACCAGTGCAACGCCGAGGGCGAACTGTTGTTCAGCCTGCGCTCGCGCAGCTACGACGAGCCAGTGACCGAGGGCACCTCGACGCGTTCCAGCTCGCAGGCCCTGCAGCCGGACCGCCGGGTCAGCCTGGCGATCGATGAGCCGGGCAAGGCCACCGTGCGTGGCGAGTTCATGATCCGCCTGCCGGAAGGCGGCGCGATCTGGGCCACCGAAGACCCGGCGATGGGCCAGCCGGAACTGTCGGTCTCCGCGCCGGGCATGGTCGCTTTCGACGAAGGCCGCATCGTGCGGCCGGTCGAGTTCTACGTGCGCGGCAACTACACCGCCTTCATCCAGCGGCTGGAGGTCAGCGTCTACCGCGGCAGCGACACGGACCGTGTGGCAGCACTGGCGACGTTCGAACTGCCGGTGGCCGCTGTTGCCCAGGGCGTGTGGGATGGCACGTTGCCTGCCTCGACGCCGCTGCGTCGCGGCGACCGGCTGGTCTACGTGCTGCGCGCCTTCGATGCCGAGGGCAACGTGGATGAAACCACCGCGCAGTCGATGCAGCTGGTGACGCCTGCGGAATTCGAGCGCGGCAACCAGCAGTTGCGTGACGCGCTGGAAGACCGCCGCGGTACCTCGGTGGACGCCAGCCAGGCAGCGTCGTTGTCGCTGTTGCAGCAGGTGTTCGATGGCAATGGCCTGCGCCAGCAGAACATCCCGGTGTACGGCTCGCGGGTGCGCCTGCGTGGCCGCGACCTGCCGCTGGGGGCGTCGCTGAAGATCAATGGCGACAGCTATCCGCTGGACCAGGATCGCAAGTTCGCCGCCGAGTACCTGATGCCGATCGGCCATCATGCGTTCGACGTGCGCGTGGAGCGACCGGATGCGCCGGCCATCGCGCGCACGCTGGACGTTGATGTCAGCGGCCAGTACCTGTTCGGCGTCGGCCTGGCCGACATCACCGTGTACCAGAACAAGGCCAGTGGGGCAGGGCAGGACCTGGCCCGCGGCGAGCGCAATGATGACGTGCTCAGTGACGGCCGCCTGGCGTTCTACCTGAAGGCCAAGACCCGTGGCCGCTACCTGCTGACCGCACAGGCCGATACCCAGAACCGTCCGCTGGACGAGCTTTTCACGGGGTTCACCACGGCCGATCCGCGCGATCTGTTCCGCAGCCTGGACCCGGACCTGTACTACCCGACCTACGGCGATGACTCGCTGACCCAGCGTGATGTCGACAGCATGGGCCGGTTCTACCTGCGCATGGACTGGGACAAGAACCAGGCGCTGTGGGGCAACTACACCACCGGCCTGACCGGGACCGAGTACGCGCAGTACGTGCGCTCGCTGTACGGTGCGGCGCTGTCGTGGCGTTCGCGCGGTGCCAACGCCTGGGGTGATGCGCGCAGCGAGCTGCGCCTGTTCGGTTCACAGGCCGAAACGGCGCCGGGCCACAGTGAGTTCATCGGTACCGGCGGCAGTCTGTACTACCTGCGCCATGCCAGCATCCTCAGTGGCTCGGACCAGGTGGTGCTGGAAATCCGTGACCGCACCACCGGCCGCGTGGAGCAGCGCGTGCCGATGGTGAGGGGTGCCGACTACGAGATCGATGCCCTGCAGGGCCGCATCCTGCTGACCCGGCCGCTGGCCCAGGTCAGCCGCGAGAACCTGCGCCGGATCAGCCGCGACGTGCCGCTGGACGGCTATGAGCAACGCCTGATCGTCGACTACGAATGGGTGCCGACCGGCTTCGACAGCGACGACATCACTGCCGGCGTGCGCGGCAAGCACTGGTTCGGTGATCACGTGGCCGTCGGTGCCACCTACGTGGACGAGCAGCGCTCCGGTCAGGACTATTCGCTGAAGGGTGCCGACCTGACCCTGCAGGCCGGCCGTGGCACGTATCTGAAGGTCGAGCACAGCCGCAGCGAAGCGACCAGTGCGCCGGTGTTCTTCTCCGACAACGGTGGTCTGAGCTTCAGCCGGCTCAATCCGGAGGGGCCGCGCGAAGGCGAGGCGACCGCAGTGGAAGCGCGCATCAACCTTCGCGAACTGGGCTGGACCCAGCGCGACTGGAACGCCGGTGCCTGGTGGCGCCAGGTGGACGGCGGCTACTCGGTGGGCCGCTTCGATACCGGCCAGCGCGTGCGCGAGCAGGGCGCCGAGCTGCTGGGCTACGTGACCGACGACTTCAGCCTGTATGCGCGCTACAGCGAGGCGCGGCGCGGCAATGAGTCGTTGATCCAGGCCCAGGCGACGGCCGAATGGCGGATCGGCGAGAACGACCGCCTGTCGGCCGAACTGCGCCGTGTGCAGGAAGACCGTGGCCTTGGCGGCAACGTGGCCAGCGTGCTGGCTGCGGCGCGCTACTCGCACCGCATCGGCACGTCGCTGGATGTGTACGGTGGTGGCCAGCTGACCGTCGACGATGACCATGGCCGCTACGCCGACAACGATGCGGTGGTGGCCGGTGGTACCTGGACCTTCGCCAACCTGTCCACCGTCGGTGCAGAAGTCTCCGACGGCGACCGTGGCACCGCCGCGCAGGTCAACGCCGAGTACCGGCTGACCCCGCAGCACAGCTTCTATGGTGCGTTCACCCAGTCCACCGACCGTAGCGAGTACGACCCGCTGTTCAGCCCGAACGCGCAGGATGGCTGGACGCTGGGCCAGCGCTGGCGCCTGTCTGACCAGGTCAATGTGTTCAACGAAAGCCAGTTCCTGAAATCCGGGCAGGAGTCCGGCCTGGCGCACACTTTCGGCATGGACTTCTATCCGGTGGTGGGCTGGAATGCGGGCTTCACCCTGAGCAACGGCAAGCTGGACGCCAGTAGTGGCCAGGTCGATCGCAAGGCAGTCAGCCTGTCCGGTGGTCGCACCTCGCCGGGCACCGAGTGGCAGAGCAAGCTGGAATGGCGTCGCGATACGGGTGCCGAGCGGCGCACGCAATGGGTCAGCACCAACCGCCTGAGCCATCGTCTCAACGACAGCTGGCGGATCGCCGCGCGCTTCAACTACGCCGACACCGACGATGCGATCAACCCGGTGGCGGGAGCGCGCTTCATCGAGGGCAACCTGGGCTTCGCCTACCGGCCGTGGGACAACGATCGCTGGGCGCTGTTCGGTCGTTACAGCTACCTGTACGACCTGTCGACGATGGGCCAGGTGAACGGCGTGGACTACGACCAGCGCACCCAGGTGCTGTCGCTGGAAGGTGTCTACCGCATCGACCAGCGTTGGGAAGTGGCGGCCAAGGCGGCGCGCCGCGAAGGCGAAGTGCGCTACGGGCGTGGCACGGGGCCGTGGTTCGATTCGGCCACCAACTTTGCTTCGGGCCAGCTGCGCTACGACCTGTACTACCAGTGGCACGGCCTGCTGGAGTATCGCCTGCTGGACGTGCGTGACGGCGGCCGCAGGCAGGGTTGGCTGGCCGGTGTCGATCGCGATATCGGCCGCAACTTCCGCGTGGGCGTCGGCTACAACTTCACCGACTTCAGTGACGACCTGACCAGGTTCGACTACACCCATCGGGGGTGGTACCTGAACCTGGTGGGGCGCTATTGATGAAGGCAGCCGAGCGTGGGCTCGGCACTACAGGTATGAAATGCCGGGCCACGCCCGGCGTCGGGTCATTCCTGCCTGAGCAGCTGCACCAGCTGGCGCAGGCGATAGGGCTTGGGCAGGAACTCCACCTGCTCGGGCAGCGGCGGCAGCTGCGAACGCGCGTAGCCGGATGACAGGATCATCCGTGCCTGCGGCTGTTCGCGGGCGACGTGCTCGCTCAGCTCGATGCCGGACATGCCGTTGGGCATGCTGACGTCGCTGAACACCACATCGAAGCGCGCTTCGCTCTTCAGCAGGGCGGCCGCTTCGTGTGCATCCGCAGTCGTGGCCACGTCGATGCCGAGATCGCGCAGCGCCAGCCCGATCATTTCACGCAGATCGGGCTGGTCTTCCACCATCAGTACGCGGATCGGGTCATCGGTCATCGGCAGGGTCCTCCATTGCGGGTAGCAGCAGGCTGACCGTGGTGCCGACACCGGGCGTGGTGGACACGTCGACGAAGCCGCCGCTCTGGGTAGTGAATCCGAACACCTGACTCAGGCCCAGGCCGCTGCCTTTGCCGATGTCCTTGGTGGTGAAGAAGGGCTCGGTGGCCCGTTCGGCGATCTCGGCCGCCATGCCGTGGCCCTCGTCGCAGACGCTGAGCGTGACATAGCCACGTTGCAGGGTGGAGTCTGCATCCGGGTCGAGGCGCCGTTCCAGTGCGGTGCCGACCAGGATGCGCCCGCCTTCGGCGGTGGCGTCCACTGCATTGGCGACCAGGTTGGCCAGTGCGGCCTGCAGCTGCATCGCATCGGTGTTCACTGCGGGCAGGCTGGGCGTCAGCCGTACATCCAGCACCACCGTGGGTGGGCAGGCGCGCTGCAGGTCCGGCAGCCATTGCCGTACCAGCGTATTGATGTCCACGGGCTCGCGGATCAGGGTCTGCCCGGTGCTGAATGCCAGCAGCTGGCGGGTCAGCAGCGCGCCGCGGTCGGTGGCGGCCTGGGCAACATCCAGCAGCTCGGCCGCGCGCGCATCGTCACCACTTACGCGCAGCGACAGCAGGTCCAGCGCGTTGCCGATAGTGGTCAGCAGGTTGTTGAACTCATGCGAGAGGCCACGGCTGAGGCGGCCGACAGTCTCGAACTGCTGGGTGTTGCGCAGCGCACGCTGGGCATCGCGCAGCAGCCGTTGTGCCTGCCACTGCTCGGTGATGTCGCGGGTGATCTTGACGAAGCCGAGCAGTTCGCCGGCTTCGACCACCGGCTCGATGACCACGCTGGCGCGGAACGATGACCCATCACGGCGTACCCGCCAGCCTTCGCTGGCGACATGGCCCTGCTGCGCCGCGACGCGAAGCAGGCGTTGCGGCTCGCCGGCCTCGCGGTCGGTGGCCAGATAGAAGCGTCCGAAGTGCGTTCCCACTACTTCAGCGGCTGAATAGCCCTTTATGCGTTCTGCGCCCGGATTCCAGCTGCACACGATGCCTTCGGGATCAAGCAGGTACAGCGCATGGTCGCGCACGCTGTCGATCAGCAGTCGCAATTGGCGGGAAGGGTCCGTCAGCACGGACGTCGTAGAAGCGGCTGCGTCCACGTGGAAATGAGTATTACCTCAGGGAGGGACGTGAAGCTAGGCACTGCAGTGTGAAGGGTGTGTGCAGGTATGGCACGTGCCAATGGTCCTGTGCGGCTGAATGCGACACGGAGTACCATCACCCACCCTTCGTCTTCTGGAACCGACCTGCATGCGTCCTGGTGCGACTCCGCGTGACCGCTGGATCTGGATGGCCTCCGCTGTGCTGCTGGCCGCGACCATCGCGTTGGAACTCGTGGTCCCGCTGGGCTACGCCGTGTGGCTGGCCTATTTCCTGGCCGTGGGCGTCACGGTGTTCCAGCGCAGTGCGCGCGCTCCGTTCATCGTGGCGGCGGTCGCCTGCGTGCTGCTGGTCATCGGATTCAACATCGCGCCCGCCAGTTCCAATTCGGCGTTCTCGTTCGTCAACCGCAGCATCGGCGGCTGCGCGTTCCTGATGATCGCGCTGATCGTCTCGCGGGCCATCCAGGCGCGGCGGGAGGCAATGCGGGCACTGTGGCTGCAGGAGGCCGAGAACGCGGTGGCGATGAGCCTGCGCGGCGACCTCGGCCCGGAGCAGATCGCCGAGGCGGCAGCCACCAGCCTGGGCGCGCAACTGGAGGCCGACGTCGGTGCCGTATACCGGCTGGACGGGGGGCGGTTGCAGCTGACCGGTGGCCTGGCGTTGCCGTCCGGCATGCCGGCGTCGCTGGCATTGCAGGAGGGCGTGGCCGGGCAGGTGGCGCGGGACGAGCGCATCCGTCACCTCCAGGGGGGCGACGACGCGGAACTTGAGCTGCAGACCAGCCTCGGGCGCCTGTCGGTGCGCGAGCGCATCCTCGCGCCGATCAGCAGTGACGGCAGCGTGGTCGGCATCATTGAGCTGGGACGCGCGCGGATGGGCGAGCAGCAGGATCTGGATCGCGAGCTGCTGAAGCGCTGTGGCGAGACGATCGGCATGGCCCTGCGCGCTTCGCTGCTGCGCGCACAGCTGGTCGTGCTGCTGGAAGAATCCCAGCGCCAGGGCGAGGAACTGCAGGCGCAGCAGGAAGAGCTGCGCGTGGCCAACGAAGAGCTGGAAGAGCAGAGCCGCAGCCTGCAGCAGTCGCAGAGCCATCTGGAAGAGCAGCAGGCCGAGCTGGAGCAGAGCAACGTGCAGCTGGAAGAGCGCACCCACGAGCTGGAAGCGCAGAAGCAGGCGCTGCTGGTCGCGCAGTCGCAGCTGGTGCGCAACAGCAACGAGCTGGCGGCGACGTCGCGCTACAAGTCCGAATTCCTGGCCAACATGTCGCACGAGCTGCGCACGCCGCTGAACAGCTCGCTGATCCTGGCCAAGCTGCTGGCCGACAACAAGGACGGCACGCTCACCGAGGAGCAGGTGAAGTACGCCCGCGCGATCCTGTCGTCCAACAACGACCTGCTGGCCCTGATCAACGACATCCTCGACCTGTCCCGCATCGAGGCCGGCCATGTCGAGCTGGCCGATGAGGTGGTGGTAGTGGACAGCGTGCTGCAGCGCCTGCGCGAGACGTTCGAGCCGATGGCGCGGCAGAAGGGCCTGGCCCTGCAGATCGAGGCGGACGCGCTGGCACCGAGCCAGCTGATGGCCGACAGCCAGCGCCTGCAGCAGATCCTGAAGAATCTGCTGGCCAATGCACTGAAGTTCACCGAGCACGGCAGGGTCAGCCTGCAGGTGCGCGCCGGTGGCAACGGTCGCATCCGCTTCGAGGTCAGTGACAGTGGCATCGGCATCGCACGCGAACAGCTGCAGGTCATCTTCGAGGCATTCCGCCAGGCCGATGGCAGCACTCGCCGCCGCTACGGCGGCACCGGCCTGGGGCTGTCGATCTCGCGCGACCTGGCCGAACGCATGGGTGGCAGCATCCAGGTCGACAGTGAACCGGGGCGTGGCAGCTGCTTCATTCTGGAGCTGCCCTTGCAGGGCGCACCTGCAGCGGGCTCGACCGACATCGCCGCGGTCCCCGCGGCATCGGCAGCCCTGGCCCCGGCCCCGGCCGTGGCGCAGGCAGCGCCGATGCCGGCAACCGCTGTGCCTGCGGCGAACGCGTTTACGTCCGGTGTGGCCGACGATCGTGGCCGCCGTCAGCGTGCAGGCCGGCTCATCCTGGCTGTGGAGGACGACGCCACCTTTGCCGAGGCCCTGGTGTCGCTCGCCCATGAGCTCGACTTCGACTGTGTGGTGGCGGGTACGGCGGAGGAGGCGCTGGCCCTGGCCAGCGAACTGCGTCCGAATGGCATCCTGCTCGACATCGGCCTGCCGGATGTGTCCGGCCTGAGTGTGCTGGAACGCTTGAAGCGCAATCCGGAGACCCGCCACATCCCGGTGCATGTGGTTTCGGCGATGGATCGCAGCCAGGTTGCGCGCGAACTGGGCGCGATCGGCTTTGCGATCAAGCCGACCACGCGCGAACGCCTGGTATCGGCCATCGAACAGCTGGAGCAGACCAGCCAGCGCGACGTGCGGCGCCTGCTGATCGTCGAGGACGACAACGAGCTGCGCCACAACCTGGAGCTGCTGCTGGGTCGCGACCAGCTGCAGATCGTGGCGGTCGGTACGCTGGCCGCCGCGCTGGAGCAGCTCAGCAACGTCACCTTCGACTGCATGGTGATGGACCTGTCGCTGCCTGACGGCAGCGGCTACGACCTGCTCGAGCACATGGCCGGCAATGACGACGTCGGCTTCCCGCCGGTGATCGTCTACACCGGCCGCGCGCTCAGCCGTGAGGAAGAACAGCGCCTGCGCCGCTATTCGAAGAGCATCATCATCAAGGGCGCGCGCTCTCCAGAGCGCCTGCTGGATGAAGTGACCCTGTTCCTGCACAGCGTGGAAGCCAGCCTGCCCACCGACCAGCAGCGTCTGCTGCGCGAAGCACGTCGCCGCGACACCGTGCTCGACGGGCGCACCGTGCTGCTGGCCGAGGACGATGTGCGCAACATTTTCGCGCTGTCCAGCGTGCTTGAGCCGCTCGGCGTCACCCTGGAAATCGCCCGCAATGGCCAGGAGGCGGTGGATCGCCTGGCCGAACGCGAGGTCGACCTGGTGCTGATGGACATCATGATGCCGGAGAAGGATGGGCTGGCCGCCATGCGCGAGATCCGCGCGCAGCGCCACCTGCAGGATCTGCCGATCATCGCCCTGACCGCCAAGGCCATGCCCGACGATCGCGAGCGCTGCCTTCAGGCCGGCGCCAATGACTACATCGCCAAGCCCATCGACGTCGACAAGCTGGTCTCGCTGTGCCGCGTCTGGTGCTCGCGGCAATGAACGAGCAGGCGCTGTTCGACCTGGAACTGAAGGTCCTGCTGGAAGCGCTGTACCAGCGCTACCACTACGATTTCCGCAGCTATGCAGTGTCGTCGCTGCGCCGGCGCATGCGCCAGGCCATGCAGCGCTATGAGTGCGAGCGGTTGGCCGATCTGCAGCACCGCCTGCTGCACGAGCCGGACCTGTTCGCCCAGGCGATGCAGTTCTTCACCGTGCAGGTCTCTGAGATGTTCCGCGACCCGGCCTATTTCCGTGAGCTGCGCGAACAGGTGGTGCCGGTGCTGCGCACCTATCCCTCGGTGAAACTGTGGGTGGCCGGCTGCAGCACCGGCGAGGAAGTCTGGTCGCTGGCGATCCTGCTGCACGAGGAGGGACTGCTCGAGCGCAGCATCGTCTATGCGACCGACATCAACCCGGCGGCGCTGGCCACGGCCGAAGCCGGGGCTTACGGCATCGACCGGATGGCCCAGTTCAGCCGCAACTACCTGGCCGCCGGTGGCACCGCGTCGCTGTCCGACTACTACGCCACCGCCTACGATGGCGCGGTGTTCGACCGCCAGCTGCGCCGCAACGTGGTGTTCGCCGATCACAGCCTGGCCACCGATACCGTGTTCTCTGAAGTGCATCTGGTGTCGTGCCGCAACGTGCTGATCTATTTCAACCGCGATCTGCAGGACCGCGCGGTGGGCCTGTTCCGCGATGCGCTGGTGCATCGTGGCTTCCTCGGCCTGGGCAGCAAGGAATCGCTGCAGTTCGGTCGCCACCACGATGCCTTCGAGGTCTGTTCGCGCGAGCACCGCCTGTATCGGAAGGTGGCCTGATGGCTGCGCCGGCATGTCCCGCGCTGCTGGTGATCGGCGCGTCGGCCGGCGGTGTTGCCGCGCTGCAGACCGTCCTCGGCGCATTGCCGGCCGGGCTGTCGGCACCGGTACTGGCCGTGCTGCACCTGCCGCGTGACCGCACCAGCCGCATCGCCGAAGTGCTGGCGCCGTACTGCGCGCTGCCGGTGCGCGAAGCCGAGGACAAGCAGCCGCTGCAGCCCGGTTCGGTGACCTTCGCGCCACCGGACTACCACCTGCTGGTGGAGGACGCCGGTTCGCTGGCGTTGTCGGTGGACGCGCCGGTGCTGTTTTCGCGCCCGGCCATCGATCCGCTGTTCGAATCGGCCGCAGCTGTGTTCGGCGCGCGCGTGCTGGCCCTGCTGCTGACCGGCGCCAGCAGCGATGGCAGCGAAGGCGTTGCTGCGGTGCGTGCGGCCGGTGGCCATGCCTGGCTGCAGTGTCCCGAGGAGGCCGAGGCATCGATGATGCCGGCGTCCGCCCTGCAATACGCCGGCGCCGACGCCGTGCTGCCCCTTGAATTGATGTGTCGCCGCCTGAAGGAGTTGTTTGCATGAACCTGCTGCCACCGGACCCTGCGCAGTCGCAGACCCCGGTCAACCTGCTGATCGTCGATGACGTACCGCAGAACCTGGTAGCCATGCAGGCCCTGCTGCAGCGCGAAGGGGTCAACCTGCTGCTGGCCGGTTCGGGCGCGCAGGCGCTGGAATTGTTGCTGGAGCACGAAGTGGCCCTGGCTCTGCTCGACGTGCACATGCCGGAGATCGATGGCTTCACCCTGGCCGAGCTGATGCGGGGTTCGCATCGCAGTCGCGATGTGCCGATCATCTTCCTGACCGCCTCGCCGGATGATCCGCTGCGCGTATTCAAGGGCTATGAAACCGGTGCGGTCGATTTCCTGCACAAGCCGGTGGCGCCGCAGGTGATCCTCAGCAAGGTCAATGTGTTCATCGAGCTGTACCAGCAGCGGCAACTGCTGAAGGCGCGCAACGAGGCGCTGGAGCGTGCGCTCAAGCTCAACGAGACGATGGCAGCGGTGCTGACCCACGATCTGCGTACGCCGCTGTCGGCCATCCTGTTGTGTGCCGACAAGCTGGCGCTGGACCTTCCCGGAGACAACACCGGCGCGCAGCAGACGCTGCAGTACCTGGAGGCCAGCACCCTGCGCATGGCACGCATGGTCGAGCAGCTGCTGGACTTCTCGCGGATCCGCAGCGGCGGCCTGCGCCTGCAGGCCAGTGCCTGCGATCTGGCCGACGTGACCCGCGCAGTGGTGGCCGAGGCGGGCAGTGCGCATGGAGCGGACCGGATCCACCTGGACATGCAGGGAGATACGCGCCTGCAGGGCGATCTGGATCGCCTCGGCCAGGTCGCTGCCAATCTGGTCGGCAATGCGCTGACCCACGGCAGCGAGGCGAGGGTGGACGTGGATGGGCGCGATCCGCGCGCCGTGCTGCTGAGGGTCAGCAATGCGGGCCAGATCGACGAGGCGTTGCTGCCGCGGTTGTTCGAGCCGTTCAAGGCCAGCTTCCACCAGAGCAAGGGCCTGGGCCTGGGCCTGTACATCGTCGACCAGTTCGTGCGCGCGCATGGCGGCCGTATCGCCGCGCGCAACGAAGCGGGGCAGGTGGTGTTCGAAGCGGTGCTGCCACGGCGCTTTGACGGCGCGGCGACGACCGCAGCCTGAATCCTTCAGGCAGGGTGGCCCGGTAGTGAGACGAGCGCGCCCGCAACTGCTACTGTGGGCGCACCTCCTGCCAGGGAAGCGCCATGCCCTTGCGCGCCATCGCCTACGTCAGCCGGGCGTTGCCGGATCTTTCCGCCGAGCGCCTGCAGGAGGTGGTCGAGGACGCGGCACGTTTCAACAGGCTGGCCGGGGTGACCGGCGCGCTGCTGCATGACGGAGAGCGTTTCCTGCAGTACATCGAGGGGCCGCCGGACGGCATCGATTCGGTCTACGAGCGCATCCTGCAGGCCGGCAGCCATATCGACATCATCGAACTGGCGCGCGGCCGACTCGGCCAACGTCAGTTTCCGTACTGGTCGATGCGTTCGTTGCCGGTGAATGCCGCGCTGTTGCGCCAGTTGTCGTCCAGCGACTGGTCGGGTTTCGCCCGCACGCTGGAGGGAGATCGTGCCGCGCCGACGCCGATGGACCTGCTCGACGACGTCGTGCAGCCGGTGGTGCACGCCAGCTGAGCGTGTGCCGGCGGGTCAGCCGGCCGGGGCCCCGCAGTAGGCCGCGTGCAGTGCGTGCAGCACGCCCAGCGCGGGCCCTTCAACCACCCGGTAGTGGATCGCCTGCGCTTCGCGCCGGGTCGCCACGATGTCCAGCTCGCGCAGCACTGCCAGATGCTGTGACAGCGCCGATGCACTCAGCCCGGTCAGGGCCTGCAGCTCCGGTACGGGGGCCTCCCCTTCCACCAGGCGGCACAGCACGCGCAGGCGTGCCGGGTGGGCCAGGCGCTTGAGCAGGGCGGCCGCCTGCGTGGCATGTTCGGCCATCGCAGTGCTGTCGAGTTCGGCGCCGGGCATGGTTGACCTTTGTGTTTAGAAAAAGCTAATTTAGAAAAATCTAAATAAAAGGGCAAGCCAATGAATGCGACCGATGGAGGTGCGGCATGAGTCTGCCGTGGACGGCAGTGGCGGGCGGCGCGCTGATCGGGGCGGCAGCGGTCGTGCTGCTCGCTGCCACCGGGCGCGTGGCCGGAATCAGTGGGATCGCCGCGGGCACGCTGCGCGCAGGGCCGGGCGAACGTGCCTGGCGCTGGTCGTTTCTGCTTGGCCTGCTTGGCGCTGCAGGTCTCACGCTGTGGTGGCAGCACCTGCCCGGTACCGCGCCACGCATGTTGCTGCGCGATGCCATGCCCGCCTGGCAGCTGGTCGGCGCCGGCCTGCTGGTCGGCTTCGGTACGCGGCTGGGCAATGGCTGCACGAGTGGTCACGGCGTCTGCGGCATGGCCCGTGGTTCGAAGCGATCGCTGGTGGCCGTGCTGGTATTCATGGCCTGCGCGATGCTGACCACCTTCCTGATCCGCCACGGCGGAGGTCTGGCGTGAGTCGCGCGGTAACGGCCGCTGCGCTGGCGGGTGCACTGTTCGGCGCGGGGCTGGCGCTTTCGGGAATGACTGACGCGCGCCGTGTGCTTGGCTTCCTCGACATCACGGGCGATTTCGATGCCACGTTGATGTGGGTACTGGGGTCGGCGCTGCTGGTCAGTGCAGTCGGCCAGCGCTGGGTGCTGCGACGACGGCAGCCGCTGTACGCGGACCGCTTCCAGTTGCCTGCCGCCCGGGCCGTCGATGCGCGCCTGTTGCTGGGTGCCGCGCTGTTCGGCATCGGCTGGGGCTGGGCAGGCTATTGCCCCGGTCCTGCCATCGCCGGGTTGGCGGTGACATCCCGTGAAGCGTTGTGGTTTGTACCCGCGATGCTTGCAGGATTCTGGCTGCACGACCGCTTCCTCCGCTGAGGCTTCACTCCTGTGTCACCGCCCTTGCGGTCCTATGCACGGACCACGGGGAAAGGAGCGCAACGAGATGGCACGGATGACGTGGATGGGACGGACGGCGCTGGCCGTCGCGCTGGCTGCGGTGGTTGCGCCGGCAATGGCATGCACCCGCGCGGTGTATCTGGGCGACAACGGTGATGTGATCACCGCGCGCTCGATGGACTGGAAGGTCGATGTGGCGACCAACCTCTACGTACTGCCGCGTGGCATCGCGCGTACCGGCCAGGCCGGCCCGAAGTCGTTGGCCTGGACCGCGCGCTACGGTTCGGTGGTGGCCACCGGCTACGACGTGTCGACCACCGATGGCATGAACGAAAAGGGCCTGGTGGCCAACCTGCTGTGGCTGGTCGAATCGGAATATCCGCAGCAGCGCGGCAACAAGCCGGGCCTGGCGATTTCGCTGTGGGCGCAGTATGTGCTGGACAACTTCGCCACGGTGGACGAGGCAGTGGCGGCGCTGAAGCGCGAACCGTATTCAATCGTCACCGACAAGGTGCCCGGCGAGGATCGCCAGGCGACGCTGCACCTGTCGCTGTCCGATGCCAGTGGCGACAGTGCCATCGTCGAGTACATAGGCGGTCGCCAGGTGATCCACCATGACCGGCGCTACCAGGTGATGACCAACTCGCCGATCTTCGAGCAGCAGCTGGCGCTCAACACCTACTGGCAGCAGATCGGTGGCACGGTGATGCTGCCGGGTACCAACCGTTCCGCCGACCGCTTCGCGCGCGCGTCCTTCTACATCAACGCCATTCCCAAGGCCGAAGACCCGGTCGTGGCGCTGGCCAGCGTGTTCAGCGTGATCCGCAATACTTCGGTGCCCTACGGCATCACCACGCCGGGCGAGCCGAACATTTCATCCACGCGCTGGCGCACCGTGGCCGACCACAAGCGGAGGTTGTACTTCTTCGAATCCGCACTGACCCCGAACACGTTCTGGGTCGATCTGAACAAGGTCGATTTCGGCGGCAAGGTGCTCAAGCTGGACCTTGGCCCGGACCAGCGCAATACCTTCTCCGGTGATGCACTGGGCCAGTTCGTACCCAGCGCACCATTCACCTTCCTCGGCGTCGACGGTTAGTTCGACGCCTGGCTGGCAGCCGGATACACCGCCTGGATCGTGCAGCTGCCGCGGGTGTACTGCGGCAGCGGTGCCAGTGAGGGATTGCGCAGGTCGCCGTTTTCGAAATCGGCAGTGAGGATGCGATCGCCCGGATTGCCGCAGATCAGGCCATTCTGCATGCCGGAACGGAAGCTCAACTGTGGCACCCGGTCGAGCTGGCGGCAATGGCTGCCCAGCTCCACGCGGTAGTAGCGATGGCCGCCATTGCGACGCGGGTTGGTTTCCACCAGCATGCCCTGCGGGTCGGACGCCCAGGCACGCACGTTGCGGGCCGCGAAGCAGTAGGACGCCGAGCCGCCAAAGCCGCGGCGGACCTCCTTGCGCTCAAGGATGGTCATGGCGGGCAGGGTGGCGGTGCGCAGGCGATCGCTGTCGCGGGCCACGCTGGCAAAGTCCCGGTTCTCTACGGGCGTGACCGCGCTGACGGCGCAGCTGCGGCCATCGACCACGACGCGCTCGCTGGGGCGACCGCAGGCCCAGCCCGCAGGCGCTTCCAGCTTCAAGGTGGTGGCCGCGCGGACGCCGGGGCAATCCTCGCTGAAATCGACGCGATAGGCCTGGCCGGAGGCGGCGCGCAGGGCGATCGAACGCGGTGATGCCTGCTCCACTTCCTGGACACCGACAGCGTCCATGCAATGCGGGGCCGGCGGCGTACGTTCCTGCGCGGAGGCCGTCGCGGCCAGCGCCAGGCCGAGACTGGCGAACACCTGATACAGATTCGGATGGGTCATGACCTGCACTCCCTGCGTTGGATGACGCATCGACTATAGCAGCGGTTTGCGCGGCCGTTGTTACACGCGCACACTGCCCGGATGGGCGCCATCTTCCACCTGCGGCACTACGGCCAGGCCACCGGCCTGGACCGCCATGACTATGCGCAGTGGGTGCTGCCGCTGCAGGGTGAGCTGCAGTTCGAGATGGAAGGGCGCGGTGGCCGCCTGGACCTGCTGCAGGGCGCTTTCGTCGCGGCCGGTGAAGCGCATGACCAGATGGCCGATGGCCCGAATGGTTTCGTGATCGTGGATTGTGCGCCGGGCGTGCTCGATGACGCCACCCAGGAACACCTGTGCCGCCAGCGCTGGCTGCACCTGCCGCTTGCGCTGCGCCGAAGCCTGGCCGATGTACAGGCCGGGCGGCCCATGCCGGCGCTGCTGCCGCAGTTGCTGCAGGCCTTTGCACCTGCCGGCAGTGGCGCTCGCATGCAGGGGCTGTGTGCGGCGGTGCGGGCCGAGCCGGGGCAGGCGTGGCCGGTGGCACGCATGGCCGTGTTCGTGGGTGTCAGCGAGAGCCGGTTGCACGCGTTGTTCCAGCGGGAGTTCGGGCTCAGTCCGCAGGCCTGGCTCAGTGCGTGCCGGTTGCGTTGGGCCAAGCACCAGCTGCGCGCCAGCACCGCGTCGATCAGCGATATCGCGCTCGCTGCAGGCTATTCCGAGCAGAGCGCACTGACCCGCGCGCTGCGCCGCGAGTGCGGCCAGACCCCTGCCGCATGGCGCCGGGGTGCCATCTGATCTGTAGCGCCGAGCCCACGCTCGGCTACTGTTGTCTACACAGCGGGCAATCGCAGCCGGGCATGGGCTCGGCTCTACAGATCAGCGACCGCGCAGGGCAGTAGCCTGGGTCAAGAGCGCCCGCTGGCCAGCGCTTACACTGCGCGGCCTGTTCTCTCCCCCCGAAGAGCCCGAATGCGCAACAACCCGATGGCCCTGGGCATCGCCAATGGCGTTGCCGCCGGCGCGCTGTGGGGCGTGGTCTTTCTCGCGCCCGCCGTGCTGCAGTCCTTCAATGCCCTGCAACTATCGGCCGGCCGCTATCTGGTCTATGGCCTGATCGCGGTGGTGCTGCTGTTGCCGCGCTGGAAACGGCTGGCGACGAAGCTTGGCCGCGCCGAATGGATCGGCCTGCTATGGCTGAGCCTGGCCGGCAACCTGGTGTACTTCCTGCTGCTGGCCACCGCCGTGCAATGGGCCGGTGGTGCGGCGGCGTCGCTGATCGTCGGCCTGATTCCGGTGGTGGTCACCCTGGTCGGCGTGCGTGAGCAGGGCGCGGTGCCGCTGAAGCAGCTGCTGCCGGCGCTGGGCCTGTGCGTGCTCGGCGTGGCCCTGGTCGGCTGGGAAGCCCTGATGTCCGAGCACCTGGCAATCCCGTGGCGGCAGCGCCTGATCGGCCTGTTGTGCGCGTTCGGTGCGCTGTTCTCGTGGGCGCTGTACTCGATCGGCAACAGCCGCTGGCTGGCGCGACGGCCGGACCTGTCCAGCCACGACTGGTCACTGCTGACCGGCGTCACCACCGGCGGCCTGGCCCTGCTGCTGGTGCCGATGGCCCTCATCGGCGACACCGGCAGCCATTCGGCGGCGCAATGGAGCGGGTTCTGGGCGATCAGTGCCGGTGTGGCAGTGGTGGCCTCGATCCTCGGCAACGCATTCTGGAACCGGGCCAGTCGCTTGCTGCCACTGACACTCACCGGGCAGATGATCGTGTTCGAAACCCTGTTCGCGCTGTTGTACGCTTTCGCCTGGCAGCAGCGTTGGCCGACGCTGCTGGAGGCGCTGGCAATCGTGTTCCTGGTGGCGGGCGTGATGCTGTGCGCGCATGCACATCGCACGCCGCGGGCAATCGCCGAACATGCCGGCTGAATAGGGTCAGCAAGCGTGCTGATGTCGAATTTGTCTCAGTTGCAACCAAATGCCGGCACGTTGACCGATGATCGCCGCAGCGGATTTTTGCACCGCAGCACTTGACAGCCGCCCGGCGCGCAGTGTTTTCTGTACGCCATGGTCCTTGATGCCGCCCACGCCAGCCTGATCGCCCCCGCCACTGCGGGCCGTTCGACTGCGCCGGTCGCCACCACCACCATTACCACCACCACCGTCACCACTCGCCTGGTGCGGCCCGTCGTCTTCGTGTAACTCCCGAAAACCACGGCCCCGCACCATCCAGGTGGCGGGGAGACTCGACACCTGCATGCGACGGGGCCTCCTGCCGAGGTCTGCATGTCTTCCCACGCCCCCGCCCATCCCGTTGCCCCGGCCGATCTGGCTGCGCCGTCCACTGTCGTGCACAAGTTCGGCGGCACCTCGGTGGCCGATGCCGAACGCTATCGCCATGTTGCCGGCCTGCTGCTGGCCCGTCCCGAATCGCTGCAGGTCACTGTCGTCTCGGCGATGAAGGGCGTCACCGACGCCTTGATCGAGCTGGCGCAGCTGGCGGCCAAGGGCGATGAGGGCTGGCGCGAGGCCTGGCACGCGTTGCGCGCCCGTCATCGCGGCGCTGCCGTGGCGCTGCTCGGCGAGCAGGTGGGCGATACCGTGGACTGGATCGATGCCCGCTTCGACCAGCTCGCCGAAGTGCTGGCAGCGCTGGCGGTGATCGGCGAGCTGCCCCGCGAGGTGCTCGACCGTGTGCAGGGCCTGGGCGAAGTGTTTTCCGCTCAGCTGCTCGGCACGCATCTGCGCGCGCTGGGCGAAGACTGCGCAGTACTCGACGCGCGTGATGTGCTGGTGGTCGGGCACGGGGAACTCGGCGTGGATGTCGACTGGGAAGCCAGCGCTGACCGCTTGGCCAGATGGCGCCTGCAGCATCCCCAGTCGCGCCTGGTCGCCACCGGCTTCGTGGCCCGTGACCGCCATGACCGCATCACCACGCTCGGCCGCAATGGCAGCGACTACTCCGGTGCGATCTTCGCCGCGCTGTTCAATGCCGATGAGCTGCACATCTGGACCGATGTCGACGGCGTGCTGTCGGCCGACCCGCGGCTGGTGCCCGAGGCGGTGCAGCTGGAATCGCTGAGTTACGACGAAGCCTGCGAACTGGCCTACTTCGGCGCCAAGGTGGTGCATCCGCAGACGATGTCGCCAGCGATCCGCCTGGGTCTGCCGATCTTCATCCGCAACACGTTCCAGCCGGCGCATCCGGGCACGCGCATCTCTGCCGAGCGCTCGCCGCGTGGGCCGGTGAAGGGGCTGACTCTGAGCCCCGGGCTGGCGCTGCTGAACCTGGAAGGCACCGGCTTGATCGGTGTACCCGGTACGGCCGAGCGCGTGTTCGCGGCCCTGCGCCAGGCACAGGTGTCGGTGGTGATGATCTCGCAGGGGTCTTCGGAGCATTCGATCTGCTGCGTGGTGCGGGTCGCCGAGGCCGCACGCGGTCGCGAGGCGCTGCTGCACGCATTCGCGCACGAGCTGTCGGTGGGCCAGGTGCAGCGCGTGCAGGTCAGCGAGGGCGTCAGCGTACTGGCCGCGGTCGGCGACGGCATGGCCGGCCAGCCCGGTGTGGCGGCGCGGCTGTTCGAGGCACTGGGGCGTGCGCAGGTGAACATCCTGGCGATCGCGCAGGGCTCGTCGGAGCGCAACATTTCGGTGGCGGTGGACAGTGCCGACGCCACCCGGGCATTGCGTGCTGCACATGCCGGCTTCTGGCTGTCGCCGCAGACGTTTGCGGTGGGCGTGATCGGGCCGGGCAATGTCGGCGCGGCACTGCTGGATCAGCTGCTGGCGGCACGCCCGCAACTGCTGGCCAAGGCCAATGTCGACCTGCGCCTGCGTGCGCTGGCCTCGCGCTCGCGCATGCGGCTGGAAGTGGACGGCCTGCATGCCGATTGGCGGGAGGCACTGCAGGAAGCGGGCGAGTGCAGCGACCTGGATCGTTTCACCGAACACCTGCTGGCCGCGCACCTGCCGCACGCGGTGGTGATCGATTGCAGTGGCAGCGCTGACGTGGCCGAGCGCTACGAGGGCTGGCTGGCGGCCGGCATCCATGTGGTCACCCCGAACAAACAGGCCGGTGCCGGGCCGCTGCCGCGCTACCAGCGCATCCGCGCCGCCGCGGCGGCCAGTGGCGCACGCTTCCGCTACGAGGCCACGGTGGGTGCGGGCCTGCCGGTAATCACCACGCTGCGTGATCTGGTGGATACGGGCGACGAGGTGCTGGCGATCGAGGGTATTTTCTCCGGTACGCTGGCTTGGCTGTTCAACCGCTTCGACGGCAGCCAGCCGTTTTCTTCGCTGGTCGCGCAGGCGCGTTCGATGGGCTACACCGAGCCGGACCCGCGCGATGACCTGTCCGGCGTGGACGTGGCACGCAAGCTGGTGATCCTGGCGCGCGAGGCCGGCCATGCGCTCAGTCTGGAGCAGGTGCGGGTGGAAAGCCTGGTGCCGGCACTGCTGCGCGCGGGCGGTGTGGATGACTTCATGGCGCGCCTGGGCGAGTCCGATGCCAGCCTGCTGCAGCGGTTGCACGATGCGCGGGCGCGCGGTGCCGTGCTGCGCTATGTGGCACGGCTGGGCGCCGATGGTGCTTCGGTCGGCCTGCAGGAACTGCCCGCCGATCACGCCTTCGCCAACCTGCGCCTGACCGACAACGTGGTGCAGTTCCGTACCCGCCGATACTGCGACAACCCGTTGGTGGTGCAGGGGCCGGGCGCTGGCCCGGAAGTGACCGCCGCCGGTGTGTTCGCCGACCTGCTGCGGGTGGCCGCCGGTGAAGGAGCACGCCTGTGATCGCACGTGCGTTCGCGCCTGCGTCGGTGGCCAATGTTGCAGTGGGCTTCGACATTCTTGGTCATGCCATCGCCGGTGTTGGCGATACGGTGAGCGTTCGCCGCATCGATGAACCGGTGGTGCGCATCGAGGCGATCCGTGGCAGCGCGGTCGAGCTGCCGTTGGAAGCGGCCGGCAATACGGCTGGAGCTGCGTTGATCTCACTGCGCGAGCAGCTGGGGCTGGCGTTCGGCTTTGCGATCGAGATCGACAAGGGCATCCCATTTGGCTCGGGCATGGGCGGATCGGCGGCGTCATGCGTGGCGGCGCTGGTGGCCGCCAACGCGCTGCTGGATGCGCCACTGTCGCGCGAGGCGCTGTACCCGTTCGCGCTGGATGGCGAGGCGGTGGCCAGCGGGGGCCGCCACGGTGACAACGTGGGTCCGTTGCTGCTGGGTGGTCTCGCGCTGTGCACCGCCGACCGCCTGCTGCCGATTCCGGTGCCGGCCAACTGGCACAGCCTGCTGGTGCATCCGCACGCGGTGCTGGAAACACGGCGCGCGCGCCAGGCGTTGCAGGGTAGCTACGCGCTGGGCGAGTTCGTGGCACAGAGTGCGAACCTCGCGCTGGTACTCAGCGGTTGCCATCGCAGCGACGCCGCGCTGGTCCGTGCCGGCCTGCGCGATGTGCTGGTGGAGCCGCGACGCGCCGGCCTGATTGCGGGCTTCGAGGCCGCACGCGATGCGGCGCTGTCTGCCCATGCGATGGGCGCGGGCATTTCGGGCGCGGGCCCCAGCGTGTTTGCCTGGTTCGAGGACGCCGACCAGGCCCGCGCCGCTGCGGTACCGGTGCAGGCCGCCTTCGCTGCCGCCGGTTTCGGCAGCGATGCCTGGGTGTCGCCGCTGGACGCGTCGGGAGCCCGGCTGTGCTGAATCCTTCTCCCTTACTGGATACCCAACCCATGCAATTTGTTTCGACCCGCGGCCAGTCTCCGGCCGTTGGCCTCAGTGCGGCCATCGCCGCAGGACTGGCGCCTGATGGTGGGCTGTATGTGCCCCAGGTGCTGCCGACGCCGCGTGAGCTGCAGGCGGGTGCGACGCTGGCCGATACCGCCACCGATCTGCTGGCACCGTTCTTTGCCGGCGATGCGCTGGCGTCCGCGCTGCCGTCAATCTGCCGTGAAGCCTTCGACTTCCCGGTGCCGCTGCGCCCGCTCGGCGATGGCGACCACGTACTGGAGCTGTTCCATGGGCCGACGGCGGCGTTCAAGGATATCGGCGCGCGTTTTCTGGCCGGTACGTTGTCGCGGCTGCAGGCTGGCCAGGATCGCGACCTGACGATCGTCGTCGCCACCTCCGGCGATACCGGTGCCGCGGTGGCGGCGGCGTTCCATCGCCAGCCCGGCGTGCGGGTGGTGGTGCTGTATCCGGATGGCCGCGTGTCACCGCGCCAGGCACACCAGCTCGGCTGCTTCGGAGACAACATCCAGGCGCTGCGCGTGGCCGGTGCGTTCGACGACTGCCAAGCGATGGTCAAGCAGGCGCTGGCCGACCGCGAACTGCAGGCGCAGGTGCCGCTGAGCTCGGCCAACAGCATCAGCCTGGGTCGCCTGCTGCCGCAGATGAGCTATTACGCGCATGCGGCACTGACCCATCATGCTGAAACCCGTCGGCGGCTCAACCTGGTGGTGCCGACCGGCAACCTTGGCAATGCCATGGCCGCGGTGCTGGCGCGCGCGTTGGGCGTGCCGATCGGGCAGATCGTGCTTGCGACCAATGCCAACGCGGTGCTGCCGGCGTACTTCAATGGCGGTGACTACCAGCCGCAGGCCAGCGTGGCCACCGTGGCCAATGCCATGGACGTGGGCGCGCCGAGCAACTTCGAGCGCCTGCGCTGGCTTTACCACGGCGATGACGCCGAGCTGCGTGCGGCGTTCCGTGCGTTCGCGGTGGACGACGTGACCATTCGTGCCACCATCGCCAGTGCGCATGCGAGCCGTGGTGAGCTGTTCTGCCCGCACACGGCGACGGCGGTGAAGGTGCTGCAGGACCTGCGTGCGCGCGGCGCCAAGGGTGACTGGGCCGTGGTGGCCACTGCGCATCCGGCCAAGTTCGAAGCAGTGGTCGAGCCGTTGATCGGCGAAGCGGTGGCGGTGCCGCCGGCGCTGGATGCACTGTTGCAGCGGCCTGCGCACGCGGAACCGTTGGCCGCGGAGTATGCGGCGTTGCGCGAGGTGTTGTTGGGTTGAGCAGGAGCCACCGGGCATGGCCCGGCGCTGCCGAAGGTCAGCGAGCGGGGCAGCGCCGGGCCATGCCCGGCGAGCGCAGGCGGAGGTCAGGCCAGGCCTTCGCCCGCCAGTCCGCGCAGTCCGTCCTCGTCGAGGATCTCCACCACATTAAGGTGGGGCAGGGCGATCAGCCCCTGCTGGCGAAGCTTGGTGAAGGTGCGGCTGACCGTTTCCATGGTCAGGCCCAGGTGGTCGGCGATATCGCCACGGCCCATCGGCAGCGAGACGCGCAGGCCATCGCCGCCCAGCTTGGCCTCGCGCGCAGCCAGGCGCAGCAGGAAGTCGGCCAGTTTCTCGGCCGGCTGCAGGCGCGCCAGTGCCAGCGCGGCGTCCTGTGCAGCGTCCAGCTCCTGGCAGGCACGCTGCAGCAGCTTGCGCTCCAGATGCGGGAAGCGGCTGCGCAGCGCCTTCATCTGTGGCAGCGCGACGCGGCACACGCGGCTGTCGGCGATGGCCTCGATGTCGTAGCGGTGGTGGTCACTGCCGCTCAGCCCCAGGTAGTCGCCGGGCAGCACGAAGCCGTTGATCTGGCGGCGGCCGTCGGCCAGGGTGCGCACCAGGCGCAGTGCGCCGCCGGTCAATGTATAGACATGCTGGCGCTCTTCGCCGGTACGGGCCAGCGTGCTGCCCATCGACACCTGCTGCGAAACAGTGACCTGTTCCAGCGCCTGCACTTCATCGGGCGACAGCGCCGAGCACACCGCAAGGTGGCGAACCGAGCAGTGCAGGCAGTCCAGCGTGGTGCAGGACGGCGAGGCGGGATCGTTGGTGGCGGGCGGGGCGCCGGAAGGCCTTGACATGTTGCGGGGGCGTATCGCGGGCGGGGAGGGCCTTATGATACTTCAAGCGGCCGTTCGACCTTGCCGGAGGCGGGGGCGCTAGAATGTCGCCCCCTCCCACGTCCCGTTCCAGCAGGAGTTCCGCCCGTGATCAAGCCCCGTACCCCGCCCGGCACCCTTGAACTGCTGCCGCGCGAGCAGATTGCGTTCCAGCGCATGCTGGACGTCATCCGCCGCAACTACGAGCGCTTCGGGTTCCTGCCGGTGGAGACGCCGGTGTTCGAGCTGTCCGACGTGCTGCTGACCAAGTCCGGTGGCGAGACCGAGCGCCAGGTGTATTTCGTTCAGTCCACCGGTGCGCTGGCCAACGCCGCCGAATCGGGTGATCGTTCGCTGCCGGAAATGGCGCTGCGTTTCGACCTGACCGTGCCGCTGGCCCGCTACGTGGCCGAGCACGAACACGAGCTGACCTTCCCGTTCCGCCGCTACCAGATGCAGCGCGTGTACCGTGGCGAACGTGCCCAGCGCGGTCGTTTCCGCGAGTTCTACCAGTGCGACATCGATGTGATCGGCAAGGACAGCCTGAGCGTGCGCTACGACGCCGAAGTGCTGGCGGTCATCCATGCGGTGTTCTCGGAACTGCGCATCGGCGATTTCAGCATCCAGTTGAACAACCGCAAGCTGATGCGCGGCTTCTTCGAAAGCCTGGGCGTGGCCGAGGGCGAGCGCCAGCTGGCCGTGCTGCGTGAAGTGGACAAGCTGGACAAGCGCGGCGCCGATTACGTGCGCGACACGCTGGTGGGCGACGGCTTCGGGATTCCGGCCGAACAGGTCGAGAAGATCCTGGCGTTCGTGGCCGTGCGTTCGCAGGGCCATGCCGATGCGCTGGCCCAGCTGGCGGCGCTGGAAGCCAATGCTGCATCGTCGGACACCCTGCGCGCCGGCGTGGCCGAACTGCGCGAAGTGCTGCAGTTGGTACAGGCGCTGGGCGTGCCGGAAAGCGCGTACTGCCTGAACTTCTCCATCGCCCGCGGCCTGGATTACTACACCGGTACCGTGTACGAGACCACGCTGACCGACCATCCGCAGATCGGCTCGATCTGCTCGGGCGGCCGCTATGAAGACCTGGCCAGCCACTACAGCAAGTCCAAGTTGCCGGGCGTGGGCATCTCCATCGGCCTGTCGCGCTTGTTCTGGCAGCTGCGCGAGGCCGGCCTCATCGACGGGATCGAAGCCAGCAGCGTGCAGGCGCTGGTGGCGCTGATGGACGAGCAGGGCATGCCGCAGTCGCTGGACATTGCCCGCCGCCTGCGCGCCGGTGGCATCAACACCGAAGTGCAGATGGAGCCGAAGAAGATCGGCAAGCAGTTCCAGTACGCGGCAAAGGCGGGTATCCGCTTCGTGGTGCTGGCGGGTGAGGATGAGCTGGCGCGTGGCGTGGTGGCGGTGAAGGACCTGCTGCGCGAGCAGCAGTTCGAAGTCTCCCGCGACGAGCTGGCCAGCACCCTGCAGGTGGAGCTGGAGCAGTCCAAGGCGATGGCGTGATGCGGGCCGCGGCAGGAGGGCTGATCGCCCTCCTGCTGGCGGGCTGCCAGAGCGACCCGGCGCTGCACAGTGCACGGATGGGGCCGGCACACTACCGGCTGCAGGTCGATCGCTGCCACGTGATCGACCGCGCGCAGCTGGAGGATGACCTGCGAGCCCTGGCCGCTCGGACGTGCGCGGCGGGCGAGGGTGTGTTGGAGAACATCCAGCCGCTGCCGAGCCGGCAGGGCAGCCTGTTCGGCGAATGCCTGCGGCGTGGGGCGCTGCAGGGCGAGGTGCGCTGCCTGCCTTGAGTCGGCCCAGGTTGTTGATTTGAAAGCAGAACGCCCGCCCTTTGGTGGGCGTTCTGCGTTTCCGGACGAAGCCCAGTCGAGCATGGCTCGACTCTACAAAAGCTGTTCTCGATCACTTTCCCAGCGAGATCCAGCAGATCGCGGAAAACTGTCGAAGGCGGGGTGGGTCCGGTTGAGGGGGCGTGAGCCGCATGGATGCGGCGACCGAGCTTACATGGACGTACTTGCAGCGCCCCCTCAACCGGATCCATCCCGCCAACCCTCAGCAACCAGCTTTGGCCTTTGCTCCAGCTTCTGCGGGTGCAGGGCGGCAGCCGTGCCGCCCTCCCACCCCCTCAGATTTGACGCACTGCGCAAGAATGCGCTAATGTACTAACGCGCTATTACATTGATGCAAGAAATCCGCCCCGTGAAAGCCCGCCCCGACATTGCCGCCAAAGATCCGAAGGCCGACCTGGAAGCCCTGGCCCGGGCCTTTGCCGCCCTGCGCGAGCCTGAGCAGGTGGAAGCGTTCCTTCGCGATCTGTGTACCCCCGCCGAACTGGAAGCCATGGCCGACCGCTGGAAGGTGGTGCCGCTGCTGCAGCAGGGCGTGCCGTATCGCGAGATCCACGAGCGCACCGGGGTCAGCGTGACCACCACCGGACGGGTGGCACGCACGCTTGAGCATGGCCATCGAGGCTATGCCGCTGCCATCGACCGCCTTGCTTCGCGCTGATCCGCGCCCCGTTCCGAACTTCGAGACCTCCCCCATGAGTGCAACCCAGGCAGCGCCGGCACGCGACCGGCTGCGAATCGCCATCCAGAAGAGCGGCCGGCTGGCCGAGCCCGCCCGCAACCTGCTCAGTGCCTGTGGCCTGAGCTGGCGCGAGAGCCGCGACAAGCTGTTCTGCTACGGCGAATCGCTGCCGGTGGACCTGCTGCTGGTGCGCGACGACGACATTCCTGGCCTGATCGCCGACGGCGTCTGCGACCTCGGCATCGTCGGCCGCAACGAGCTGGACGAGCAGGCCGCCGCACGCCGCCAGATCGGCCTGCCAGACGCCTACCAGGCCCTGCGCGGGCTGGGCTTCGGCCAGTGCCGGCTGATGCTGGCCGTGCCCGAAGAATGGCAGTGGGAAGGCCCGGCGCAGCTGGCCGGCACCCGCATCGCCACCAGCTACCCGGCCATCCTCAAGCAGTGGCTGGCCGAGCAGGGCGTGGACGCGCAGGTGGTTGAACTCTCCGGCTCGGTGGAAATCGCCCCGCGCCTGGGCACCGCCGAACTGATCTGCGACCTGGTGTCCAGCGGCGCCACCCTGCGCGCCAACCAGCTCACCCCGGTGCACAACCTGCTGGACAGCGAAGCCGTGCTGGCCGGTGCAGTACGCGTGCCGGACGATGCCCGCGCCGGGCTGCGCAGCATGCTGCTGCGGCGCCTGGACGGCGTGGTGCAGAGGCAGGATCGCAAGCTGCTGATGTTCCGCGCCAGCGAGGACCGCGTGGACGCGCTGGCGCAGCTGCTGGCCGATGCCGAACCGCTGGTGCGTTTGCCTGCAGATGGCGGTGCGCTGCGCCTGCAGACCATGTGCCCCGGCCCGTTGAGCTGGCAGCGCATGGAAGAACTGGAGCGCGCTGGCGCGCAGGGCCTGATGGTGTTGAGCGTGGAGCGGTCGCTGGCATGAATCGTCTGATCTGGTCGCAACTTGACGAGCCCGCACGTGGCGCGGCACTGACCCGCCCAGTGCAGACCGTGGCGCAACAGACCCGCGACGCGGTGGCGGCGCTGATCGCGCAGGTGCGGGCGCAGGGCGACGACGCGCTGCGTGAGATCACCGCACGTTTCGACGGTGTCGAGCTGGTCGCCTTTGAAGTGTCCGAAACCGAGTTCGCGGCCGCCGAAGCGGCGGTGCCGGCCGAACTGCGCCAGGCGATGGTCGAAGCTGCCGAGCGCATCACGCGCTTCCATGAGGCCGGCATGGGCAAGGGCTATGCGGTGGAGACTGCGCCCGGCGTGGTCTGCGAGCGCATGCTGCGGCCGATCGGCCGGGTCGGCCTGTACGTGCCAGCGGGCAGCGCGCCGCTGCCGTCCACTGCGTTGATGCTGGGCGTGCCGGCACAGCTGGCGGGTTGCCCGCAGGTGGTCCTGTGCACGCCGCCGCGCGCCGACGGCACGGCAGATCCTGCGGTACTGGTGGCCGCGCGGCTGACCGGCGTGCAGCGCGTGTTCAAGCTCGGCGGCGCGCAGGCGATTGCCGCGATGGCCTATGGCACCGACAGCATTCCCGCCTGCGACAAGCTGTTCGGGCCCGGCAACAGCTTCGTCACCGAAGCCAAGCAGCAGGTCGCACAGGATGGCGCCGCCGCCATCGACATGCCGGCAGGTCCGTCGGAAGTGCTGGTGATCGCCGATGCCGGTGCCAATCCGGCGTTCGTGGCGGCCGATCTTCTGTCGCAGGCCGAGCACGGCCCGGATTC
Organism: Stenotrophomonas sp. 57; assembly: GCF_030291075.1. NCBI lineage: Bacteria > Pseudomonadati > Pseudomonadota > Gammaproteobacteria > Lysobacterales > Lysobacteraceae > Stenotrophomonas > Stenotrophomonas sp. 57. The sequence goes on from NZ_CP127407.1 coordinate 1,979,435, forward strand.
GCAGGTGCTGCTGCTGACCGACGATGCGGCGATGCTGGCGGCGGTCGAGGCCGAAGTGGAGCGCCAGGTGGCCGTGCTGCCGCGCCAGCAGATCGCACGCCAGGCGCTGTCGGCCTCGCGCCTGATCCAGGTCGATTCGCTGGACGAAGCCTTCGCGATCAGCAACCGCTATGCGCCCGAGCACCTGATCCTGGCCCTGCGCGACCCGCGCGCATGGCTGGACAAGGTGCAGGCGGCCGGCTCGGTGTTCCTGGGGGATTACACCCCCGAAGCACTGGGCGACTACTGCAGCGGCACCAACCATGTGCTGCCGACCGCCGGTGCCGCGCGTGCCTACAGCGGCGTCAGCGTTGCCAGCTTCCAGAACCTGATCAGCGTGCAGAGCGCCAGCGCCGCCGGCCTGGCCGCGATCGGCGCCTGCGCGCGCGTCATCGCCAGTGCCGAGGGCCTCGACGCGCACGAACGTGCGGTCGCCCTGCGCATGGAGGCTGCCGCATGAGCACCGCCATTGATGACGTGCTGGCACTGGTGCGCCCGGACCTGCAGGCCTTTGCCGGCTACACCTCGGCGCGCAGTGCGGCGGTGCAGGGCGAGGTCTGGTTGAACGCCAATGAGTCGGCCTGGGCCAATCCCGCTGATGGTGCAGGCAGCAGCCGGCGCTATCCCGAACCACAGCCCTTGGCGCTGCGCGAAGGCCTGGCCGCACTGTATGGCGTGCAGCCGCAGCAGCTGCTGATCGGGCGCGGTAGTGACGAGGCCATCGATCTGCTGGTGCGCGCGCTGTGCGTGCCGGGCCGCGATGGCGTGCTGGTCACGCCGCCGGTGTTCGGCATGTACGCCGTCTGCGCACGCCTGCAAGGCGCCACACTGATTGAAGTGCCGCTCGTGGACAGCGAGGATGGCCTGCGTGCTGATCTGGATGCGGTGATCGACACCGCCACCGCGCGCAATGCCAAGCTGGTGTTCCTGTGTGCACCGTCGAACCCGGCCGGCAGCGATATCAGCCTGGACGAGGTAGAGCGCGTGGTGGTGGCGTTGCGCGGGCAGGCACTGGTGGTGGTGGACGAGGCCTACGTCGAGTACGCGCAGCGTCCGTCGGCAACCACGCTGCTGGCTGCGCACGCCAACCTTGCGGTACTGCGCACGCTGTCGAAGGCGCACGCGCTTGCCGCCTCGCGCATCGGTACCCTGATCGCAGCTCCGGAACTGATTGCCGTGCTGCGCCGCTGCCAGGCGCCGTACCCGGTGCCGACGCCCTGTGCGGAACTGGCGGTGCAGGCGCTGCAACCGGCCACACTGGCACGCACCGCTGAGCGCGTGGCGACGGTCATCGCCGAGCGCGAGCGGCTGCGCGTAGCGTTGCCCAGCCTGCCCGGCGTGCGCCGCGTGTATGCCTCGTCCGGCAACTACCTGCTGGTTCGCTTCAGCGATGCGCAGGCCGCATTCGATGCACTGCTGGCGGCTGGCGTGGTGGTGCGTGACCAGCGCGCCGCGCCGCAGCTGGGCGATGCCCTGCGCATCAGCATCGGCAGCCCCGAAGAAAACGACCGCGTGCTTGCGGCCCTGTCGGCGCGGAGGGCCGCAGCATGACCCCGATCCTGTTCATCGATCGCGACGGCACCCTCATCGAGGAGCCGGCCGATTTCCAGATCGACGCCTACGAAAAGCTGCGCTTCGTGCCGCAGGTGATCCCGGCCCTGCTGAAGCTGCGCGATGCCGGCTACCAGTTCGTGATCGTCACCAACCAGGATGGCCTGGGCAGCGAAAGCTACCCGCGCGCCAGCTTCGATGGCCCCAACGACCTGATGCTGCAGATCTTCGAAAGCCAGGGCATCCGCTTCCGTGACGTGCTGATCGACTGCAGTTGGCCGCAGGACAATGCACCCACGCGCAAGCCGGGCATCGGGCTGATGACAGCCTACCTGCAGGACCGCAGCATCGACTGGGCGCGCTCCGGCATGGTCGGCGATCGCCTCACCGACCTGCAGTTCGCCGATAACCTCAACATCCGGGGTTTCCAGCTGCGCACCGAACAGTTCGGCGGCGAGTGGGATTGGGCCGGTATCGCCCATGCCCTGGCCGATGCACCGCGTACTGCCGTGGTCCAGCGCAACACCAAGGAGACGAAGATCCACGTCGAACTGGACCTGGACCGTGCCGGCGATGCCAACATCCACACCGGCCTGCCGTTCTTCGACCATATGCTGGAGCAGATCGGCAAGCACGGCGGCTTCGCCCTGGACATCCGGGCCGAGGGCGACCTGCATATCGACGAGCACCACACCATCGAGGACACCGGGCTGGCCCTGGGCCAGGCCCTGCGCGAAGCGCTGGGTGACAAGCGCGGCATCGGCCGCTATGGCTTCACCCTGCCGATGGACGAGTCCCTGGCCAGCGCTGCGCTGGATTTCAGCGGCCGGCCGTATTTCGTGTTCGAAGGCGAGTTCAAGCGCGAGCGGGTGGGCGACATGCCGACCGAGCTGGTGCCGCACTTCTTCCGTTCGCTGTGCGATGCCAGCGGGTTGAACCTCAACCTGCAGGTACGCGGTGACAACGACCATCACAAGGTGGAGGCCTGCTTCAAGGCGTTGGCGCGCGCGCTGCGGCCGGCGTTGGCCCGGCAGGGCACGGCGTTGCCGACCACCAAGGGGGCGCTGTGAGTGACGTTGCGCTGATCGACGCGGGCGGTGCCAATCTTGGTTCGGTGCGCTATGCGCTTGAACGCCTCGGCGCCAGCGTTCGGCTGGTGCGCGATGCCGATGGGCTGGTTGGCGCGCAGCGGGTGATCCTGCCCGGCGTCGGCGCGGCGGGTCCCGGTATGCAGCGTCTGCACGCGCAGGGCCTGGTCGAGCCGTTGCAACGGCTGGAAGTGCCGCTGATGGGGATCTGCCTCGGCATGCAGCTGCTGTTCGAACGCTCCGAGGAAGCGGGCGTGGAGACACTGGGGCTGATTCCCGGCGTGGTGCGCAAGCTGGTGCCGGCCTGCGGCATCCGCGTGCCGCACATGGGCTGGAACCGGCTGTTGCCGCTGCGCGAATCGCGGCTGCTGCGCGGCGTACCGGAGCGCGCCAGCGCCTATTTCGTGCACAGCTATGCGGCGCCGCTCAATACCCACACCGTCGCAGCCTGCGATCACGGCGGCCTGTTCAGTGCCGTGGTGGAGCAGGGGCGCTACTACGGCGCACAGTTCCACCCCGAGCGCTCCGGCGAGACCGGCTCGCTGATGCTTCGCAATTTCCTCGAGGGCACCGCTGCATGAGTTTCATCGTCTACCCCGCGCTGGATATCCGCGATGGCCGCGTGGTGCGGCTGCGCCAGGGCGACTACGCGCAGGAAACCTCGTATGGCGACGACCCCCTGCCGCGCGCGCAGGCCTTTGCTGCGCAGGGCGCGCAGTGGATGCACCTGGTGGACCTGGATGCCGCACGTGCCGGTGGCTACACGCTGGCGCCGCTGTTGGCATCCATTCGTGCACAGACCCCGTTGCAGGTTCAGACCGGCGGTGGCGTGCGCGGCCGCGACGACGTGGCGCGCATCCTCGATGGCGGCGCCGCCCGCGTGGTGGTCGGTTCGCTGGCAGTACGTCGCCCCGACGAAGTGGTCGGCTGGCTGGAGGAGTTCGGTGCCGAGCGCATCACCATTGCGCTGGATGCCCGCCAGGATGCGCAGGGCCAATGGCAGCTGCCTGTGCACGGCTGGACCGAGAGCGCCGGGGTGACGCTGGACGACCTCGCCCTCCGCTACGCGCGCGCCGGCATGCGCCACCTGCTGTGCACCGACATCGCCCGTGACGGCATGCTGGCCGGGCCCAACATCAGCCTTTACCAGCACCTGTCGGCACTGCTGCCGGGCGTGGCGGTGCAGGCTTCTGGCGGCATTCGTGACGTGGCCGATGTTGCCGAAGCGCGAAGTGCGGGCTGCGGCGGTGCGATCCTCGGCAAGGCGCTGCTGGAACAGCGCATGGACCTGGCGGAGGCGCTGGCATGTTGAGCCGCCGCATCATTCCCTGCCTGGACGTGCGCGCTGGCCGCGTGGTCAAGGGCGTGCGTTTCCGTGACCATGTCGACATGGGCGACATCGCCGAGCTGGCGCAGCGCTACCGCGACCAGGGCGCCGACGAGCTGGTGTTCTATGACATCGGCGCCAGCCCCGAGGCACGTTCGGTGGACGTGGCCTGGATCGAGCGCATCGCACGGCTGATTGATATCCCGTTCTGCGTGGCCGGTGGCATCGACAGCGTGGAGACCGCCCGGCGCGTGCTGTTTGCCGGTGCCGACAAGGTGTCGATCAACTCGCCCGCGCTGGGGCGCCCGGAACTGATCACCGAGCTGGCCGACGAGTTCGGCGTACAGTGCGTGGTGGTGGGCGTCGATTCGGTGCGCGAGCCCGATGGGCAATGGCGGGTGCGCCGCTTCAGCGGTGACCCGGACAAGACCCAGGCAGTGGCGTTGCGTACCCTGGACTGGATCGTCGAAGCGCAGCGCCGTGGTGCCGGCGAGATCGTATTGAACTGCATGGACAGCGACGGCGTGCGCCGTGGCTACGATGTCGTGCAGCTGCAGCAGGCGCGGGCATTGTGCCAGGTGCCGCTGATCGCCTCCGGCGGCGCCGGTGCGATGGAGCACTTCGCCGAAGCCTTCGACCAGGCCGATGTGGATGGCGCGCTGGCCGCCAGCGTGTTCCACAGCGGCGCCATCGCCATTCCGGAATTGAAGCGCTACCTGCGCGGGCAGCAGATCGAGGTGCGGGATGTCTATTGAAGTGAAGCCGTCACTGGATGCGCTGCAGGCGCTGGACTGGAGCAAGGGCGAAGGCCTGCTGCCTGCGGTGGTGCAGGATGCCGATACCCTGCAGGTGCTGATGCTGGGCTATGTGAGCGCCGAATCGCTGGCGGCGACCCTGGCCATCGGCCACATGACCTTCTTCAGCCGCAGCAAGCAGCGGCTGTGGACCAAGGGCGAGCAGTCCGGCAACGTGCTGGTGGTGCAGTCGATCAGCGTGGACTGCGATGCCGACACGCTGCTGGTGATGGCGCGCCCGGCCGGGCCGACCTGTCACACCGGTGCGGAGAGCTGCTTCGATGGCGCGCCGAAGGACTTCCTTGGCGGGCTGGGCCAGCTGGTGGCGATGCGCGAGGCGCAGCGGCCACCGGGCAGCTACACCACCAGCCTGTTCGAGGGCGGCATCCGCCGCATCGCGCAGAAGGTGGGCGAGGAGGGCGTGGAAACCGCCTTGGCGGCGGTGGCGCAGGATGACGAGGCGCTGCTCGGCGAGGCTTCGGACCTGCTGTACCACCTGCTGGTGCTGCTGCGCGCGCGCGGGCTGTCGTTGGAGGATGCGCGGGCGGTGCTGGAAAAGCGCCATCGTTGAGGGGTTTGTAGAGCCGAGCCCATGCTCGGCTGCTCTGGAGCTTCAAGCCAGCCGAGCACGGGCTCGGCTCTACAGGGCGCATGCGCCACCGCGTGCGCGATGTCATCAACGGAATCTACAATAGGCGGTCTTTCTTTACCGGACCGTCCCATGAAACTGCCTGCCGCCTGGCTGTGCTGCCTGTTGCTGACCTCGCCGGCCTGGGCCGCGGACACCGTGGTCACTGGCAAGGTCTATCTGGAGCGCGACGGCAAGCCGGGCCGCGGTGCCACCGATCCGGGGCTGGCCGGGGTGCAGGTCTCCAACGGCGAGACCATCGTCAAGACCGCCGCCGATGGCAGCTACAGCCTTCCGGTGCGTGACGGCCAGACCGTGTTCGTGATCAAGCCGGATGCCTACGCCTTCCTGAAAGCGACCGATGGCCTGCCGTCGTTCTGGCGCCACTACCGCCCGAACGGCTCGCCTGCGCTGAAGTACGGCGGCATCGCCGCGACCAGCGACGTCACCCGCAACTGGGATTTCGCGCTGCAGCCGGACCGCCATGACAGCCGCCGTGGTTTCCAGATGCTGGTGTTCACCGATTCGCAGACCGCCAGCCTGAAGGACATCGGCTACTACCAGCAGTCGATCGTGGCGCCGCTGGCCGGCCAGACCAGGGCGCGCCTGGGCACCACGCTGGGCGACATCGTCAACGACGATCTCACCCTGTATCCGGCGATCAACAAGGTCACCACCTCGCTGGGCGTGCCGTGGTTCCATGTGCCAGGCAACCACGACCTCGATTTCGACGCAGCCAGCGACGAGCATTCGCTGGACAGCTGGCGCAACATCTATGGCCCCGATACCTACGCGGTGGAAGAGGGCGGCGCCAGTTTCGTGTTCCTCGATGACGTGGTGTATGACCCGAAGGCCAGGCCGAAGTACGTTGGTGGCCTGCGCGAAGATCAGTTCGCCTTCCTCGCCAGCTACCTGAAGGGCCTGCACAAGGACCGCCTGCTGGTGCTGGGCATGCACATCCCGCTGTTCGACGCGGCGCCAGGGCGCGAGACCTTCCGCCATGCCGACCGCCAGCGCCTGTTCGACCTGCTCAAGGACTTCCGCAACGTGCTGGTGCTCAGTGGCCACAGCCACACCCAGCAGCACGTCTACCACGGCAGAACCGAAGGCTGGAACGGTGACAAGCCGCTGCACGAGTACAACGTCGGCGCCAACTGCGGCGCGTTCTGGTCGGGGGTCAAGGATGCCGCCGGCGTGCCGGACAGCACCATGAGTGATGGCACGCCGAAGGGCTATGCGCTGCTGGATGTCGCCGGCAATGGCAGCTACAGGCTGCAGTACCGTGTGGCAGGCAAGCCGGCCAGCGAGCAGATCGGCCTGCATGCACCGAAAGTGCTGCGCCAGGGCGCCTATCCGGCGTGGGGCATCTATGCCAACGTCTACATGGGCGAGGATGCCAGCGTGGTCGAGTACCGCGTCGACGGCGGCGCCTGGCAGCCGATGAAGCAGGTCAGCCAGCCCGATCCACGCCTGATGGTGGAGAACGTGGCCGACGATCTGGCTGGCAGCCTGCGCGGCTACGATCGTTCGCCGGAGGCCACCGCATCGCCTCACCTGTGGCGTGGCGCGCTGCCGACGGATCTGGCGGTGGGCAGCCACAAGGTCGAGGTACGCTCCACCCAGCCCGATGGCGCGGTGTTCACCGCCACCAGCAGCTACAGCCTGCAGACTGCCCAGCCCTGATACGCCGCAAGGCCTCTCCAGCGAAAGGACCCCGCATGGATATCCGCTTCATGGCCGGCACTACGCCGGTGACCCTCAGCCGCCACTGGTTCACTGGCGCGATGCTGCTGCAGAGCGCCACCGAGAAGGTCTGGGTGCAGCATCCGTGGCATCCGGGCACGCATTTCTCGTTCTCGCTGGTACAGTCGTGGCTGCGCCACATCGCCGGGCATGAAGTGCTTGTCGAGCGTACCCGGCCGCTGCTGTTCGCCGGTTTCCGCCCGCAGCGGCTGCGGGTGCTGGTGGATGGTGTGCAGGTGGCCGAACAGGAAGGCATGTAGGCCAACCTGAACCACTGTCACGCTAGGCAAAGCCGCCCCGATGCCTGAGAATCGGGGCGATTCAATCGATCCAAGCAGGCCAGCGTGACCATCGCAGCAGCGTCCCCGGTTTCCTCCGACTCCGCCCGCGGCGGTCTTCCGCGCAGTCTCGTTGTCGCCGATGTCGGCGGCACCTTCGCCCGCCTCGCCCTGGCGGAAACGCAACCCGGCCAGGCGCCGCGGCTGGGCAGCCATCGCACCTACGCGTGCGCCGAGCATCCCGGCCTGGCGGCGATCCTTGCTGATTTCACCGCAGGCCTCAGCCAGCCAGTGCAGACCGCGGTGGTGGCCATCGCCGGCCTGCTCGATGGCGATGTGCTGATCAATTCCAACCTGCCGTGGACGGTCTCGCTGTCGGCCACCCGCGCGCAGTCCGGTCTGCATGAGCTGCAGTTGATCAATGATTTCGAAGCGGTGGCGCTGGCCATCCCGTACCTGCAGCCGGACACCCTGGTGCCACTGAACGGCGACGCCGATCCGGCGCAGGCGTTCCCGGCACTGGTGCTGGGTGCCGGTACCGGCCTGGGCGCCGCGCTGCGTTTCGCTGATGGCGAGCGCCCGGTGCTGGCCAGCGAGATCGGCCATGCTTCCCTTGGCGCCGGCAACGCGCTTGAACTGCAGGTACTGGGCAAGCTGCTGCAGCGCTGGCCGCATGTGGACAACGAGCGTGTGCTGTCCGGCAGTGGCCTGATGAACCTGTATCCGTGCCTGTGCGAGCTGCGCGGGTCCACCCCGGTGTGGACCAGCACCGAGGCGCTGATCGGCGCCGCCCGCAGCGGCGAGGATGCGCTGGCCGTGGAGACGCTGCAGGTGTTCTGTGCCTGGCTGGGCAGCCTGGCGGGCGACGCAGCGATCGCCGTCGGTGCACGTTCGGTGTACCTGGCCGGCGGCATTTCCGCGCACGTGCAGGATTTCCTGGCCGACGGCCGCTTCCGTGAGCGCTTCCTCAACAAGGGCGTGCTGACCGAAGTGCTGCGCCAGGTGCCGGTGTGGCGCGTGGAACACGGCCAGCTGGGCGTGCTCGGCGCAGCGGTCTGGCACGCCGCACGGCAGCCCACGCACGACTGATCGGCACGGCCGGCATCGGGCCGGCGGTGCATTGCAGACTGGGAGGGGAAGATGGTGGATCGCAGGCAGTTCCTGCAGGCCGGTGCACTGGCCGCAGGCATGGCGGCTTTGCCGGGCGTGCAGGGACGCACGCAGGGTGGGGCCCGGGTGGTCTCCACCTGGGACTTCGGCGTACCGGCCAACCAGGCCGCATGGAACGTGCTGGCGCAGGGTGGCAGCGCGCTGGACGCGGTGGAAGCGGGCGCACGCTGGGCCGAGAGCGAGCTGTGCAACCCCACCGTCGGCCAGTGCGGCAATCCGGATCGCGACGGCGTGCTGAGCTTGGATGCCAGCATCATGGATGGCGATGGCCGCTGTGGCGCGGTGGCCGCGCTGGTCGACATCCTGCATCCGGTGTCCGTGGCCCGCAAAGTCATGGAGAACAGCCCGCATGTACTTCTGGTGGGCGACGGCGCGCAGCAGTTCGCGGTGCAGCAGGGCTTCGAACGCCAGCACCTGCTGACGCCGCAGGCCGAGGCGGCCTGGCGCGAGTGGCTGAAGACCGAGAAGTACCAGCCGCAGATCAATGCCGAGCGCCGTGGTATTCCCGGCAACAGCGACAACCACGACACCATCGGCATGCTGGCACTGGATGCCAAGGGCCATCTGGCCGGTGCCTGCACCACCAGTGGCATGGCGTGGAAACTGCACGGTCGCGTTGGCGACAGCCCGATCATCGGTGCCGGCCTCTACGTCGACAACGACGTCGGTGCAGCCACTGCCTCGGGCGTGGGCGAGGAGATGATCCGCAACGCCGCCTCGTTCCTGGTGGTCGAACTGATGCGCCAGGGGCGCTCGCCGGCGCAGGCCTGCCGCGAAGCGATCGTCCGCGTGGTGCGCAAGCGCCCGGAAGCGAGCAGAACGTTGCAGGTGTGCTTCCTGGCCATGAACAAGCAGGGCGAGGTGGGCGCCTACGCGCTGCATCGCGGTTTCGTCTACGCCGTGTGCGATGCGCAGCGCCAGGATGACCTGCGCGACTCGCCGTCGATCTACACGAGCACCCAGGCGTGAGCACGCGCCTGACCCTGGAGATCGCCAGCAACTCGCTGGCCTCGGCGCTGGCCGCGCAGGCCGGCGGCGCCGACCGTATCGAACTGTTCGACAACCTGGCCGAGGGCGGCACCACGCCGTCCTTCGCCAGCATCGCGATCGCACGCGAACGCCTGTCGATCCCGCTGTTCGTGCTGGTGCGGCCGCGCCCGGGCGACTTCCACTACGACGCACTGGAAACCGAACTGATGCTGCGTGACATCGCGCAGTGCCGCGCGCTGGGGTGCGATGGCGTGGTGATCGGCGCGATGGATGTGCAAGGCGGTGTTGACGTGGCGTTGTGCCGCGAGCTGGTCCAGGCCGCCGGGCCGTTGCAGGTGACCTTCCATCGCGCGTTCGACGCGGCTCGCGATCTGTCGGCGGCGCTGGAGCAGGTGATCGGGCTCGGCTGCCAGCGTGTGCTGACGTCCGGCGGCCAGGTCAGCGCCGAGGCCGGCGCCGATGTCCTGGCGGGGCTGGTTACCCAGGCCGCCGGACGTATTGCGGTGATGGCAGGTGCCGGGCTGGGTCCGGCCAACATCGCGGCCGTTGCGCGACGGACCGGCTGCACCGAACTGCACGCCTCGGCCAAGGGACTGCGGCGCTCGGCCATGCAGTTCCACAACCCGGCCCTGCGCGGGCTGGACCCGGACTGGAGCCAGACCGCTACCGCCACCGTGGCCTCGCTGCGGCAGGCGCTGGACGGCGCAAGGTAGCCCGCTTCTTGTGTAGAGCCGAGCCCACGCTAGGCTGCGCTTCGCGGCAAACAGCAGCCGAGCGCGGGCTCGGCTCTACAACGACGCGCTGTCGTGCGTACACGCCATCACGGACAGAACCGTTCCGCGCGGGGTTGTCGTGATCGTGTCATTGACGTGTGCGCCGGTCTCTCAGCGATGTTTCGCAACCCTTTGATTGCTATCGGTACTGGAAGCGAATAGCGGCATGTCGCTGCATGTTGCTGCGTTGCCGCATGCCGGGTGTGATTCAGCTGTGCTTTAGTTTGGATCGATCCACAGGGGAGGGTGCTGCGTCGGTCCCGAACCGATCCAGGCGCCCGGATCACCCGTAGTGCCGCACCACCACCCGTCCATGCGTCCACACTTTCGAAGAGCAACCACCCATGGCTCAGATCGTCCGCAAGCGCCGTCACCTGCTGTCCCAGGCCCTGGTCCTGGCCCTGCTTCCCCTGGCTGCCAGTGCGCAGGAGGCGGCCAGTTCGTCCACCAAGGATCTCGACGCGGTCACGGTCACCGGCTCGCGCATCAAGCGCGCCAGCGTCGAGGGCCCGGCGCCGGTCAACGTAATCAGCGCCGCGCAGATCCAGAAGGAAGGCTTCGTCAGCGTGTACGACGCGCTGAAGACCCTCACCGAGGCCACCGGCACCGTCGAGGCGGCCTCGCAATGGGGCTCGCACACGCCCAACGCCAGCGGCCTGAACCTGCGCGGCATGGGCCCGAACCGCTCGCTGCTGCTGGTCAATGGCCGTCGTGTGGCCGACTACCCGCTGCCGTACGGCGGCGAGACCAACTTCTCCAACTACGGCAACATTCCGGCTGCTGCGGTGGAACGCATCGAAGTACTGACCGGTGGGGCCTCGGCCATCTATGGCTCGGATGCGATTGCCGGCGTGGTCAACGTCATCCTGAAAACCAATTTCGACGGCGACGAAGTGCGCGTGCGTGGTGGTACCTCCACCGAGGGCGGGCGCGATACCTGGGACCTGTCCTGGGCCGGCGGCAAGACCGGCGACAACTGGAGCGTGACCTACGCGCTGCAGTACACCAAGCGCGATCCGTTGTTCGGCCGCGATCGCCCGCAGATGGACGATGCCGATGATGCACCGTATCCGTCCTGGAACATGGAACAGCGCAAGGTTGGCTTCCGTCCCACCGCCGGCCTGGCGCTGATCGATCCGAGCAACGGCCAGCGCCTGGCGCCACCGGCCGGCACCTGCGAGAAGTTCGATGGCGAGTACTACACCGCCGATCGATTGGTCTACAACTACGCCGCCAACACCATCACCAACACCGGCCGGCTGTGCGGCATGAGCGCCGACTACGCCAACTGGCTGCTCACCGGCGGCGCCGAGAACGTGTCCGGCAACCTGTATGCCACCTTTGATTTCAGCAACGACCTGCAGGCTTGGACCAACCTGGCGGTATACCGCTCGGAGGCCATCTGGGGCACCAACCCGCCCGGCGTGTCGCTGGTCGATGATGACAACGGCTACTACTGGGATGCCAACCGCAACCGCCCGATCCTGGGCGCGCGCCAGTTCACTCCGAACGAGGTGGGCGGACTGGATACGCTGCGCAACACCAATCGCGAACTGTCCTGGGACTGGAGCGCCGGCCTGCGCGGCCGACTCGCTGACCGCTTCGACTGGAGCGCCACGGTGGGGCGGTCGTATTACCGCGTGGAAGAGCGGCAGAACGTGGTGGACAAGCAGAAGTCGTACGACTACTTCCTCGGCCCGCGCCTCGGCACCACTGCCGATGGCGAAGCGATCTACGCGTTGAACGAATCGCGCTGGTGGAATCCGCTGACGCCGGACCAGTACTGGCAGATGGGCACGGTGGCGAAGAACCGTGCGGCGTCGTGGGTCAACCAGGCCTCGGCGGACATCACCGGCGAGCTGTTCCAGGGATGGGCCGGCCCGATCTCGTTCGCCGCCGTGGCCGAAGTCGCGCAGCAGGGCTACCACCTCCGTCCGGACCCGCGCGCCGGCATCGACTTCGACCTGCAGAACGTCGATCGCGGCGGCGGCGAGCGCACCCGCTATTCGGCCGGCGTCGAGTTCAAGATCCCGCTGCTGGAGAGCGTGACCGCCACCGCGGCCGCGCGCTATGACCGCTATGGCAACTACAAGGCCGACGACAGCAGCGAAGCGCTGGACATCGGCAGCCAGAAGGAAACCACCTGGAATGTCGGCCTGGAATGGCGCCCCGTGGAATCGCTGCTGGTGCGCGGCTCGTATGCCACCAGCTTCCACGCGCCGGACATGCACTACCTGCTGGGCCAGCCGAGCAGCTCCGAAGTACAGACCTATGACCGCCTGCGCTGCATCCAGAGTGGTGCCTACCTGGTCAACAACTGCGGCGTGGGCAACACCGATGTCTGGTACACGTTCGATGTGAACCGCCGTGGCACGCCGCTGCTGCGCTCGGAAACCGGTGATTCGTGGACCGTCGGGTTCGTCTGGGACGTGCTGCCGAACCTGTCGGTCAGCGCCAACTACTGGGCGATCAAACTGGAAGACATGATCGTCGACGTTGGCGCCGACGAGGTGCTGGCCAGCGAAGCGGGCTGCCTGACCGGCAAGAACATGGACGGTACGCCGTGGGCCAATCCGGCCGGCGGCGAGTACTGTGCCGGCATCCTGGCACGTGTGAACCGCGACAGCAACGGGCGCCTGGTATCGATCGAGCGCGGCCCGTTCAACCTGGCCAGTCGTGAGGTGCGTGGCATCGACCTGACCGCACGCTATCGCCTGGACACCGCACAGTGGGGCAGCTTCCAGCTGGGCCTGAACTACACCAACCAGATCTCCACCAAGGAACAGCGCTACGCCAACGACCCGAATCCGGAGCGCCGCGACCGTGACCTGCGCAGCAAGCTGCGCGCGAGCCTGGCCTGGCAGCGCGGCAACTGGAACGCCAACGTCTATGCCGACCGCGTCGGCTCGGTGCCGGGCGTGCGCTACCACTGGGGCACCGACCGCCTGGACAACCCCGGCGGCTGCCTGCCGTTCGCCGATGGCTACGTGCCCAGTGACAGCCCGTCGCTGAACTGCCTGGAGCCGGCGACGCGTCCGGACGGCTCGCCCAACCCGAACCCGAATGCAGGCCAGCAGACCGCCCGCTATTTCGGCAGGGTCGGGCCGTTCATCACCTGGAACTTCAACGTGGGCTACCAGGTGACCGAACACGCGAAGGTCAACGTGTACGTCAACAACGCGTTCAACTCGGCCAGCTGGAACCACAAGGATCCGTACAAGCTGGACTACGACTTCGCCCCGACCCGCCTGCTGGGTGCGGTGGGCCGCGAGTTCGCGCTGGAGTATGTGTTCACCTTCTGAGGCGGGTTTCAGGCGGTACGCCGGGCATGGCCCGGCGCTACCGGTCGATCCCGGGGCGGCTGGATTTGACCTTCCCACGATGGAAAGGTTTAGCCTGTCCGCATCCAGAAGGAACCCCGGGAATCCGATCATGAGCACGCCCCGAGCCATTGCGGCCCCCGCAAGCCCTGCCACCATCAGCCTGCCCATCGAGGGCATGACCTGCGCCAGCTGTGTGGGCCGGGTCGAGGCAGCACTGTCCAGGGTCGAGGGCGTCGGCAGCGTCTCTGTGAACCTCGCCACCGAGCGCGCGGACATCCGGCCCTCCGGTCCGGTCGATCGCGCCGCGCTGATCCAGGCGGTGCAGCGGGTGGGCTATGACGTGCCGGCCGGCACCACCGAGTTGTCGGTAGAGGGCATGACCTGCGCGTCCTGCGTGGGCCGTGTAGAACGTGCGCTGCTCGCGGTGCCGGGGGTCAGCCAGGCCAGCGTGAACCTGGCCACCGAACGCGCCACGGTGCGCGGCGTGGCCGATGTGGCCACCCTGGTCGCCGCCATCGACAAGGCCGGTTATGACGCGCGGGTGATCGAGGCGGGCGTGCACTCCGATGACGAGGCTGCGGAAAAGAAGGATGCCGAGCGCGCTGAACTGAAGCGCGACCTGATCGTGGCGACCGCGCTGGCGCTGCCGGTGTTCGTGCTGGAGATGGGGTCGCATCTGATTCCCGGCATGCACGAATGGGTGATGTCGACGATCGGCATGCAGGCCAGCTGGTACCTGCAGTTCGTGCTGACCGCGCTGGTGCTGGCCATTCCGGGCCGCCGTTTCTACCAGAAGGGGTTCCCGGCGCTGCTGCGGCTTGCGCCGGACATGAACTCGCTGGTGGCGGTGGGCAGCGCCGCGGCGTTCGGCTATTCGGTGGTGGCGACCTTTGCACCACGGTTGTTGCCGCAGGACACGGTCAACGTCTACTACGAAGCAGCGGCAGTGATCGTCGCGCTGATCCTGCTCGGCCGCTTCCTTGAAGCGCGTGCCAAGGGCCGCACCTCCGAGGCGATCAAGCGCCTGGTCAACCTGCAGGCCAAGGTCGCGCATGTGATCCGTGACGGTCGCGCGGCCGACATCCCGGTCGATGAAGTGCTGAGCGGCGACGTGGTGGAAGTGCGCCCCGGCGAGCGCGTGCCGGTGGATGGCGAGGTGATCGAAGGCCGCAGCTACATCGACGAGTCGATGATCAGCGGCGAGCCGGTTCCGGTCGAGAAGCTGCCGGGCAGCAGCGTTGTCGGTGGCACGGTCAACCAGAAGGGCGCACTGACGGTACGTGCGACCGCAGTGGGTGCGCAGACCATGCTGGCGCAGATCATCCGCATGGTCGAACAGGCGCAGGGCTCGAAGCTGCCGATCCAGGCCGTGGTCGACAAGGTCACGTTGTGGTTCGTGCCGGCGGTAATGCTGGCGGCGCTGGCGACGTTCGCGGTCTGGTTGATCTTCGGCCCGTCGCTGGCGCTGAGCTTCGCGCTGGTCAATGCGGTGGCGGTGCTGATCATTGCCTGCCCGTGTGCGATGGGGCTGGCTACGCCGACTTCGATCATGGTCGGCACCGGTCGTGGCGCCGAACTGGGCGTGCTGTTCCGCAAGGGCGAGGCGCTGCAGCTGCTGAAGGACGCGCAGGTGGTGGCGGTGGACAAGACCGGTACGTTGACCGAGGGCCGCCCGCGCCTCACCGACTTCGAGATCACCGGCGGTTTTGATCGCAGCACGGTGCTGGCGGCGGTGGCGGCGGTGGAATCGCGCTCGGAGCATCCGATTGCCCGCGCCATCGTTGACGCGGCCACCGAGCAGGGCATCGCGTTGCCGGCGATGGCCGATTTCGAATCGGTCACCGGCATGGGCGTGCGTGCCAACGTCGATGGTGCGCGGGTGGAGGTCGGTGCCGATCGCTTCATGCGCGACCTCGGCGTCGACATCACTGTGTCTGCGACGCTGGCGGCAGCGCTGGGCAGCCAGGGCAAGTCGCCGCTGTATACCGCCGTCGACGGCCGCCTGGCCGCGATCATCGCGGTGTCCGATCCAATCAAGCCGAGCACGCCGGCCGCGATCGCGGCACTGCATCAGCTCGGTCTGAAGGTGGCGATGATCACCGGTGACAACGCCGGTACCGCGCAGGCGATCGCGCGGCAGCTCGGCATCGACGAGGTCGTGGCCGAGGTGCTGCCGGAAGGCAAGGTCGAGGCGGTGCGCCGCTTGAAGGCCACCTACGGTCATGTAGCGTTCGTTGGAGACGGCATCAACGATGCACCCGCGCTGGCCGAGGCCGATGTCGGCCTGGCCATCGGGACCGGCACGGATATCGCAGTGGAATCGGCCGATGTGGTGCTGATGTCGGGCAATCTGCAGGGCGTGCCGAATGCCATCGCGCTCTCGAAGGCGACGCTGGGCAACATCCGGCAGAACCTGTTCTGGGCGTTCGCCTACAACACCGCGTTGATTCCGGTGGCGGCCGGTGTGCTGTACCCGGTCTTGGGCGTGCTGCTGTCGCCGGTGTTCGCGGCCGGTGCGATGGGATTGTCCAGCGTGTTCGTGCTCGGCAACGCGCTGCGCCTGCGCCGCTTTCAGCCACCGATGGCGGACGCCGCCGCTGCCACCCACTGAAGGAGATCCGCATGAATATCGGTGACGCTGCCAAGGCCTCCAGCGTGTCGGCGAAGATGATCCGCTACTACGAACAGATCGGCCTGATTCCTGCGGCCGATAGAACCGAGTCGGGCTACCGGGCTTACTCGCAGGCGGACATCCACCGCCTGCGTTTCATCCGCCGCGCACGCGATCTCGGCTTCCAGGTGGCCGAAATCACCGACCTGCTGGGCCTGTGGAATGACACTTCGCGGCACAGCGCCGACGTGAAGCGCCTGGCCGAGCAGCACATCGCCGATCTGGAGCAGCGCATCGAGCACATGCGGCAGATGGCGGACACGCTGAAATCGCTGATCAGCTGCTGCGCGGGAGATGAGCGCCCGGAGTGCCCAATCCTGCAGCGGCTGGGTGAGGACGATGAGACGCCGGTGACGGTCGATACGGCAAAGACCGGTGCGGTGCGGCGACGCAGCCAGAAGCAGTGAATCGATATCGCGTGCACTAGAAGGCCCGCCCTGTGACAGTGCACGGGGCGGGCTTCCTTGTGGACGCAGGGCAGGGGATCAGACGGTACGCGGCGGGAAACCGGCATCGTTCACCGCGGCGAACACCTGTTCCTGCGACGCGGTGGTCTGCACCTTGACCAGGCCGGTCGGCGGGTCGGCAACCACGCTGGCGTTCGGATCGATCTGCTGGATCGCGCGGGTCACGCTGCGCGCGCAACCACCGCAGGTCATGCCGTCGACATGGAATTCCATCTGTAGCTCCTTCGGTGCTCGTGAGGTCGAATCAGTGTGCACCTTCCAACGATGGCAGGGTCAAGCGCCGGGCTGAATGACGACGCACCGGTGAGCACGCACCAACGGGCACGCACCAATGAAGACGGCAGCCACCTGTACCAGCGCGGCTGCCGTGGAGGAACGTCCCCACCGGGGCGGTGCGAGGGTTGCGCCGGGGAGGGCCCGGGCAACCCGTAGTGCCTTAGAACTTCCAGGTGGCGCCGAAGTACAGCTGGCGGCCTGCGTAGGTGTTGGAGATCAGGCGGGCCTTGGTGTCGTTGCCCAGGTGCACGCGCTGCTCGGACTTGGTCGCATTGATCACCGATGCGGTCAGGGTCCAGTCCGGGGTCAGGTTGTAGGCAACATTCAGGTCCAGCTGGTCGTACGGTTCGGTGTAGACGGTGAGGCCGTTGTTGAGCCCGCCGACCACCTGGCCGCGACGGTTGAACGAAGCGCGCGCCAGGAACTTCTCGTTCTCGTAGAACACCGTCACGTTGGCCTGGTTCTTGGCGCTGCCGACCAGCGGCGAGGAGCCGATTTCCTGCCCATCAAGCACGATGGATGCCAGGTTGGTGTCGTTGTAGGTGTAGTTGGCCTGCACGCCAACACCGAAATCGAAGGTGTACTGGCCGTACAGCTCTACGCCCTGCGACACGCCATCGCGACCATTGGCCTGGGTTTCGTAGCGCTGCACGTTCACGGCTTCACCGCCGATGACCATCGGCGTGTCGCGCACCACCGGCAGGGTGAAGTTGTCCACGTTCTTGCGGAACAGGCCGACACCGGCCACCGCACCCGGCTGGAAGTACCACTCCAGGCCGAGGTCGAACTGGGTGGCCTTGAACGGTTCCAGCTGCTTGTTGCTGCCTTGGCCGACCCAGCCTGCGGTCGAGGCGCCGCCGGCAACGCGGCGGTCATTGACGTACTCGTCGCTGTAGTAGCTCAGTGCGCCCGGTGCCGCGATGTCGGTGTAGCCAGGACGGGCGATGACCTTGGAGGCGGCGCCACGCAACACGAGGGTATCGGTGATGTCCCAGGCAATGTTGAAGCTCGGCAGCACGTCGGTGTAGGTGCGGTCCACGCCGATCAGGCTGTAGGTCTTGCTCTGCGCCAGGTCGTGCGGCAGGCGCACGAAGCCGCTCTCGCAGCTGTAGGTCGGGTAGGCCGCAGCGGTCGGGTCGGTGCACGCCATCGGCGCGCCGGAGGCGTTGTCCAGGAAGTAGTCGTTGAACTTCTCGATCGAATCGGAGGACTGCGCGAACTGCTTGGTGCGCACCACGCGCACGCCAACATTGCCGCGCACGCGCTCGGTGCGGAAGTTGGCCTGGAAGTAGCCCGAGTAGATCTTCTCGTTGACGTCGTAGACGAAGTCTTCCTCGGTACGGTTGTGCGAACCGCCGTAGGTCTTGTTCAGGTAATCGATGTAGGC
The DNA here is from genome assembly GCF_030291075.1 of Stenotrophomonas sp. 57. NCBI lineage: Bacteria > Pseudomonadati > Pseudomonadota > Gammaproteobacteria > Lysobacterales > Lysobacteraceae > Stenotrophomonas > Stenotrophomonas sp. 57. The sequence continues at coordinate 1,997,940 of NZ_CP127407.1, forward strand.
CGGGTAGTTGATGCCCGGGAACACGTTGGCATTGAACCCGCCCGCGATGTTGCTGATCGGATTGGACAGGAAGAAGCCGGGCTGCGCGTCGCCAGCGGTCGGATCGCAACCGCTCTGGTAACGGCTGTTGTCATAGTCGGCCGGGTCACGGCCCGGGCACACCCAATAGGTGTTGCCGGTATTGCGGTGGACCTTGCCGTCGCGATACTTGGCGCCGAACTGGATCGAGTCCAGCCAGCCGGATTCGAACAACTTGGTGACGTCGGCCTGGAAGTAGTTCTGCTTGACCTCGGTGCGCTTCCACGACGAATCGGTCGAGCCGGTGTCGACTTCGGCAATGCCGTTCATCAGCTGCTGCTGCAGGTCGGGCGAGAAGGTGGCCGAGGGCGTGCCGGTCAGATCCCAGGCGCTGTACAGATTGCCCGACAGATAGTCGTTGCCGACCTTGCGGCGCGGCTTGGCCGACATGCGGAAGTTCATCGAAGGACCACCTTCGGACCAGGTGCGGCCGCCGGTGAACGAGGCCTTCCACAGCGGGCTGATATCCCAGTCGATGGTCAGGTCAGCGGTCTGCGACAGCGCCTTTTCCTTGCTGTAGCCACCGGTCAGCTGCGGTGTGGGAACCGTGCAGTCGTCCGGGCCCCAGCCGCCGGGCTGGAGGCCGGCCGCCTTGGCCTGGTCTTCGCTGCAGTAGTAGGTCTTTCCGGCCAGCTTCTCGAACTGCGCCCCGGTGACAGTGTTGCCGCTGGGGTCGAAGTCCAGGCCGTTGAGCAGGCGGCCGCCCGCCCAGTTTCCGTCTCCGTTGAAGCGGGCCATGCTCCATTCCGGAATCTTCAGCATGTTCTGGGTGTAGTCACCCTGCAGCTCGAAGCGGAAGTAGTTGGCCGTCATCGTGACGTTGTCGACCGGCTTGAACTGGAAGGTCAGCTGGCCGCCCTTGCGCTCGCGCTTTTCTTCCTTCACGGCGAAGTTGACCGACGTCGGCATGAAGAAGTCGCTGTAGTTGCCGCCGGTCTGGTTGTTGAAGCCGGACCTGCCCCACCAGTAGTGGATGCCGTCCTGCGCCTGCACGTTGCCATAGGCATCGCGCGCCTTGCCGGCGCCATACCACTGGTAGTCCTCGGTGCTGGCTTCCATGGTGCGGGTGGTGCGCTTCTGCTGGGTCACGCCGACCAGCACGCCGAAGCGCTCATCCTTGCTGTGCCACGAGTACAACGCCGACGCCTGCGGGTCGATATCGTGGTGGGTATCGGAGGACGTACCCTCGAGCGTGACGAAGCCTGAGTTGGATTCCATGTCCAGTGGGCGACGGGTGTGCAGGATCACCGTTCCGCCGATGCCGCCTTCGTCGATGCGTGCTTCCGGCGACTTGAACAGCTCGGCGCTGGACAGCATGTTCGACGGCAGCAGCGTGTAGTTGAACGAACGGGTGGCCTCGTCGTTGGTTTCCGACGTGGCGACGTAGTTGCCGTTCAACTGGGTCAGGGTCAGGTCCGGCGCAAGGCCGCGCACGCTGACACTCTTGCCTTCGCCACCGCTGCGGGTGATGACCACGCCCGGCACGCGCTGCAGCGCGTCGGCGACGTTCTTGTCGGGGAACTTGCCGACGTCTTCGGCGGTGATCACCTCGACCACGGCGTTGGCGTCGCGCTTCTGCTCAAGGCTCTTTTCGATGGCGTAGCGGTAGCCGGTGACCTGGACGCTGTCCAGGTTGGTGGCGTCCTGCGAGCCGGTGGAAGCGGCCTGCTGCGCGGCGGCGCCTGCCGGAATGACGGCGGCGACCAGGGCCAGCGCGATGGCCAGTGACAATGCGTCCTGGCCGTGCGTGCGTGTTGAATGCTTCATTCCCATCTCTCCCTCTCTCCTGGATTGATCCGGTGACGTGGCACGGACAACTTGAATCGATCTAATTTGAAGTGACATTGTCGCTTTCGCCATGCAGTGGCAGTAGCACCGTGCGCGTGGCCTGGTACGTCCTGTTCCTGCTTCCCCAACTCCCGGCCATCGCAACGTCGTCTTGGATCGATCTAAGCGATGGGCGGGCGTTTTGTAGCATGGGTCGCGCATGGGCGCATGCTGCTGCGCAATATGGTACTGGCGTGGCGAAGTTATGACGGTTTGCTGAAAACAGTGAAATCGTTTTCGTGCGCAGAGGAGGGTGCGTCGGCAGGCCTGCGCCCTGCACCTGCTTCAAGCCAGGGCGACGTCTACAGCCAAAGCCAAAGCCAAAGCCAAAGCGGCTCTGGGTTGTCTGTGGCTTGGCGGGGCGGTGTCGGATTGCGGGGACGCCGTAAACCCGTCCATGGGGGCTTGGCCGCGGCATCCATGCCGCGGACACCCCGCAATCCGACACCGCCCCACCTTCGACAGTTTCCCGGTGACGGTTGGATTGATCCTGGTGCGGCATGGGGTCATGGGGTCAGATCCGTTTTCCGTTGGAAAACGGATCTGACCCCAATTGATTTCGCTATCTGACAGAGATTCATCCACGCATGGCGTGGATCTACAGATCGCGGGAATCTGTCGAAGGCGGGGTGGGTCCGGTTGCGGGGGCGTGAGCCGCATGGATGCGGCGATCGAGCTTACATGGACGTACTTGCAGCGTCCCCCGCAACCGGACCCACCCCGACTCCCCGCAGGAAACCAGCTTCTGCTGTTGCTGTTGCTCCAGCTTGTAGCAGGTGCAGGGCGCAGCCCTGCCGAACATCCTCATCTCATGCTGCGCCGCAGAATGCATTCGGCTGAACCTGCATGCTCTACTTGAATCGATCTAAATCCACGGTCTGGTGGGTCGGGCGTCATTCCAGGGGGAGCTCTCTGCCGATCATGGCAGGGCTCAGCGGAAGCGAGCCGGACGGCCCCGGCCGTCTGCCTCCGTGTCATCGACTACAGGAACCCGACATGCGTCCAGTGCCGTCCGCTCCCGCCGTCCCATCGACCTCGCGCCCGCTGGCGCGCCTGGCCTGCCTGCTGGCGCTTTCGGCCATGCCGATGCTGCTGCAGGCCGCGCCGGCAGCACTGGAGCGTGAGGTCAACACCTTCATCGGCAGCAAGGACGACGGCAATACCTTCCCGGGCGCGTCGGCGCCGTTCGGCCTGATCCAGGTCAGTCCGATCGGCAGCCACTATTCCGGCTGGCGCTACGACGACGAGAAGATCCGTGGCTTCGGCCATTCGTTCATTTCCGGCGCCGGTTGCTGGGAGCAGGGTGGGCAGGTGTCGATCCTGCCGGTGACCGGCAGCATCGGTCCGGGCGGTGATTTCGATACCGGCAACGCCAAGCAGTTCGATCACAAGGCGTACGCATCGAACTACACCCATGACGGCGAGATCGGCCAGGCCGGCTACTACAAGGTGCGGCTGACCAGCTATGGCGGCATCGACGCCGAGGCGACCGCGCGCACCCGCGCCGCCGCCGAGCGCTACACCTTCAGCCAGCGCCAGGGCGAAGGCCACGTGCTGGTCAATGTCGGCCAGGCCAACGAGCGCCATTCGGTGATCGGCAGCGTGGTCGACGTGGTCGGCGACCGCGTGGTGGAAGGCAAGCTGGTCACCAAGAGTTTCTGTGGCGGCCACCAGTACACCACCTGGTTCCGCATTGAGTTCGACCGCCCGTTCAAGGCGCACGGCACCTGGGGTGAGGGCGGTGGCCTGCCCGGTGCACGCCACAGCATGGAAGGCGAGCAGAAGCCGAACGGCGCTTGGCTCAGCTTCGATCTGGCCAAGGGCCAGTCGGTGACGGCGGTCAGCGCGATCTCGCACGTGGATGCCGAAGGCGCGCGCACCAACCTGCGCGCAGAAGGCATGCAGGGCGGCGCGCTGCTCGGTTTCGACCGCATGCGCACGTTGTCCCAGCAGTCCTGGCGCGAGCAGCTGGGACGAGTGCGGGTGCAGGGCGGTACCGCCGACGACCGCGCCGTGTTCTACAGCGCGGTCTACCACGCGCTGCTGCAGCCGATGACCGGCAACGATGCAGACGGCCGCTACCGCGGCTACGACGATGGCATCCATCGTGCCGACGGCTGGACCTACTACGAGTACTTCTCGCTGTGGGACACCTACCGGGCGCAGAACCAGTGGCTGGCACTGACCCGCCCGGACGTGGCGCGTGACATCGGCCGTACCCTGCTGGCGATCGACGAACAGGGCGGCTGGCTGCCGCGCTGGGGCTATGCCAACTTCGAGACCAACATCATGACCGGCGACCCGGTTACGCCGTTCATGGTCGACCTGTGGCGCTTCGGTGCACTCAAGGGCCGCGAATCGCAGGCCTGGGATGCGCTGCGCCGCAACGCCTTCGGCACGCCGCCGTTGAACTCGCGCATGGCTGGCCGCTCCGGCAACCCCACCTACCTGGACAAGGGTTATGTGGTCTACGACCGTGCTTACCCGTCCAAGGGCATGGACGTCGATCCGCACCACGGTGGCTCGGCCACACTGGAATACGCGCTGGCCGACTGCGCGCTCTCGCAGATGGCCGATGGCCTCGGCCATGCGCAGGATGCGGCGACGCTGCGTGAGCGCGGCCGCAACTGGCGCAAGGTGTGGGACCCGCAGGTGCGCGATGCCGAGACTGGCTTCACCGGTTTCCCGCGCCCGCGTACCGAGGACGGCCAGTGGTACACCCCGGCCGACGGTCACTACAGCCCGCGTTCGCATCACGGCTTCCATGAGGGCACCGCGTGGCAGTACCAGTGGCTGGCGCAGCAGGACGTGCCGGGCCTGGTCGAAGCGATGGATGGCCGGGCGCAGGCCGGCCGCCGCCTCGATGCCTTCTTTGCGATGGATGCGCTGCAGGCCGACCCGCTCAACGCCGCCCGCAAGGAATGGGTGGTTGGGCCGTACAGTTACTATAACCAGTTCCGCTACAACCCGAACAACGAGCCGGACCTGCACTCGCCGTGGCTGTACACGCTGATCGGCCAGCCGTGGAAGACCGCCGCCGTGGTGCGCGCTGCGCAGCAGCTGTTCACCAATGCCCCCAATGGCGTGACCGGCAACGATGACCTCGGCACGATGTCGGCCTGGTACCTGTTCAGCGCCATCGGCGTGTACCCGGCGGTCCCGGGCAGCGGCCAGTTCCTGCTGCATACTCCGCGCTTCAGCAAGGTGGAAGTGGACCTGGGCAATGGCCGGACCCTGCGCATCGACGCGCCGGGCGCCGACGGCCGTCGTCTGCAGTACGTGCAGGGTGTGCAGGTCGATGGCCAGGCGCATGCGCCGGTGTGGCTGGACTGGAATCAGCTGCAGCAGGGCCCGCGCCTGCACTTCGCGCTCGATGCGACGGCGCCGGAGCAGGGCTGGGGCACGGCGGTGAAGGACCTGCCGGTGTCCTGGTGCGCGGCGCCGGGTAGCCAGCTGCGCTGAGCCGGACTGTGCCGTTCGGGGTGACCCAGCGAACGGCACGGCACGACACGGCCCTGATCCATTAGGCTTGAGCCTTCAGCGGAGTCCGGGAAGACGATGAACGACAACGGCAGCAGTTCCAGCAAGCGCGCCGGCAAGGCGGTGACGGTGACCGACATCGCGCGTGCCATCGGTGTGTCACGGGCGACCGTGTCGCTGGTGCTGCGTGGCAGCCCGCTGGTCAATGTCGATACCCGGGCCAAGGTCGAGGCCGAGCTGCGTCGCCAGCGCTATGTATACAACCGTGCGGCAGCCAACCTGCGCCGGCGCACCTCGTCGAGCATCGCGCTGGTGATCAATGATCTGTCCAACCCGTTCTTCGCCGAATTTGCGTCCGGCGTGGACGAGGCGTTGGGCGGGCGCGGCTACGTAACATTGCTGGGCAGCACCGGCGAATCTCCCGAGCGGCAGCAGGCGGTGCTGTCAACGCTGATGGAGCACACCCCCGCCGGCTTGATCCTGTCACCGGCCGAGGGCAGCGACACCGCGCAGCTGCGCCAGGTACTGGGTGCCAACGCCAACGTGCTGCTGTTCAATCGCGAACTGGACGGCGCCGACTGGGACTTCCTGACCCTGGACAACCAGCACGGTGCCTATCTGGCCACGCGCCACCTGATCGAGCGTGGCCATCGCCAGATCGCTTTCTTCGGTGGTCACGCTGCATCGAGCTCGTGCCACCAGCGCCGCGCAGGCTTCCAGCAGGCGCTGGCCGAGGCTGGGTTGTCGTTGCCGCCAGGCTGGATGATCGAGTCGGCGCCGAACCGCCTGGAAGCCGCGGCGCGTACCGATGAGTTGTTCGCCGACGGCCATCGCCCGAGTGCGGCGGTCTGCTACAACGACACCGTTGCGCTGGGCCTGATGCTGGGCTTGAATTCACGTGGCATCCGTCCGGGTGGTGATTTTGCCGTTACCGGTTTCGATGACATTTCCGAGGCGGCGGTGGCCGTGCCGCCGTTGACCACGCTCACCGCCGACCCGCGCGAGCGTGGCCGGCAAGCTGCCGCGCTGCTGCTGCAGCGGCTGGACGAACCGGATGCGCCGCCGCGGCGCACGGTGGCGCCGGTGCAGTTGCGCATCCGCGAAAGCAGTGCCGCACGACCGAACTGATTCCTTCCACGTACCCCTTCCACGCAACAACGACCTTCCGCGCATCGAGGCGCGTACCGCATGCCGATCTCCGCAACGCCCCGTCCATCGGGTTCTTCGGGCAACGCACCTGCCGTCACCAACGGCAAGGCGCTGGCCGTGGTCACCACGATCTTCTTCATGTGGGGCTTCCTGACCTGCCTCAATGACATCCTGATCCCGCATTTGAAAGCGGTGTTCGAGCTGAACTACGCCAAGGCGATGCTGGTGCAGTTCACCTTCTTCGGCACCTATTTCCTGATGTCGCTGCCGGCCGGTCGGCTGGTGGCGGCGCTGGGTTACAAGAAGGGCATCGTGGCCGGCCTGGTGATCGCCGGCATCGGCGCGCTGGGCTTCTGGCCGGCGGCGGAACTGCGCGTGTATGGCGCCTTCCTCGGCGCACTGTTCGTGCTGGCCACCGGCATTACCGTGCTGCAGGTCGCTGCCAATCCTTACGTCGCGTTGCTGGGCCCGGAGCAGACCAGCTCCAGCCGCCTGACCCTGGCGCAGGCGCTGAACTCGCTGGGCACGGCCATCGCCCCGATCTTCGGCGGCATGCTGATCCTGTCCAACACGGTCAAGAGCGCTGACGACATCGCGGCGCTGCCGGCCGCCGAGCAGCTGGCCTACCGTGCCGCCGAGGCGCAGGCCGTGCAGGGTCCGTACGTGGGCCTGGCCGTGGCGCTGGTGCTGCTGGCGCTGTTCGTGTTCCTGTTCCGCCTGCCGGCGCTGAGCGACGCCACCGAGCAGGCCGACCAGGGCCACCACCACAGCTACCTGGATGCGCTGCGCAAGCGCCACCTGCTGCTGGGCGTGCTGGGCATCTTCTTCTACGTCGGCGCCGAAGTGTCAATCGGCAGCTTCCTGGTCAACTACCTGTCGATGCCCAACATCGGTGGCTTCAGCGAACAGGAAGCCACGCACTACGTGTCGGCCTACTGGACGATGGCGATGATCGGCCGCTTCGCCGGCTCCGCGCTGCTGGCTCGCTTCTCACCGAGCCGACTGCTGGCGATCTTCGCGCTGGTCAACGTGGCGCTGCTGGTCACCACCATGCTGAGCTCCGGCAACATCGCGCTGTACTCGGTGGTGGCGATCGGCCTGTTCAATTCCATCATGTTCCCGACCATCTTCGCGCTGAGCATCGAGCGCCTGGGCCCGCTGACCAACAAGGGCTCCAGCCTGCTGATCATGGCCATCGTCGGCGGTGCCGTGGTGCCGTACCTGCAGGGCGTGCTGGCCGACCACATTGGTGTGCAGGCCAGCTTCATCCTGCCGCTGCTGTGCTACGGCTACATCATCTTCTATGGACTGGTCGGCGCACGTACGCCGGCTTCCGCAACGCAGGGAGGCTGAGTCCGGAATGGGTTCCATCGTTTGCTTCGGCGAAATTTTGATCGATCTACTAGCGCAGCCGGCGGCTTCGGCCGACACGCCGCGCGCGTTCCTGCAGTACGCCGGTGGTGCGCCGGCCAATGTTGCAGTGGCGGCAGCGCGCCTCGGTGCGACGACCCAGTTCGTCGGCATGCTGGGCCGCGACATGTTCGGTGACTTCCTGGCTGACAGCCTGGTCGAACACGGCGTTGGCACGGATTACATCGCGCGTACCGATGCGGCCAAGACCGCGCTGGCCTTCGTCGCGCTGGATGCCAGCGGCGAGCGCAGCTTCAGTTTCTACCGCCCGCCGGCCGCCGATCTGCTGTTCCGTGACAGTGACTTCCAGGCCGCCTGCTTCGACAGCGCGCAGTGCTTCCACGTCTGTTCCAACAGCCTGACCGAGCCCTCCATCGCCGAGGCGACCTTCGCCGGCATGGAGCGCGCGCGTGCCGCCGGTGCGGTGGTCAGCCTCGACCTCAATCTTCGTCCGGCCCTCTGGCCGGCCAACGAGGACCCGACGCCGCGCCTGTGGCAGGCGCTGGAGCGTGCCGACCTGGTCAAGCTGTCGCGCGAGGAGCTGGACTACCTGGCGGCACCGCTGGGTGCCGATGGGGAGGCCGTGGTGCTGAAGCGTCTGCTGGCGGCGCAGGCACGCTGGGTCATCGTTACCGATGGCGCGGCCACGCTGCACTGGTATACCCGCGGCAACCACGGCACGGTCACCAGCTTCCGCGTGGCCACCGTCGATACCACGGCCGCCGGCGATGCCTTCGTCGGTGGCGTGCTGGTCGGCCTGCTGGAGCGGGGCGGGGCCGGTGCAGGTTTCGCCGCGTTCTGCCAGGACCCGGAGGCGATCACCGCCACGCTGCGCTTTGGCGCCGCCGTGGGTGCGCTGGCTGTTACCCGCAAGGGCGCGTTCGCCGCGATGCCCTCGCTCGATGAAGTGCAGCAGCTGCTGCAGGCCCAGGACATTACCGCATGAGCCCCTCGCCCGATTTTCGTTCACCCGCGTTCCTGCGTGCGCATATCGCCGACACGATGGCGTTCTACCACCCGCGCTGCATCGATCCGAACGGCGGCTTCTTCCACTACTTCCGTGATGACGGCAGCATCTACGACGCCAGCCACCGCCACCTGGTGAGCAGCACGCGCTTTGTCTTCAACTACGCGATGGCCTACCGCGAGTTCGGCAATGCCGAATACCGCGACGCCGTCGAGCACGGCGTGCGCTACCTGCGCGAGGTGCATCGCAATCCGGCCACTGGCGGTTACGCCTGGACCCTGCGCGACGGCAAGGTCGAGGACGACATGAACCACTGCTACGGTGTGGCGTTCGTGCTGCTGGCCTACAGTTGTGCGCTGAAGGCCGGCCTCGAGCAGGCCCGCGCATGGATGGACGAGACCTGGCAGCTTCTCGAGGCGCGCTTCTGGGAGCCGCAGCACGGCCTGTACAAGGACGAGGCCGATGGCCAGTGGAACTTCACCGGCTACCGCGGCCAGAACGCCAACATGCACATGTGCGAGGCGATGCTGGCGGCGTTCGAGGCCAGTGGCGAGCAGCGCTACGTGGAACGCGCGCTGCAACTGGCCGAGAACATGACCCGCCGCCAGGCCGCCAAGGCCGGTGGCCTGGTCTGGGAGCACTACGATTCCAACTGGGAGATCGACTGGGACTACAACCTGGACGACCCCAAGCACCTGTTCCGCCCATGGGGCTTCCAGCCGGGCCACCAGACCGAGTGGGCCAAGCTGCTGCTGATCCTGGACCGCCATGTGCAGGCCGACTGGCTGGTGTCGACCGCGCAGCATCTGTTCGATGTGGCCGTGGCCCGCAGCTGGGATGAGTCGCGTGGCGGCCTCTACTACGGTTTCGCGCCGGAATCGCGCCGCCAGCCGGGCATGGAGGGCGCCCCGATCGGTGGCGACAGCTTCGTCTGCGACGACGACAAGTACTTCTGGGTGCAGGCCGAAACGCTGGCTACCGCGGCGCTGATGGCCAAGCGCACTGGTGATGACCGCTACTGGCAGTGGTACGAGCGCATCTGGGCGTACGCGTGGGAGCACTTCGTCGACCACCAGTACGGCGCCTGGTTCCGCATCCTCGATGCCGACAACCGCAAGTACAGCGACGAGAAGAGCCCGGCTGGCAAGGTGGATTACCACACCATGGGCGCGTGCTACGAAGTGTTGAACGTGGTGCGTTGAGGTTGGTACGCCGGGCATGGCCCGGCACTGCCATGAACTGGAATTGCAGGTAGCGCCGGGCCCTGCCCGGCGGAAAAACAGGAGCATCCCGTGCATCGCCTTCCCCTCGTTGTCCGCCTGCTCCTGCTGCTGATCGCAGTCTCCGCGTTCCCTGCACTGGCGGCCCCGCTGCAGGCGCAGTGGGAATTCCGCATGCTGCCCGGCGACGCGCAGGGTGCGGCCCATCCCGGTCTACAGCAGTGGCGTGCGGCCCAGGTGCCCGGCAGCGTGCACACCGACCTGCTGGCCCACGCGCTGATCCGCGATCCCTACGTTGGCGCGCCGGAGGCCGAGCTGCAGTGGATCGGCCTGGCGGACTGGGAGTACCGCGCCCGCTTCGACGTGGATGCCGCGACGCTGGCCAAGCCCAATGCCGAACTGCGCTTCGACGGCCTGGATACCTACGCCGAGGTCGAGCTCAACGGCAAGCCGCTGCTGCGCGCGGACAACGCACACCGCACATGGCGCGCTCGGGTCGAAGGCCGCCTGCGAGCGAAAGACAATGAACTGCAGATCGTGTTCCGTTCGCCGATCCGCACGCTGTTGCCGGGCGTGCAGGCAATGCCGCACAAGATCGCCGGCAACTACCCGTCGCCGTATGGCGACGAGCCGAAGGACGCTATGGTCGGCAACTTCGCACGCAAGCCGGCTTACCACTTCGGCTGGGACTGGGGCCCGCGCTATGTCACCGCCGGCGTCTGGCGCGGTGTCCACCTGCAGGCCTGGGATACGCATCGATTGACCGATGTGGCCGTGCGCACTGATGCATTGAGCGCCGAGCAGGCGAAGCTGGCGGTGCTGCTGCAGGTCGAGCAGGGCGCGGCGGCGGGCTCGGCCGTGGTGCAGGTGGATGTGCAGGATCCGCAGGGCCGCAGCGTGGCCCAGGTGCAGCGCACGGTGCTGCTGACGCCCGGCCAGAACAGCGTCGAGGTTCCGGTTGAACTGGCCGATCCGCAGCGCTGGTGGCCAGTCGGCCACGGCGCGCAGGACCGCTACACGGTGCAGGCCCGCCTGGACGATGGTGGCACGCCGGAGCTGGCCCGTGAGCAGCGCATCGGCCTGCGCACGGTCGAACTGCGCCGTGAGGAAGACGGCAAGGGCGGGCAGGGCTTTGCCTTCGTCATCAACGGCGTGCCGATCTTCGCCAAGGGCGCCAACGTCATTCCGTTCGACGCCTTCCCCGCACGTGTCGATGCCGCACGCCTGCGCCAGGTGCTGGTGGCGGCGCGTGATGCCAACATGAACATGCTGCGCAACTGGGGTGGCGGCTATTACGAGGACGACGCGTTCTTCGACATCGCTGACGAGCTGGGGCTGCTGGTCTGGCAGGATTTCATGTTCGGCGGTGGCATGCAGCCGGGTTACGATCCGGCGTTCCGCGCCAGCGTGGTCGCCGAGGCGCGCGACAACGTGCGCCGGCTGCGCCATCACCCCAGCATCGTGCTGTGGTGTGGCAACAACGAAGAAGAAACCGCCTGGAAGGACTGGGGCCACGGCCGCGACCTGAAGGCGGCCGATCCGGCGTTCGCGGCGAAGGTCTGGCAGGGTTACGTGGGCCTGTTCGGCAACGATCTGCGCGCGGTGGTGGGCGAGGAAGGGCTTGGCGTGCCGTACTGGTCCAGTTCGCCCAGCAATGATCTGGACGAGAAGGCCAACGATTCCACCCGCGGCGACAAGCACTACTGGCAGGTGTGGGGCAATCCGGCGCTGCCGGTGCAGGCCTACCTGCGGGAGACGCCGCGCTTCATGTCCGAGTACGGTCTGCAGGCATGGCCATCGGTGGCCACGGTGGACCAGATCGCCACCCGTGCCGAACAGCGCATCGACAGCCCGGTGATCCGCGCACACCAGAAGTTCATGGCCGGTGAGGGCAACAGTCGCCTGCTGCACTACATTGAACTTGGCTACGGCACGCCGAAGGATTTCGAGGACTTCGTCTACCTCAGCCAAGTGATGCAGGCCGATGGCATCGCCCTGGCAGCGTTGCATCACCGCGCCTCGCGGCCGTACACGATGGGCTCGCTGTACTGGCAGCTCAACGACGTCTGGCCGGGCGCTTCCTGGTCCAGCGTGGACTATTTTGGCCGCTGGAAGGCACTGCATTTCGCCGCGCGGCGCTTCTTCGCGCCGGTGACCGTGGCGGCGCTGCGTGACGAGGGCCGCACGCGGGTGCGCCTGATCAATGATGGCGCCGCGCAGGATGCGCGTTGGCGGCTGCGGGTGATGGACGTGGAGGGCAAGGTGCTGCGCCGCCGTGAGGAAGAGGTCGCATTGGCGGCGGAAGGTGTTACCTCGATCGGTGATTTCCGCGACGCGGAGCTGCTGGCCGGTGCCGACCCGAGGCGTACGGTGGCGGTGTTCGAGCTGCTGCAGCACGACACGGTGAGTGCGCGGCAGGTGGTCGGATTCGTCGAAGCCAGGGACCAGGTGCTGCCGCGGCAGAAGCTGAAGGCGACCCTCGCCATCGAAGGCGACCACTATCGTCTGCGGCTGCAGAGCGCGGCCTATGTACGTGCGGCGTGGATCGACTTCGGTGCACTGGAGGTGCAGGTGGAAGACAACCTGCTGGACCTGCTGCCGGGCGAGACGCGCGACATCGCGGTGCGTGGCCCGGTGGACCTGACGAACCTGCGCGACGCGCTGAAGGTGAAGACCCTCAACGATCGTTGAGGGGTATCCCGCTTTGGTAGGTGCCAACCAAGGTTGGCATCTACCCGTCGCTTCACAGCTGGATCTGCTGGAAGTTCTCGACCCGCTCATGGCCGTTGGCAGCCTGGCCGGTGCGCGGCAGCGGGTAGTCGTCCAGGCGGTCGATCAGGCGGGTCTGCAGGCCGGCTTCACGGGCGGCGTCCAGCTCTTCGACCACATCCGACAGGAACAGGATCTCGCCGGCCGGTACGCCGATCGCCTGCACGATGCGGCGGTAGCTGTCGGCCTCACGCTTGCCGCCGACTTCGGTATCGAACCAGCCCGACACCAGCGGGCTGAGGTCGCCGGCATCGCTGAAGCCGAAGAACAGCTTCTGCGCCGGCACCGAGCCGGAGGAGTACACGTAGAGCGGCAGGCCCGAGGCGTGCCAGCCCTTCAGCACTGCCGCCACTTCCGGGTAGAAGTGCGCGGTGTAGTCACCACGGCGGTAACCGGCATCCCAGATCCGGCCCTGCAGGGCCTTCAGCGCAGTGTGCTTGCGGTCCTGGTCGATCCAGCCCTGCAGCGTTTCGACCACCAGGCTGTCCTGGCAGGCACCCCCGATCTCGGTGGCCACCGCATCCAGCCAGCGGCGCACGTCCGGCTCCTGGCCGTGTTCGGCGACGAAGCCGGGCAGCGCCTGGCGCGCATAGGGGAACAGCACGTTCTTGACGAACGAGATGCTGCTGGTGGTGCCTTCGATATCGGTCAGGATGACGCGGGGCTGCATGGATCAGGATGCCTGGGTGGGTACGTAACGGGGGAACTTCTGTGCGATGTCGGTGCCGGTGAAGTGACCGACCCAGCCATCCGGCTCGGTGAAGAAGCGGATCGCCACGAAGCTGGGTTCATCGCCCATGTCGAACCAATGCGTGGTGCCATCGGGCACGGCGATCAGGTCGTCCTTCACGCACTCGATCTCGTAGACCTTGTCTTCCACGTGCAGGGTGAACAGGCCGGAGCCGGCGACAAAGAAGCGCACTTCGTCTTCCTTGTGGAAGTGTTCGTCGAGGAACTTCTTGCGCAGCTCGGCGCGGTTCGGGTTATCCGGGGCGATCGAGGCCACATCCACGCTCTTGAAGCCGCGCTCGGCGACCAGGCGGTCGATGTCGGCGCGGTAGGCGGCGAACACTTCATCTTGGCTGGCGCCGGGCGCGACCGGGGCAGTGGCCTGCCAGCGTTCGAAGGTGACGCCGATCTGCTTCAGCTCGGCAGCGATGCGTGCGCCGTCCTGGGTGTCCAGCAGCGGCGATTCGGGGCGGGTGTCGTCGTAGATGCGCAGTCGGCTCATGGCGGCAGCTTGAACGTCTCGGGGGGAAGACAGGGTAGCAGGGCGGGGGCGGGGCGCAGATTCCGGATCGGCATCTGCACCTGCGCGTGGGTTCAGCCGCGCAGCTTGCGCAGTTCCAGCTCGCAGTGGAACAGGAACTCGAAGGCCTCCAGGTGACGGCGGGCCTCGGCCATGTCGCGGCCCCAGGCGTACAGCCCGTGGCCATCGATCAGGTAGCCCCACAGGTTCTGCCGGTCGAGCAGGTCGTCGACCTGGGCCGACAGCACGTCCATGTCCTGGGTGTTGGCGAACACCGGTACGTCCACGGCCATTTCATGGGTGCTGTTGCCGGCGAAGGCCTTCAGCAGCTCGTAGCCCTCCAGGTGCACATGGCCCTGCGGCGCGTACAGGCGCGAGGCGATGGTCTGCACCGGCGAATGGGTGTGCAGCACGCAGCCGATTTCCGGGAAGCGGCGGTACAGCTGGGTGTGCAGCAGGGTTTCGGCGGACGGACGCAGCGGGCGGCCGACGGCCTTGCCGTCGAAGTCCACCACCATGATGTCGTCCTCGATCAGGCGGCCCTTGTCCTTGCCGGAGACGGTGATCGCGGCGTGGCGGTCGTCCAGGCGGTGCGAGAAGTTGCTGCTGGTGGCGGGGGTCCAGCCGGCCTGGGCCAGCTCGCGGACGTTGTCGATCAGCAGCTGGGCCAGTTCGCCCAGGCGGGCGGTGTCGTACGGGAAGGTGGGGGCGTTCATGCGGGTGATTTTACTGGATTCGGCCAACGGCTGAGCCCCTCGTGGCGGGTCTCAGAAGCAGATTCCGTGGGTTGGCCGGTCGGGTGGGCTGCGCAGGGGACGCCGTGAACCCGTCCATGGGGCTTGGCCGCGGCATCCATGCCGCGGACACCCCTTCACAGCCCACCCGACCGGCCATGGACAGTTTCCGTGCGCGCCAGCCACGGAGTGAAGAAGGAAGAGCGAAAAGCGGGTCGCGGCGCTGCGCTTGCTCGCAGCGGAGCATGGCTCCGCTCTACAGAGGATTCATCGACCAGAGAAAATTCATTTCCCGGATGAATTCATCCACGCATGGCGTGGATCTACCGGATACTCCGGGAGACTGTCAGGGGTGGGGAGGCATGGGTTCGCGGGGGTGTCTGATCTGGCCCCCTGAAAACGGACGCCATGAAGCCGTTTCATGCGACAGCCGGGAGCTGCCGGGCGTAGTTGTTAGGCGAGCGATAGCCCAGCGCCGAGTGTAGCCGGGCTGGATTATAGAAGCCGTGGATGTAAGCAGCGATGGATTGGCTGGCTTGTTCCCTACTGGCGTAAGGCTCGGCAGCCTCTTCTGTCTTGAGCGTCGCAAAGAAGCTCTCGGCCACCGCGTTGTCCCAGCAATTGCCAGGCCGGCTCATGCTTTGGACCACGTCATGGGACTGCAGCAGCTGGCGAAACTGGTTCCCCCAGTACTGCCCACCACGATCTGAATGGAAGATCAGGCCGGGTCGTTGTGGATGCAGAGCCCAAGCATTGGCAAATGCTTTCACCACCAGCTCTTCAGTCAGGCGCTTGGAAACGCTGTAGCCCAGCACCTGCCGGGTCTGGACGCTGATGACCACGGCCAGATGCAGCCATCCCTGACGGGTGGGGACATACGTGATATCCCCGACCCACGCCGTCGGTCCGGTTCCGGGGGCAAATTGCCGATCCAGCAGGTTGGGGGCGAGCTGAGATGAGCCGCCGGAGGACTTGGGTCGAGATCGGCCTTTGGTCTTGCCCTGGATTCGCTCCTGGGCCATTAGCCGTGCCACGCGCTTGTGGCCGACCGGGTGATTCCTGGCTCGTAAGGCCTCGACCAGCCGACGTCGCCCATAACTGCGCTTGCTGGTCACATGAATGGCCCGAAGCTCGGTACGGAGGGCCGAATCGACATCGCACGTTTGGGCACACTGCCGGCGCAGGTAGTCATGGAATCCAGAGATAGAAACTCCAAGAACCCGACACAACAACCTAGTCGGGTAGTGAGTCCTTTGACTGGCGACGAAGGCGTACCTCACTTGGACTCTCTGGCAAAGAACGCCGCCGCTTTTTTTAGGATTTCCCGCTCCATCTTCAGATTGGCGTTCTCGGCCCGAAGGCGGCTGATCTCGCTTTCCAGATCGGTGGCCGGCCTGCGAGCCTCAGAGGTCAACGACCGGCCAGCACGGACCGCGTCAAGCCAATTTGCCAGCGTCTTGACCGACATCTCTAGCTGACGGGCCGCTGCGGCAGGCCCGAGCGACTCGGCCAACTCCACGGCTTGGTGCTTGAACTCATCGGTGTAGCTACGACGGGTGAGACGGGACATAAGGGACCTCCAAGTGCGATCAAAGTATCGCTTCTTGGCGTCCGCTGACGGGGGGCCAGATCAGTCAGCCGCATGGATGCGGCTGCCAAGCCTACAGGGACGTACTTGCGGCGTCCCCCGCGTACCCATGCCTCCCCGCCAAACCAACACACCCGCTCTTGCCGTTGCTCCGGCGGGTGCAGGGCCGCAGGCCCTGCAAAACAACCCCTTACTTGCCCCGCAAACGGCTGTGCCGGAACCCGTAGCAGAAATAGATCACGAAACCGACGAACGTCCAGACCCCCATCAGCATCCAGTTGTGCATCGTCATCGCCGACAGCAGCGCCAGGCAGCTCAGCACGCCCAGGCTGCAGATCAGCCAGGCCATCGGCATGCGGAACGGGCGCGGCAGGTCCGGCTGGGTACGGCGCAGGATCAGCACGCCGGCACACACGGCGGCAAACGCGATCAGCGTGCCCATCGAGGTCAGCTCGCCCAGGATGTCCAGCGGGAACAGCGCCGCCAGCAGCGCGATGCCGATGCCGGTGATCACGGTGTTGATGTGCGGGGTCCGGTACTTGGGGTGGATCTTGGTGAACACCGGTGGTAGCAGGCCGTCGCGGCCCATGATCATGAAGATGCGCGGCTGGCCGATGATCATCACCAGCACCACGGAGGACAGGCCGACCAGCGCGCCGACCTCGACCACCCAGCGCAGCCAACCCAGCTGCGGATGCGCGGCCACCGCGGTCACTACCGGCTCGTCGGTGCCCAGCAGCTGGAACGGCACCAGGCCGGTCATCACCGCGGCCATCGCGATGTACAGCACGGTGCAGACCACCAGTGACAGCATCATGCCGATCGGCATGTCGCGCTGCGGGTTCTTCGATTCCTGCGCCGCCACCGACACTGCCTCGAAGCCGATGTAGGCGAAGAACACCATCGCCGCGCCGCGCAGCACGCCTTCCATGCCGTACTTGCCGGGGCCTTCGTTGGCCGGGATGAACGGGGTCCAGTTGCTGGTGTCCACGTATTTCCAGCCGACCACGATGACCAGCACGATCAGGCCGGTCTTGAGCACGACCATCGTCATGTTCATCGCCGAGGACTTGCTGATGCCGACGTAGCACAGCCAGGTCAGCAGCAGCACCAGGGCCGCAGCAGGCAGGTTGGCGATCGCGCCGGTCGGGCGCAGCTGTGCGTCCAGTGGCGCACTGACCAGCGCGGCAGGGAGATGGATGTCGAACTGGCTGAGCAGACTGAGGAAATAGCCGGTCCAGCTGACCGCGACCGCCGAGGCGGAGACGCCGTATTCAAGCACCAGCATCCAGCCGATGAACCAGGCCGAGAGCTCGCCGAAGGTGGCATAGGTGTAGGTGTAGGCGCTGCCGGAAACCGGCACCATCGAGGCGAACTCGGCGTAGGCCAGCGCGCAGAAAGCGCAGCAGATGGCGGCCAGCACGAACGACAGCATGATCGCCGGGCCGGCGTGGTTGGCGGCGGCCTGGCCGGTGATGACGAAGATGCCGCCGCCGATCACCGCGCCGATGCCCAGGGCGGTCAGGCCCCAGGGGCCGAGGTGGCGGCGCAGGCTCAGGCCGTTGGCGTCTTCATGGGCGGCGTGCGGGTGCTTGGTGGCCCACAGTTGCTTGAACATGTCTGGTGGTCTTGTCGAAGCGCGCCGCAACCGGCGCGCAGGGAAAACGGACGGGCCGGCACAAGGCCGGCCCGTAGGCGGATCAGGGGGACTTGGCCAGCTTGCTGTTGCGGATGCCGTAGCCCAGGTAGATCAGCAGGCCGAGCAGCGTCCAGCCCACGAACAGGTGCCAGTGCACCACGAACGCCTGCCAGAACAGGAACAGGCAGGTGGCCGCGCCCAGCGGGCAGATGATCCACACCATCGGTACGCGGAACGGGCGATGGATCTCCGGCTTGGAATAGCGCAGCACGAGCACGCCGATGCAGACCGTGGCGAAGGCCAGCAGGGTGCCCATCGACACCAGTTCACCCAGCACGTTCAGCGGCACCAGGCCAGCCAGCGCGGCGGCGATCACGCCGACCACGATGGTGGCCACATACGGGGTGCGGAAGCGGGTGTGGACCTTGCCGAAGAACTTCGGCAGCAGGCCGTCGCGGGAAATGGTGTAGGCGATGCGGGTCTGGCCCATCATCATCACCAGCACCACCGAGGACAGGCCGGCGATGGCGCCGATTTCCACGAACGTCTTCAGCCAGGACAGGGTCGGGTAGGGTTCCAGTGCGGTGGCCACCGGCTTGTCGGTGCCCAGCAGGTGATACGGCATCATGCCGGTCAGCACCGCGCAGACGATGATGTAGACGATGGTGCACACGGCCAGCGAGCCGAGCAGGCCGATCGGCATGTTGCGCTGCGGGTCCTTGGTTTCACCGGCGGCGGTGGAGACCGCATCGAAACCGATGTAGGCGAAGAACACGATGGTGGCCGCACGGAACACGCCGCTCCAGCCGAACTCACCCGGCACGCCGGTGTTTTCCGGGATGAACGGCTGCCAGTTGGCCGGGTCGATGTGGGCCGCGCCGATGCCGATGAACAGGCAGATGACAGTGACCTTGATCGCCACGATGATCGCGTTGACGAAGGCCGACTGGGTCACGCCCACGTACAGCAGGCCGGACACCGCCGCCACGATCAGCACCGCTGGCAGGTTGAACAGCTTGCCGGAGGCGATGAACTCGCTGCCTGTCCAGGCGATGGGCGCTGCGCTGAGTGCATCCGGGAACGGCATGTGCAGCGTGGTGGTGATGAAGCTGATCAGGTAGGCCGACCAGCCCACCGCGACCGAGGCCGAAGCGAACAGGTATTCCAGCACCAGGCACCAGCCGATGAACCAGGCCATGCCTTCGCCGAGGGTGGCGTAGGAGTACGAATAGGCGCTGCCGGAGACCGGCATCATTGCCGCGAACTCGGCATAGCACAGGCCCGCCAGGGCGCAGGCGAAACCGGCAATCACGAACGACAGCATGACTGCCGGGCCGGCATGGTTGGCCGCGGCCTGGCCGGTCAGCACGAAGATACCTGCGCCGATCACCGCACCCACGCCAAGCAGGATGAGGTGTTTAGCCGTGAGGGTCCGTTTCAACGTGGCTTCGCCGTCCAGGCTGCCTTCGATGGGTTCGCCAGCATCGACGTGCCCGGCCGGTTCAACCGGCTTGACCCTCAACAGAGCTTTCAGCATGCAGTACTTCCTAATGATCGGATGGGGTGGACCGCCGATACGTTGCCGGCAACCCTGGAATGGTGAAGGCCGCGCGAACGGCCCGCTGTACCTTAGCCAAAGCTGAAGCCAACGCACAAGCGCAATCGCAACAATGAACGGCGATAATGAGCAGTCATGTTCCTGATCCCGCCCATTCATGAGCCAGACCGCCGAAACCCTTGCCGTGCTTGACGATCGCCTGCGTGGCCTGTTGCGGGACTATGCCCGCCGCGTGCCGGCCCACGACGCACTGGCTGCCGAATTCGGCACATTGCTGGATGATCCGGAAGATGCGTTCCGGCGCGAACGGCTGGCCGGCCACTTCACTGCCAGCTGCTGGCTGGTCAGTGCCGACGGCCAGCGCCTGCTCCTGACCCACCACCGCAAGCTGCAGCGCTGGCTGCAGCTGGGCGGCCACGCCGACGGCGACCGCGACCTGGCCCGGGTCGCGCTGAAGGAGGCGGAAGAGGAGTCCGACCTGAGCGGCCTGGTGCTGGAAGACCCTGCCATCTTCGACATCGACAAGCACTGGATTCCGGAACGCAAGGACGTGCCGGGACACTGGCACTACGACGTGCGTTTCGTGATCCGCGCGCTCGGTGGCGAGGCCTTCGTGCTCAGCGAGGAATCGCTGGACCTGGCCTGGCGGCCGGTGGACGAGGTCGCGGCCGACCCGGAATCGGACGAATCGATGCAGCGCATGGCGCGCCGGTGGTTGGCGCGCTAGTAACCTGCAGAGCCGAGCCGATGCTCGGCTCGATGCCGGCCGGAACCGCAGCCGGGCATGGGCTCGGCTCTACAAGTGCAAGGCGGGGTCCGCGTCAATACAGGATGCGCGTGCGCAGCGTGCCCGGAATCGCGGCCAGTTCGTCACGCACGGCGGCGGCCTGTTCCTCGCTGGCGGTGATGTCGATCACCACGTAACCCACCTTCGGGTCGGTGCGCAGGAACTGGCCATCGATGTTGACGTTGTGCCGCGAGAAGATCTCGTTGACCTTGGACAGCACGCCCGGCACGTTCTGGTGGATGTGCAGCAGGCGCAGGCTGTCGGCGTGCTCCGGCAGGGTCACTTCCGGGAAGTTGACCGCCGACAGGGTGCTGCCGTTGTCGCTGTAGCGCACCAGCTTGGCCGCCACTTCCACACCGATGTTGTCCTGCGCCTCCAGCGTGCTGCCGCCCACGTGCGGGGTCAGGATCACGTTGTCGTGGCGGGTCAGCGGCGATTCGAAGATATCGCCGTTGCCCTTCGGCTCGACCGGGAACACGTCCAGCGCGGCGCCGCCGACGTGGCCGCTGGCCAGCGCGGCATCCAGCGCATCGATGTCGACCACGGTGCCGCGTGCGGCATTGATCAGGTGCGCACCCTTGCGCATCCTGGCCAGCTCGGTGCTGCCGATCATCCACTGCGTGGACGGGGTTTCCGGCACGTGCAGGGTGACGATGTCGGCGCGCGCCAGCAGGTCGTCCAGGCTGGCGGCGGCACGGGCATTGCCCAGCGCCAGCTTGGTTTCCACGTCGTGGAAGATCACCTGCATGCCCAGCGATTCGGCCAGCACGCCGACCTGGGTGCCGATGTGGCCGTAGCCGATGATGCCCAGGGTCTTGCCGCGCACCTCATGGCTGCCGCTGGCCGACTTCGACCAGCCGCCGCGATGGCATTCGGCATTCTTCTGCGGAATGCCGCGGGTCAGCATGATTGCTTCGGCGATCACCAGCTCGGCCACGCTGCGGGTATTGGAGTAGGGCGCGTTGAACACCGGGATGCCGGCCAGCTCGGCCGCGTCCAGGTCGACCTGGTTGGTGCCGATGCAGAAGCAGCCCACCGCGATGAGGCGCTTGGCCTCGGCCAGTACCTCAGCGCTGAGCTGGGTGCGCGAACGGATGCCGACGATGTGCGCCTCGGCGATGCGCGCCTTCAGTTCGTCCTCGGGCAGCGCCTTGGTGTGCGCTTCGATCTGGCTGTAGCCGGCGGCGCTGAACACCTCCACGGCGGTCTGGCTGACCCCCTCCAGCAACAGCACGCGGATATCCTGCTTCGGGAACGAGGTCTTCTTCGGCGACATGGGGCAACACGGCCAGTGGGACAGGGGCCAATCACTATGCCAGATCGCGACGCCCATGGTGCAGTGCGCAATTGGTTGCATCGGTAGCTATCTGCCTGCCTGCGGGGCTGGACGCTGGCGCGTGCCGCTGGCACGCTTGCCCGTTCTTCACGCCCCGCGCTGGACCGTCATGACCGATTCCCGCATTGCCTCGCTGCAGCAGGCCTGTCCCGGCCTGAAGCTGAAGACCGACCCGGCCGACCTGGAGCATTACGGGCGCGACTGGACCCGGCGCTGGACGCCGGCGCCACTGGTGATCGCGTTGCCGGCCACGGTCGAGGAAGTACAGGCGGTGATGCGCTGGAGTGCCGAGCATGGCGTGGCGGTGGTGCCGTCCGGCGGCCGTACCGGCCTGTCCGGTGGCGCAGTGGCGGCCAACGGCGAGCTGGTGCTCAGCCTGGAACGGATGAACAAGGCGCTGGCCTACGATGCGGTCGATCGCACGCTGGTGGTGCAGGCCGGGATGCCGCTGGAAGCCGTGCACAACGCTGCGCTGGACCACGGTCTGATCTACCCGGTCGATTTCGCCGCGCGCGGTTCCTGCTCGATCGGCGGCAACATCGCCACCAATGCCGGTGGCATCCGGGTGATCCGCTACGGCAACACCCGTGAATGGATCGCCGGCCTGAAGGTGGTCACCGCCAGCGGCGAGTTGCTGGAGCTCAACAAGGGCCTGATCAAGAACTCCAGCGGCTATGACTTCCGCCAGCTGCTGATTGGTTCGGAAGGCACGTTGGGCGTGATCGTCGAGGCGACGGTGAAGCTGACCGATCCGCCGCCGGCCAGCAACGTGATGCTGCTGGCACTGCCCAGCTTCGAAGTGCTGATGCAGGTGTTCGCCGCGTTCCGCGCGCGCCTGCAGCTGCAGGCCTTCGAGTTCTTCACCGACCGGGCGCTGGAGCATGTGCTTGCCCATGGCGCGCAGGCGCCGTTCGACGAAGTGCATCCGTACTACGTGGTGACCGAATTCGCCGCCAATGACGAGGCCCAGGAGGCGGCGGCGATGGCGGCCTTCGAGGACTGCATGGGCAATGGCTGGGTCAGCGACGGGGTGATCAGTGCCAGCGATGCCCAGGCCGCCCAGCTCTGGCGCCTGCGCGAAGGCATCACCGAATCGCTGGCGCGCTACAAACCCTACAAGAACGACGTCTCGGTACGGATCTCGGCGATGCCGGCGTTCCTGGCCGAAACCCAGGCACTGATCGGGCAGGCCTACCCGCACTTCGATGTGGTGTGGTTCGGCCATATCGGCGACGGCAACCTGCACATCAACGTGCTCAAGCCGGATGACACCAGCGACGCCGATTTCGTGGCGCAGTGCGAGCAGGTGACCAAGCTGCTGGCGCAGGTGCTGGCGCGCTTCGATGGCAGCATTTCGGCTGAACACGGCATCGGCCTGGTCAAGAAGGGCTACCTGGGCAGCACCCGCGGCCCAGCCGAGATCGCCCTGATGAAGGCAGTCAAACATGCGTTCGATCCCCAAGCGCGGCTGAATCCCGGCAAGCTGTTCGACGTCTGAGCCGGGAAATTCCTTCACGCACCCGCTACGCTCCCCGCATCCCAACAACCGGCTTCGAACCGATGACCCGTCCGCTTCTGCTGCTTGCCCTGCTGTCCCTGCCGCTGGCCGGCTTCGCTTCCAGCTTTGCCGGGACCTCGGCCGGTTCGGCCACCGGTGCATCTTCCGGCTCCTCGGGCAGCAGCTCGGGTGATGACAAGGTGGTGCTTGCCGCACGCGACGATGCCGCCGCATTCGTTGCCAGCGACGGCCAGATCCGGGGCGCGCGCCTGCAGGCCGCGCTGGTCCACCTGCGCGAGCAGAGCACCGCCGCACAGCAGCAGAGCGATCTGGAACTGGCCCGCGCGCTGCTGGCGCGTTGATCCAGGCGGCATGACCTCTGCGTCATCGCTTTCTGTAGCGCCGAGCCATGCTCGGCTGGGCGCCAGGCGCCGATGGGTGGTTACAGCAGCCACGCATGGCGTGGCTCTACTGCTGACCGCTCACGTCGCGCACGCAGCTGATCGCCTGGAGCTCGATCCGTCCGGTCTCGATCCGGCACAGCGGCGGCTCGCCAGCCAGGCCCTGGCCGACGTGCAGGCGCTGTTGCCCGATGGCCTGCTGCGCGCATTGCCGGCACAGGTCCAGGTGGCCTGGCGCGATGATCTTCCTGCCCACGTGCATGGCCGTGCCTTCGCCGGTGGCATCGCGCTGCGCGGCGATCTGCTGGACGACAGTGCGCCCGGCGCCCGCCGTGCGCGGCGCAGCGCCCTGGTGCACGAGCTGACCCACATTGCCGACCGTGGCGGCGCAAACTGGTCGCGCAGCGCACGCTGGCGCGACCTCGCGGGCTGGCAACGCAAGCCCTGGCATCTGGGCCGTGGCGGTAACGAGTTCCGTGACCGCAGTCCCGATGCCTACGAGCTCGAAGGCCCGGCCGAATACCTGGCGGTGAACGCCGAGCATTTCGTGCTCGACGGCGAGTTCGCCTGCCGGCGTCCGGCATTGGCGCAGTGGTACCAGGCGCATTTCGGAACACCGCCGTCGCTGCCACAGCCGCAGTGCTCCACGACGCTGCCCTTGCTGCAGGCCGAATCGGAGGAGGGCGCTGCATCGCTGCTGCAGCTCGACCCGGCGCACGTCTACGCGGTGGACTACCTGTTCGCCGAAGGCAGTGCGCAGCCGATGAGTCGCTGGGGCCACAGCATGCTGCGGCTGGTGATCTGCAAGCCGGGTCGCCCCCTGGGCCCGGATTGCCGGCTTGATCTCGAGTACCACCGCGTGCTGTCGTTCCGCGCGTTCGTCGGTGACGTGCAGATTTCCAACTGGCGTGGACTGACCGGCGGCTATCCCTCGCGGCTGTTCGTGCTGCCGCTGCAGCAGGTGGTGGACGAGTACACCAAGGTCGAGCTGCGCGGGCTGCAGTCGTTGCCGCTGCAGCTGGACCGCAGCGAAATCCCCAGCCTGCTCGAGCGCATCGCGCAGGTGCACTGGAGCTATGACGGGCGCTACTACTTCATCAGCAACAACTGCGCCGTGGAAACGGCCAAGCTGCTGCAGGCGGGCGTTCCGCGGCTGGGCGAGGCCGGGTTGGCCCAGCTGAGCCCGCGTGGCCTGAAGCGGCGACTGATGCGGCTGGACGTGCTCGACGAGCAGGTGCTGGCCGACCGCAGCGCAGCGCAGGCACAGGGGTATTACTTTGCTTCGGCGCGCGACCACTACCAGCAGCTGTTCGCAGTGGCAGCGGGGCAGCTGGCCTTGCCCGCCCGTGATGTGCGTGCCTGGTTGCAGCTGCCTGCACAGCAACGGGCACCGTGGCTGCTGAAAGGCGACCTGCGCGCCAGTGCCGGTCTGCTGTTGCTGGAACAGGCTGCACAGCGGCGCGCCGAGCTGCGCGCGCGTGACGTGCTCAAGCGGCAGCTGCTGGCTGCACCGGACAGTGCGGAAACCCGCAGCCTGCGCGGGCTGCTGGAGCAGAGCGGGCAGTGGTTGCGGCCGGGGACGCTGCTGCAGGACAGAGGCTATGGGTTGCCGCTGGGCGACGAGCAGGCCCTGCTGTCCGAGGCGGTGGCCACTGCCAGTGCGCAGGCCGTACCGGCCTGGCAGGCGTTGCGCGTGCAGCTGCGGCAGCAGCTGCCGGCCAGGCAGCGCGACGAGATGGATGCGATCGATGCCAACCTGGCCGAAGTCGGTGTGCATCTGCGCGAGCAGGCAGCGGCGCCGGCTACTGGCGCGGCAGCTCGATGACGAAGCGGCTGCCGCCGGCGCTGCCGGGCGTGCAGTAAACGCGGCCGCCATGTGCATCGGCGATGGCCTTGACCACCGCCAGGCCCAGTCCGCTGCCGCCGCCCTGGCGCGAGCGCGAGCCATCGGCGCGCATGAACGGAGTGAAGATGTCGGTGTGAAGTTCCGGGTCGATGCCCGGACCTTCGTCTTCGATTGCCACCTGCACGTGTCCGGGCGTGTCATGCACGGCAATCCTCACCTTGCCCGGGCTGGCGTAGCGGCGCGCGTTCTCCAGCAGTGCCAGCAGGGCCTGGCGGAGTCGGGTCGGGTCGCAGTGCGCGGCGTGTTCCTCGCGGCTGGTTTCCAGTTCCAGCACGAAGCCGGCGGCGCGGAACTGCGGATCGACCAGGGTCATCACCGAATGCACTTCGGCCACCACATCGGTGCGCGCGCGCCGTACATCCAGCCTGGCGTTGTCGGACAGGCTCAGCACTCGCAGGTCCTCGATCAGGCGTGACAGGCCTTCGACCTGGGCCAGCAGGCTGCGGAACTGCGTTTCGTCGGGCTGGAATACCCCTTCCGCCAGGCCCTGCAGGCGACCGCGCAGGATCGTCACCGGTGTCCGCAGTTCATGGGCGATGGCCGCATGCCACATCGCACGCTCGCTCTCCATGTGCTGCAGGCGGCGCGCCATTGCATTGAAGTCCTCGACCAGGGTCGCGACCTCGCCCGGAGAATTCTCCTCGACGCTGGCGCGTGCGCCCAGGTCGCCGCCAGCAAGCGCACGCACGCTGTCCACCAGTGAATTCAAGGGTGACAGGATGCGATGGGCGAGACGGAACGAGGCGGCGATGGCCAGCGCCAGGCCGGTCAGGATCACCCCGACCATCCAGGCCAGCTCCGGCCCGGTCGGCAGCCAGCCTTCCGGCTCCTCGGTGCTGCCGGGGAAGAACTCGACCAGTACCGCATACAGCAGCCAGGACGACAGGATCATCATCACGATGACGCCGATCACCATCAGCGACATCGAGACGATGATGTGGCGGCTGAGCCCGGAGCGGCGCAGGCGGCCCATCAGCGGTCGGCCATCAACCGGTAGCCGACGCCGCGCACGCTGGCCGGCACATTGACCATGCCCACATCGTCCAGCTTGCGGCGCAGCTTGCTGACATGGCTGTCGACGGTGCGCTCAAGTGCTTCGCTTTCCGGAAGGCATTCGTGCATCAGCTCGCTGCGGCTGAAGATGCGCGACGGTGCCAGCGCCATGCAGTGCAGCAGCTTGAACTCGGTGAGGGTAAGCAGCACCTCGTGGCTGTAACCCTCGCCTTCCACGTGCACGGCATGGGTGGCCGAGTCGATCAGCAGCGGACCGACGCGCAGCGCGCTGGGGGCATCCACGCGCGAGGCGCGCAGCGTGCGCCGCAGCACTGCTCGCACGCGTGCCGCCACCTCGGCCGGATTGAATGGCTTGACCACGTAGTCGTCGGCGCCCATCCGCAGTGCGGTCAGCTTGTCCAGGTCCTGGTCCAGCGCGGTCAGCATGATCACCGGCGTTTCGCCGCGCTGGCGCAGCTGGGTCAGCACGCTCCAGCCGTCCAGCCGCGGCAGCTGCACATCCAGCAGGACCAGGTCGGGGCGGGCGCTGCGGTGCAGGTCCAGTGCGCTGTGGCCATCGGCGGCACGCAGGGTCCGTAGTCCTTCGCGCTCCAGATAGGCAGTGAGAATATCGGCGATCTCGGCCTCATCCTCGACGATCAGGACGAGGGCGGCGAGGGCAGGGGAGGCATGCATGCAGGGGCGGGGCCTTAAGGTGCTTGCCTCCATCGTATCTCCACAGTTCCTCCATCGAAACCCCATCATCACCACGCACACTGCGCGCTTCAGAACCTATCCGCCGCCTGCGCGGCATTGTGCACAGCAATGAGAACCTTCAGGACGCCGGTCGCGTTGATCGCGGCCCTTACCCTGGCCATGACGGCCTGTTCCTCCCCCGAAGCCACCCCGGACGCGGCACCGCGCGTCAGCGTGGTCACTGTCGGTCCGCAGGTGGTGCAGCGCGACGACGAACTGCCCGGCCGCGTCGCCGCCGTTCGCACCGCACAGATCCGTGCGCAGGTCGGCGGCATCGTGCAGCGCCGCCTGTTCGATCAGGGTGCCGAAGTGAGCGCCGGCCAGGCCCTGTTCCAGATCGATCCGGCCGCGTTCCGTGCCGATGTCGATTCAGCGCTGGCCTCCCTGCAGCGCAGTGAGGCCGCGTTGCGCCGCAGCCGCGTGCAGGCGCAGCGCCTGCATGCACTGGCCGCCGTGCAGGCGGTCAGCCAGCAGCATCGCGACGATGCCAGTGCCGAGTACGAACAGGCCCGTGCGGCAGTGAACGAGGCGCGCGCGATCCTGGCACGACGCCAGCTCGACCTGCGCTATGCAACGGTCAGTGCACCGATTGCCGGACGCATCGACCAGGCGCTGGTGACCGAAGGCGCGCTGGTCGGTGTCGCCGACGCCGAACCGATGGCAGTGGTGCAGCAGATCGACCAGGTCTACGTGGACGTGCGGCAGCCGGCGGCACAGCTGGAGTCGCTGCAGCGCAGTGCCGGCGGCGGCGAGCTGCCGGTGACGATCATCGGTGCAGCTGGCAAGCCGCTGTCCGAGCGCGGCCAGCTGCTGTTTTCCGGCATCAATGTCGATGCGCGCACCGGTGACGTGATCCTCCGCATCCTTGTCGACAACCCGCAACGCCAGCTGTTGCCCGGCATGTACGTCCGCGCGAAAGTGCCGCGCGGTGCCCCCGCGAGCGCACTGACCGTGCCGCAGCAGGCCGTGCTGCGCAGTGCCGGCGGCCAGGCGTATGCCTGGGTGATCGGCGCCGACGGCAAGGCGGTGATCCGCACGCTGGAGGTCGATGGCAGCGTCAATCGCCAGTGGCTGGTGCGCACGGGCCTGAAGGCCGGCGAGAAGGTGGTGGTCGAGGGCCAGGAACGCCTGCAGGAAGGCGCGGTGGTCGATGCGCGGGACTGGCAGATGCCGGTCGCCAGTGCCGGTGCAGTGCAGGCCGGCAGCAAGGGCTGAGCCTTCTCCGGGTCGGTCTCTCCAGGGAAATCCAACATGGCACGTTTCTTCATCGATCGCCCGGTGTTCGCCTGGGTGCTGGCGATCTTCATCATTCTGGCCGGCGTGCTGGCGATCCCGCGCCTGGCGGTGGAGCGCTACCCGGCGGTTGCCCCGCCCAGCGTCAGCATCTACGCCAGCTACCCGGGCGCCAGCCCACAGACGCTGAACGATGCGGTGGTCGGCCTGATCGAGCGCGAGCTGTCCAGCGTCAAGCACCTGCTGTACTTCGAATCGTCGGTGGACACCTCCGGCGAAGCCTCCATCACCGCAACCTTCAAGCCCGGCACCGATCCGGAACTGGCACAGGTGGACGTGCAGAACCGGATCAAGGCGATCGAACCGCGCCTGCCGCGCAGCGTGCGCCAGAACGGCCTGTTCGTGGAGGCCGCCGATTCCGGCTTCCTGATGCTGGTCGGCCTGCGTTCGCCGGATGCCAGCGTCAGTGAGGCGGCGCTGGGTGACTTCATGGCGCGCAACATCATCGAGGAGCTGCGCCGTATCGATGGCGTCGGGCGGGTGCAGCTGTTCGGTGCCGAGCAGGCGATGCGGGTGTGGCTGGACCCGACCCGGTTGACGGGCTATGGCCTGACCATGGGCGATGTGGCGGTCGCCATCGAGCAGCAGAACCTGGAGATCTCGCCGGGACGCATCGGCGATTCGCCCGGCGTGCCGGGCCAGCGCATCACCGTGCCACTCAGCGCCGACGGTCAGCTGTCCACGCCGGAACAGTTCGCCGCCATCGTGCTGCGTGCCGGCGCCGATGGGTCGCGGGTGCTGCTGGGCGATGTCGCCCGCGTCGAGCTGGGCGCACAGAGTTATGCCTGGGGCACCCGCGAGGACGGCCATCCGGCCACTGCCGCCGGCGTGCAGCTACGCCCTGGCGCGAATGCGGTGCGGACCGCATCTGCCGTGCGCGAGCGCATGGCCGAACTGGCACCGCTGCTGCCGCGCGGCGTGGAGGCGAGCATTCCGTTCGACACCGCCCCCTTCGTGAAGATCTCGATCCAGAAGGTGGTGCAGACGCTGCTGGAAGCGATGCTGCTGGTGTTCGCGGTGATGTACCTGTTCCTGCAGAACTGGCGCTACACGCTGATTCCCGCGCTGGTCGCGCCGATCGCGTTGCTGGGTACCTTTGCGGTGATGCTGGCGCTGGGCTTCTCGATCAACGTGCTGACCATGTTCGGCATGGTGCTGGCGATCGGCATCATCGTTGACGATGCCATCGTGGTGGTCGAAGGCGTGGAGCGGATCATGGCCGAGGAACGCCTGCCACCCCGCGAGGCCACCATCAAAGCGATGCGCGAGCTGACCGGTGCGGTGATCGGCATCACCCTGGTGCTGACCGCGGTCTTCATTCCGATGGCATTCGCCAGCGGTTCGGTGGGCGCGATCTACCGCCAGTTCACCGTGGCGATGGCGGTGTCGATCCTGTTCTCGGCGCTGCTGGCATTGAGCCTGACCCCGGCACTGTGCGCGACCCTGCTGCGCGCGAACACCGAGGGCCATCACGGTCGTGGCGGGCTGTTCGGTGCCTTCAACCGGAGCTTCGAGAACATGACCGGGCGCTACCAGCGTGGTGTGGCGTCGGTGCTGCAGCGGAGCGGGAGGGTGATGGGCGTGTTCGCCGCGCTGGTGGCGGCACTGCTGCTGGGCCTGCACTGGCTGCCGGGCGCGTTCCTGCCGGAAGAGGACCAGGGTTACTTCATGACCTCGATCCAGTTGCCGGCCGAAGCCACCGCCGAACGCACGCTGGCGGTGGTCGAAGCTTACGAACGTCATGTGGCCTCACGCCCGGGCATCGGTTCCAACCAGGCGATCCTGGGCTACAGCTTCTCCGGTTCGGGGCCGAGCGCAGCGCTGACCTACACCATGCTGAAAGACTGGGGCGAGCGCGCCGGCGCCACCGCGGCCGGAGAGGTCGAGGCCGCGCAGAAGGCGATGGCCACGATTGCCGAAGGCGAGGTGATGAGCGTGATGCCGCCGGCCATCGACAGCCTGGGGCGTTCCTCCGGCTTTTCGCTGGCGCTTCAGGCGCGTACCGGCCAGAGCCAGGCCGAACTGCGCGCGGCACTGCAGCAGCTGCTGAAACTGGCCGAGGCCAGCCCGCTGCTGTCGGAGGTGCATGCCGATGGCCTGCCGGCCGGTACCAGCGTGCGGCTGGACATCGACCGGGCCAAGGCCGAGGCGATGGGCGTGGGTTTCGAGCACATCAGCAGCACGTTGTCGGCGGCGATGGGTTCGCAGTACGTCAACGACTTCCCCAACAAGGGCCGGTTGCAGCAGGTGATCCTGCAGGCCGATGCGCCACACCGGATGGAGCTGGAGGACGTGCTGAAGCTGTATGTGCGCAACAGCGAAGGCGGGATGGTGGCACTGTCCGAACTGGTGACGCCGCACTGGACCGAAGCGCCGCTGCAGCTGCAGCGCTACCTCGGCTTTCCAGCGCTGAACCTGTCCGGCGCACCGGCCTCCGGCGTGTCGACCGGCCAGGCCATGGCGGAGATGGAGCGGTTGGCGCAGAAGCTGCCGTCCGGATTTGCCCTGCAGTGGACCAGCCAGTCGCTGCAGGAGCGCGAGTCGGGCGCGCAGGCGCCGTGGCTGCTGCTGCTGTCGATGCTGGTGGTGTTCCTGGTGCTTGCCGCGCTGTACGAGAGCTGGTCGATTCCGCTGGCGGTGATGCTGGTGGTGCCGTTGGGCCTGCTCGGCGCGGTGGCTGCGGTGCTGTTGCGCGGCATGCCCAACGACGTGTTCTTCAAGGTCGGCATGATCACCGTGATCGGGCTGTCGGCGAAGAACGCGATCCTCATCGTCGAATTCGCGCGCCAACTGCAGCAGCAGGGGCGCGGCCTGGTCGAAGCGGCACGGGAGGCGGCGCGGCTGCGCCTGCGGCCGATCGTGATGACCTCGCTGGCGTTCGCGCTGGGCGTGGTGCCGTTGATGCTGGCGCAGGGCGCGTCGAAGGAAACCCAGCAGGCGATCGGAACCGGGGTGTTCGGCGGCATGGTCAGTGCGACCGTGCTGGCCGTGTTCTTCGTGCCGGTCTTCTATGTAGTGGTGCAGGGCGCGCGGCAGTGGATCGCGCAGCGCCTGCGCAGGCGCCGGCCGATGCCGGAAGGAACCGTGGATGGAACGGAACATCGTTGAAGATCTGCATGAGCAACAGTTGATGGCGCTGGAGCAGCGCCTGTGCGCTGCGCTGCTGGAAAATGACCACGATGCGTTGGCCGCGCTGGTATCGCCGGCCTTGTTCATGATGGACGGGCAGGGTGGACGCATGCTCGATCTGCCATGGCTGGGCGACTGGCTGGCCGGGAAAGTGCAGGTGAGGAGCCTGCAGACGTGCGCAGTGGAAACGCTGCTGTGCGGGCGTCTGGCATTGCTGTCCAGCGACGTGCGTTTGTCGCTGCGCGGGCAGGGCCAGGAGCGCGAACTGGAACTGCGCCTGCTGCGCGTATGGACCCGCAGTTCCGGCGACAGTGGCGCACAGCTGCTGTCGATGGCGGTGCTGGCCGCGTGAGCGCGGTCAGGCCCCTTTCAGGCCCCGCTCACCGGCAGGTGGTAGGGTCGATGACCTTAGTAGTGTCGACAAGGAGTCGAGCCATGCGTGCAGTTCCCAGTCTGTTGACAGCCTCGCTCGGGTTTGTCCTGGCCGCGTGCCAACCCGCCCAGCCGCCTGTTGCGGGTGGCAATGACACCTCGCCGCCCACACCGCAACCGGAAGCCAGCACTGGCAGCGCAACCGCGTTCCAGTGCGGTGACCTGAGCGTGCGCGCGACCTTCAACGGCGAGGACGCGGCTACGGTGGTGATCGGCGATCACACGTTCGCGATGACCTCCGAACGTGTCGCTTCGGGTGCGAAATACGCTGATGGCAAGGGCAACAGCTTCTGGACCAAGGGCAGCGATGATGGCCTGCTCAGCCTGAAGGGCGAGGCGGACCGCGAGTGCCACGCGGTGGATGCCACTGAAGGTGATGGGAGTGCGGGCACTGCTGCGTTCCGTGCCTCCGGTAACGAGCCGGGCTGGCTGGCGGTCGTCGATGGAGACGCGCCGGGCCTGCAGGTGGAAGTCGACTATGGCGAGCGCCGCTTCGACGTGGCCAAGCCCACCGAAGGTGCCGATGGCTGGAGTGGCAAGGCGTCCGATGGCACCGACGTCAAGCTCAGCTTCCAGCGCACTACCTGCCAGGATGACATGAGCGGTGAAGCCTTCGAGGCCAAGGCGATGCTGACCGTGGGCACACGCCAGTACCATGGCTGTGGCAACTTCGGCGCGAAGCAGCCGTAAGTTACCTGTAGAGCCGAGCCCACGCTCGGCTGCAGTACCTGTCCAACCCACAGCAGCCGAGCGTGGGCTCGGCTCTACACATCCGCTGCCACCGATGATCCGTCCGCTGCCGGCGGCGAACACGCCGCAGGCAGGGACAGGCAGGCGATCAGCGCAAGGCGCTTAGTCGGCGCGGCCAGCGAATTCGCCGGTGGCGGTGTTCACCAGCACGCGTTCGCCGTTGACAATGTACTCCGGCACCATGATCTCGATGCCGGTGTTGAGCTTGGCCGGCTTCGGGCGCTTGGTGGCGGTGCCACCCT
This sequence comes from Stenotrophomonas sp. 57, assembly GCF_030291075.1. NCBI lineage: Bacteria > Pseudomonadati > Pseudomonadota > Gammaproteobacteria > Lysobacterales > Lysobacteraceae > Stenotrophomonas > Stenotrophomonas sp. 57. The sequence continues at coordinate 2,031,131 of NZ_CP127407.1, forward strand.
TCAGTTCCGGCGGGGTCTCGATCACTTCCAGCACCACCGAGGCCGGCAGCTGGATCGCCACCGGCTGCTCGTCGATGACCTGCACGTAGATGCCGGTCAGGCCGTCGGTGATGTAGCCCGCGTCGTCGCCGATCACGTCCGCGTCCAGGGTGTAGGGGGTGTAGTCCTCGTCATCGAGGAACACGAACGCGTCGCCGTCCTTGTACGAATAGGTGGACTGGCGGCGCAGCAGTTCGACCTCGACCAGGTTGTCGTCGGCATCGAAGCTGGCGTCGAGCTTGTTGCCGCCCGGCACGCTGTACATGATGAAGCGGAAGCGGACGTTGCCGCCGCGACCCTGCGGCGAGCTGCGCTCGATGTCGCGGATCTGGTACACGCCGTTGTTGTACTCGACGACGTTGCCCTTCTTGATGTCGTTGGCTTTCATGATGATCTAGGTCGTTGGGGGAGGGCGCCGTCCCGGCGCCCGGGGGGAATCACTTCGGAGCGAGGCGGGTAGCGCCGTCCAGGCGGATGGTCTCGCCGTTGAGGTAGGTGTTGCCGAGGATGAAGCCGACCAGGCTGGCGAAGTCTTCCGGCTTGCCCAGGCGCGACGGGAACGGGATCGAGGCGGCCAGCGACTGCTGTACGGACTCGGGCATGCCGTCGACCATGGGCGTCCAGAACACGCCGGGCGCAATCGTATTGACGCGGATGCCGAAGCGCGACAGTTCGCGCGCCATCGGCAGCGTCATCGAGACCACGCCGCCCTTGCTGGCGGCATACGCGGCTTGGCCGATCTGGCCTTCATAGGCGGCGATGCTTGCGGTGTTGATGATCACGCCGCGCTCGCCGTCGGTGCCGGCTTCGTTGTGCTGCATGCAATTGGCTGCGGCCTTGGCGACGTTGAAGCTGCCGATCAGGTTGACCATCACCGTGCCCTGGAAACCGGCCAGCGGCATCGGGCCTTCTTTGCCCAGCACGCGACCGGCGCCGAGGATGCCGGCGCAGTTCATCGCCACGTTGAGGCCGCCGAGGAAATCGTGGGCCTGGTCGATGGCCGCGATTACCGCCGCCTCATCGCTGACGTTGACGTTGAAGTAGCGGGCCTTGTCGTCGCCCAGTCCGGCGACGGCGGCAGCGCCCTTGTCGTCGTTGAGGTCGAACAGGGCCACCTTGCCGCCCTGGGCGACGAGGTGCCGGGCCACAGCCAGGCCGAGGCCGGAGACGCCGCCAGTGATCACGGCACGTACGGAAGACAGCTGCATTGAACGGTCCTGCAGGTTCGAGAACCGCCGATTCTAACGGAAGCCGGGACCGTCGCCATTGTGCACTGCGCCGCCCGGCAAGGGCGGCGCAGCGCCGCCATCAACCGGCGGCGGCCAGCGCCTGGCCGGTGCGGCTGGCAGTCGCGCGGCCGAGCAGGCCGGCCAGCCAGCGCCCGGTCTCGGCCAGGGCCGGCAGGTCCACGCCGCTGTCCAGGCCCAGGCCCTGCAGCAGGTAGACCACGTCTTCGCTGGCGACGTTGCCGCTGGCGCCCTTCGCATACGGGCAGCCACCGGCGCCCGACACCGCGCTGTCGACCACGCGCACGCCTTCTTCCAGGCAGGTGGCGATGTTGGCGATGGCCTGGCCGTAGGTGTCGTGGAAGTGCACGGCCAGTGCCGACATCGGAATCTCGGCCGCCACTGCCTGCAGCATCGCCCGCGCCTTGCGCGGGGTGCCGACGCCGATGGTGTCGCCCAGCGAGATTTCGTAACAGCCCATGTGGTGCAGGGCGCGCGCCACGCGCACCACGTCGGCCAGCGGCACATCGCCCTGGTAGGGGCAGCCGAGCACGGTGGACACGTAGCCGCGCACGCGCACGCCATCGGCGGCGGCACGGCGCAGGATCGGTTCGAACCGCGCCAGCGATTCATCGATGCCGGCATTGGTGTTGGTGCGATTGAACGCTTCGGAGGCCGCGGTGAACACCGCCACTTCTTCCACGCCCACCGCACGGGCACGGTCGTAGCCCTGTTCGTTCGGCACCAGCACCGGGTAGTGGATGCCGGGTCGGCGCTGGATGCCGGCATAGACCTCGGCGGCATCGGCCAGCTGCGGGATCCACTTCGGGCTGACGAAACTGGTCGCCTCGATGCTGCTCAGGCCGGTGCCGGACAGGCGGTTGATCAGTTCGATCTTGTCGGAGGTGGACACCGACTGCTTCTCGTTCTGGAGGCCGTCACGCGGGCCGACCTCGACGATGCGGACGTAGTCGCTCATGCGGTTGCCCCATTGGCAGGGCGGTGGCAGACCGCCTCGATGTTGTTGCCGTCCGGGTCGAGCACGAAGGCGGCGTAGTAGTCCGGGTGGTACCACGGTCGCAGGCCCGGGGCGCCGTTGTCGCGGCCGCCGGCGGCGAGCGCGGCGGCATGGAAGGCATCCACCTGCGCACGGCTGGTGCAGGCGAAGGCCACATGCACCCCGTGGCTGGCGGTGCCGCCATTGCCGAGCCAGAAGAACGGCTTGGCGTTGCTGCCGAAGCCGATGTGGTCGTGGTCGCCGGTCTGTTCGGCAGTCACTTCCATCACCACGCCGATCTGCAGCGGCGCCAGCGCCTGCAGGAAGAAGGTCTTGCTGCGCGCCAGGTCGGCGCTGGTCAAACCAAGATGATCGAGCATGTTCAGGCTTCCGTGACCCAGTGCGGTGCGCGCTTGTCGAGGAAGGCGCCCAGGCCTTCCTGCCCCTCGGCGGACACCCGCAGGCGCGCGATCAGGGCAGCATTGTCCCGATCCAGCGCGTCGCGGTCATGGCTGTCGCGGACCTGCCGCACCAGCTGCTTGGCGGTGGACGAGGCGATCGGGCCGGCCTTGTCGAGCAGGGCGAGCTGGCGTTCCAGCGCTTCGTCCAGGCGTTCGGGCTCGACCAGCTGGTGGACCAGGCCGATGCGCAGCGCGGTATCGGCGTCGAAGTGCTCGCCGGTGGCGAACCAGCGGCGGGCCTGGCGCGGGCCGATGGCCTCGATCACGTAGGGCGAGATGACCGCCGGCAGCAGGCCGAGGCGGCTTTCGGTCAGGCCGAAGCGGGCCGAGGTACTGGCAATGGCGATGTCGCAGCAGGCGACCAGGCCGACGCCGCCACCGAAGGCCGCGCCGTGGACCCGGGCCAGGGTCGGCTTGGGCAGCTCGTCCAGGGTGCGCATCAACCGTGCCAGGGCCAGCGAGTCCTCGCGGTTGTCGGCCTCGCTGGCTGCAGCCATGCCGCGCATCCATTGCATGTCGGCACCGGCCGAGAAGGAGGCGCCATGGCCGGCCAGTACCACCGCGCGCACCGAATCTTCGCGGCCGGCGGCCTCAAGCGCGGCGGTGAGGCGGGCGATCAGGCCGGCGTCAAAGGCGTTGTGCAGCTCCGGCCGGTTCAGCCAGAGGGTGAGGACGGCGCCACGGCGCTCGATCTGCAAAGCATCGTTCATGGGATTCCAGGGTCACTCCATACCTGTATGGATCATAGCGGGCCATTGGTCATGGGCCATGACGCGACGCGGGAATGTTAGAATCGAGAACCATTTACATCCAGCAGAGAACACGCTAGATGACGCTGTCCGAACTGCCGCTGCACACCTCGGCCGTGGTCGAGTCCGTGCAGGACCTGCATGCCAACGATGCCATCGCCCGTCGCCTGCGCGAGCTGGGTTTCGTGAAGGGCGAGGAAGTGCGCCTGGTGGCCAAGGGCCCGGTCGGTGGGGAGCCGCTGCTGGTGCAGGTCGGGTTCACCCGGTTCGCACTGCGGATCACTGAAGCCAAGCGCGTTGTTGTCGACGCCGCCAGCCAGGAGCGACGTGCATGACCCCGACTGCCTCCACCGCCCCCTTGCGCGTCGCGCTGGTCGGTAACCCGAACAGCGGCAAGACCGCACTGTTCAACCAGCTGACCGGCAGCCGGCAGAAGGTCGCCAACTACACCGGTGTCACCGTCGAGCGCAAGGAAGGCCGCCTGCGTGCGCCGTCCGGCCGCGAATTCGCCGTGCTCGATCTGCCGGGCGCCTACAGCCTGCAGCCGGCCAGCCTGGACGAGGCGATCACGCGCGACCTGTGCCGGGGTTTCTACCCGGGCGAAGCGGCGCCGGATGTGCTGCTGTGCGTGATCGATGCCACCAACCTGCGCCTGCACCTGCGTTTCGCGCTGGAACTGCGCGAGCTGGGCAAGCCGATGGTGGTGGCGCTGAACATGGTTGACGCGGCCCAGCGCCGCGGCATCCAGGTGGACGTGGCCGCGCTGGAGCGCGAGCTGGGCGTGCCGGTGGTGGAGACCGTGGCGGTGCGCAAGCAGGGCGCCAAGGCCCTGGTCGAGCGCCTCGATGCGATGGTGCCGCACCTGGATGCACCAGTGCCGGGCCCGGAAGGCGGCATCGACTACCACGCCAAGGTGCGCCAGATCCTGTCGGTGGCCGTGCGCATGCCGGCACGCACCGCAAAGATCGATGACGCGCTGGACCGCTGGCTGCTGCACCCGGTGTTCGGGCTGATCAGCCTGGCGGTGGTGATGTTCCTGATCTTCCAGGCGGTGTACGCCTGGGCCACGCCGCTGATGGATGGCATCGAGGCCGGCTTTGCCTGGCTCGGTCAGTTCGTCGGCGGCGTGCTGCCGGAAGGGCCGCTGGCCAGCCTGCTGACCGACGGCATCATCGCCGGGGTCGGCGGCGTGGTTGTGTTCCTGCCGCAGATCCTGATCCTGTTCTTCTTCATCCTGGTGCTGGAGGAATCCGGCTACCTGCCGCGCGCGGCGTTCCTGCTGGACCGGATGATGGCCGCCGCCGGCCTGTCCGGCCGCTCGTTCATCCCGCTGCTGTCCAGCTTCGCCTGCGCGGTGCCGGGCATCATGTCCACCCGCAGCATCCAGGATCCGCGTGACCGCCTGGCCACGATCCTGGTCGCGCCGCTGATGACCTGCTCGGCGCGCCTGCCGGTGTACGCGCTGCTGATCGGCGCGTTCATTCCGCAGAAGACGGTGTGGGGCGTGTTCAACCAGCAGGGCCTGGTGCTGTTCGGTCTGTACGCGGCGGGCATTCTCAGTGCGCTGGCGATGTCGTGGATCATGAAGAAGTGGCGTCGCGACAAGAGCGAGCACCCGCTGATGCTGGAGCTGCCGTCGTACCGCCTGCCGCATGTGCGTGACCTGGCGGTCGGCCTGTACGAGCGCGGCATGATCTTCCTCAAGCGCGTCGGTGGCATCATCCTGGCACTGACCATCCTGCTGTGGGTGCTGCTGTCGTTCCCGGCCGCCCCGGTCGGCGCCACCCTGCCCGCGATCGATTACAGCTACGCTGGCCAGATCGGCCATGCGATGGCTGTGTTCTTCGCGCCGCTGGGCTTCAACTGGCAGATCTGCATCGCGCTGATTCCGGGCCTTGCCGCGCGTGAGGTGGCGGTGTCGTCGCTGGCCACCGTGTATGCGCTGTCGGCCGCCGACGACGATGCCGCCAGCCAGGCACTGACCCCGCTGATCAGCGATGGCTGGTCGCTGGCCACCGCGCTGTCGCTGCTGGTCTGGTACATCTACGCACCGATGTGCATCTCGACGCTGGCCACCATCAAGCGCGAGACCAACTCGTGGAAGCAGATGGGTTTCGCCGCGTTCTACCTGTTCGCGGCGGCCTATGTGGCCGCGCTGATCACCTACCAGGTGACCAAGGCGCTGGGGGGCGGCTGATGGATAGCGGCCTGCTGATCCAGTACCTGATCATCGCGGTGGCCGTGCTGGTCAGTGCCTGGGTGGTGCTGAAGAAGCAGTTCCCGGGCACCGTGCGCACGCTGCGCGGGGTGCTGGCCTTGGCGCTGTTGAAGCCGGGCCGTGCCGCGTGGCTGCAGGCGCTGGGGCGGAAGATCGCGCCGCCGGCCAGCGGCGGTGCTGGTGCCTGTGGCGGTTGCGACAGCTGCGGGCCGACTCCGCCGAAGCAGCACTGACGCTGCTTTTCCTGCCCCGGTGGATGCCAACCTTCGTCCTGTGGGTGCGAACCTTGGTTCGCACACCCATGAGATCCATCCGCGCATGGCACGGATCTAGCCGGCCCGTGAACCCAGCTCCGCCGCCCGCGCGAGCCAGCGGGTACGTCGTGCCGGGGTGCTGCTGCGTACCGCGCCAAGCCGGCTGACCCGCACCGGGCGGATGCCGCAGAACTCCAGGATGGTGGCGCGGATCTGGGTGATGCCCGGATCGCGATAGATCCAGCGGTAATACCAGGGCGGCGTATCCAGCGTGGTGATCACTCGTGCACTGCGCCCGGCCAGCAGCCGATCCCACCACACCGAATCGCGCCGGTAGCGGAAGGCGTACCCCGGCAGCAGCACACGATCGAAGAAGCCCTTCAGCAGGGCCGGCATCCCGCCCCACCAGGTGGGATAGACCAGCACCAGATGGTTGCAGGCTTCGATCGCATCGGTGGCGTCCAGTAGATCGGCTTCCAGCGGCTGGATCTGGCGGTAACCGTGGCGCAGCACCGGGTCGAATTCAAGGTCGCCCAATGCGATCAGGCGCACCCGGTGGCCGGCGTTCTCGGCGGCCGTGGCATAGCGCTGGGCGATCGCGCCGCACAGGCTGTCGCGGTCGGGGTGGCCGAGCAGGATCAGGATGGAACGGGACACGGCAACCTCGGGCAATGGAAAGCACGCGAGGTTGCGGTCTGCCCCAGGGGCAGAGTCAAGCCGGGGTGCTGCAGCCGTTGGGGTCCAGTACGCAGTCACCGCGGCCGGCCTGCAGCCATTGCTGCAGTTCGTCGCGGACCTGTTGCAGGGCGCGGTCAACCTGCTCCAGTCGCGCGCGCTCGCTGGCAATGCGGCGGTGCTGCTGTTCCAGCAAGCCGAGCACCGCTGGCCAGTCGAGTTGCCCGTCATGGCCCTGCAGGCGCGAAATTGCAGCGAGCGTGATGCCCAGCGCCAATGCCTGGCGGATCAGCTGGACCCACGCGACGTCCTGTTCGCTGTAGTCGCGATAGCGGTTCAGGCGCGGCACCGGAGTCAGCAGCCCGCGTGCCTCATACAGGCGGATGGCCTTGGCGCTGGCGCCGGTCAGCCGGCTGACCTCGGAAATACGCATCGGCTCAGTCCCGCACCAGTCCGCCGTCGACCACCAGGTTCTGGCCGGTCACCGCGCGTGACCACGGGCTGGCGAAGAACAGCGCGGCATCGGCGAACTCGGCCGGGGTGGTGACGCTGCGCAGCGGGGTGTTGGCGGCGATGTAGTCGAACACCGCTTCGGGCGTGGCGGAACTGGCATCGGTGGTGCGCAGCAGGCCGCCGGACAGCATGTTTACCGTGATGCCATGCGGGCCCAGGTCGCCGGCCAGGGTGCGGGTCAGCGACAGCAGTGCGGCCTTGGCGGCGGTGTAGTCGTGGTAGGGCACCACCGGGTTCTGGAACAGGTTGGTGCCGATGTTGATGACGCGGCCGAAGCGGCGGGCCTGCATCCCGGGCAGGGTGGCCTGCACGGTGTTCAGCGCGCCGCGCACGCTGCCCTCGAACTGCGCCTGGAACGCCGGCCAGCCGATATCGGCGGCGCCGTCGCGGGCGTCACCATTGAATGAGAACGCAGCGAGTGCATTGTTGACCACCGTGGTGACACCCTGGCCGAAGTGGGCCAGTGCCTGTTGCAGCATCGCATCGACCTGCCTGCGGTCGGTGATGTCGGCCGGCAGCGCGATCGCCTGTCCGCCCAGCTCGCTGGCCAGTGCGCGCGCGGCGCTCTCGCTGCGATGGTAGTTGACGATGACGCGCGCGCCTTGCCCGGCGAAGGCGCGAGCGATGTGCTGGCCAAGCCCGCGCCCGGCACCGGTGACCAGCACCAGTTGTTCACTGATCTGCATGAGGGGCTGCCATCCATTGCACGAAAGGGCATGCAGCGTAGCAGCGATGGCGCTTGCCGGAGCGGCCGTGCTGCCGCTAGCCTGCAGGCATGAACCAGACTCCCCTGCGATTGCTCATTCACGGTGCCTCCGGGCGCATGGGTCAGGCCCTGCTGCGGCTGGCCGCCGAACATCCCGAAACCCTGCAGATCGTGGCTGCCGTGACGGGTCGTGCGCCGGCCCAGCGCGTGGTCGATGGCGTACCGTTCTTCGCTGCCAGTGAGCTGCCCGGTGCGCCGCCATTCGACGTGGCGATCGACTTCAGCCTGCCGGAAGGTTTCGACCCGATGCTGGCGCTGTGCGTGGAGCGAGGCGCGGGCCTGGTCTCGGGCACGACCGGGATCTCCAGCGCGCAGCGCCAATCGCTGGAGGCGGCGGCGGCGAAGATCCCGCTGGTCTGGGCCTCGAATTTCAGCCTGGGCGTGGCGGTGCTGGACGAACTGGTCGAGCGCGCGGCGCAGGCGTTGGCCGGCTGGGACTGCGACATTGTCGAATCGCACCATACCCAGAAGAAGGATGCGCCTTCGGGCACCGCGCTGACCCTGGGGGCTGCCGCGCAGCGGGGCGGGGCGGAGCCGCACTATGCCAGCCTGCGTGCCGGTGACATCGTCGGTGAGCATCTGGTCCAGTTCACCGGGCTGGGCGAGCGCATCGAACTGGTGCACCGGGCCACCAACCGTGACATCTTCGCCCGCGGCGCGCTGTTTGCCGCCCGCCAGCTGCAGGGCCGGGCCCCGGGCAGCTACCGGGTACGGGATCTGCTGGACGGTCCGCGGGGCTGATACCCGGGGTCGGATCCCTTTCCAGCGGAAAGGGCTCTGACCCCGACCGGATTGAAATGAATACGCAATCGCCTGTTCATGAAGCGCGATAACCGCTGGCGCGAGCGCACCGGCAGCGCTACAATTCGCACTCGCCGAATCACGAAAGCCGGACCGGTCCCAGACCGTACGTCCGCGCTTTTTTGCAACCGGATTTCCGTGAAGCGCAGGCGTGACTTCGGCAGCCCCCTCGGTAGCCAAAGTGAGATTCCCGTGACCCAAGCCGCAATCCTCGTCCTCGAAGACGGCACCGTATTCGAGGGCGAATCCGTAGGCGCGCCCGGCCTGTCCGTCGGTGAGGTGGTGTTCAACACCGCCATGACCGGCTATCAGGAAGTGTTGACCGATCCGTCCTACGCCCGGCAGATGGTCACGCTGACCTATCCGCATATCGGCAACACCGGCATGACCGACCAGGACAATGAAGCGTCCAAGGTGTGGTCGGCCGGCCTGATCGTGCGCGATGTGCCGCGCCGCCCCAGCAACTGGCGCAGCCAGGTTTCGCTGCAGGACTGGCTGATCCAGCGTGGCGTGGTCGCCATCGCCGGCATCGACACCCGCAAGCTGACCCGCATCCTGCGCGAGAAGGGCGCGCAGAACGGCGCGCTGATGGCCGGCGACATCGACGTGGAAAAGGCACTGGAAGCCGCCCGCAAGTTCCCGGGGCTGAAGGGCATGGATCTGGCCAAGGTCGTCACTACCGAGAAGACCTACACCTGGACCGAGGGCCAGCTGGACCTGGATGCCAATGCCTTCGTCAGCGTGCCGGCCAAGTACAAGGTCGTGGCCTACGATTTCGGTGTGAAGACCAACATCCTGCGCATGCTGGCCGAGCGCGGCTGCGAAGTGACTGTGGTGCCGGCCCAGACCCCGGCCGCCGAAGTGCTGGCACTGAAGCCGGACGGCGTGTTCCTCTCCAACGGCCCGGGTGACCCGGAACCGTGCGACTACGCCATCGAAGCGATCAAGACCTTCATCGACGTGAAGATCCCGACCTTCGGCATCTGCCTGGGCCACCAGCTGCTGGGCCTGGCCTCGGGTGCGAAGACCATGAAGATGGGCCACGGCCACCACGGTGCCAACCACCCAGTGCAGGACCTGGACAACGGCCGGGTGATGATCACCTCGCAGAACCACGGCTTCGCCATCGATGAAGCGACCCTGCCGGCCACCCTGCGCGTGACCCACCGTTCGCTGTTCGACGGCACCAACCAGGGCGTTGCCCGCACCGACGTGCCCGCGTTCTCGTTCCAGGGCCACCCGGAAGCGTCGCCGGGCCCGACCGATGTCGGCCCGCTGTTCGACCGTTTCGTGGCGCTGATGGAGCAGGCCAAGGCGTGATCAGTACGCCGCCGGCCTGCCGGTGGCGTCGCAATGGACCGTAAACCCCGCATCGCTGCTGCCCCCGGCGCGGCGCTGCGGATCAAGATTCCTGATCGACAGCGTGCGATCACTCCCCCTTGTCACGCTGTACTGACTTAGAGAAGAAAATGCCCAAGCGCACTGACCTCAAGACCATCCTCATCATCGGTGCTGGCCCGATCGTCATCGGCCAGGCCTGCGAGTTCGACTACTCCGGCGCCCAGGCCTGCAAGGCCCTGCGTGACGAGGGTTACCGCGTGGTGCTGGTCAATTCGAACCCGGCCACGATCATGACCGACCCGGAGATGGCCGACGCCGTCTACATCGAGCCGATCAACTGGCAGACGGTCGAGAAGATCATCGCCAAGGAAAAGCCCGACGCGCTGCTGCCGACCATGGGTGGCCAGACCGCGCTGAACTGCGCGCTGGACCTGGCCGACCACGGCGTGCTGGAGAAGTACAACGTCGAGCTGATCGGCGCCAAGCGCGAAGCGATCCGCATGGCCGAAGACCGCGAGCTGTTCCGCGTGGCGATGGGTGAGATCGGCCTGGAATGCCCGACCGCCGCCGTCGCCCACACCCTGGACGAAGCGCTGGAGATCCAGACCCGCGTCGGCTATCCGACCATCATCCGCCCGAGCTTCACCCTGGGCGGCAGCGGTGGCGGCATCGCCTACAACCGCGAAGAGCTGGTCGAGATCGTCAGCCGCGGCCTGGAACTGTCGCCGACCACCGAAGTGCTGGTGGAAGAGTCGGTGCTGGGCTGGAAGGAGTTCGAGATGGAAGTTGTCCGCGATACCGCGGACAACTGCATCATCGTCTGCTCGATCGAGAACCTGGACCCGATGGGCGTGCATACCGGTGACTCGATCACCGTGGCCCCGGCGCAGACCCTGACCGACAAGGAATACCAGCGCCTGCGCGATGCCTCCATCGCCGTGCTGCGCAAGATCGGCGTGGACACCGGTGGCTCGAACGTGCAGTTCGGCATCAACCCGAAGACCGGCCGCGTGGTCGTCATCGAGATGAACCCGCGCGTGTCGCGTTCGTCGGCGCTGGCCTCCAAGGCCACCGGCTTCCCGATTGCCAAGGTCGCCGCCAAGCTGGCCGTGGGCTACACCCTGGACGAGCTGAAGAACGAGATCACCGGTGGCCTGACCCCGGCGTCGTTCGAACCGTCCATCGACTACGTCGTCACCAAGATCCCGCGTTTCGCCTTCGAGAAGTTCCCGGCCGCCGATGCTCGCCTGACCACCCAGATGAAGTCGGTGGGCGAGGTGATGGCCATGGGCCGTACCTTCCAGGAGTCGGTGCAGAAGGCCCTGCGCGGCCTGGAAACCGGCAAGGTCGGCTTCGACCCGACCGGCCTGGACCTGGGCAACGAAGACGACCTGCAGACCCTGCGCCGCGAATTGAAGGCACCGGGTCCGGAGCGCCTGTTCTTCGTCGCCGATGCGTTCCGCGCCGGCATGAGCGTGGAAGAGATCTACGCGCTGTCGTTCATCGACCACTGGTTCCTGGACCAGATCGAGGAAATCATCGCCGAAGAAACCGCCGTTGCCGCCGATGGCATCGACGCACTGGATGCGGCGCGCCTGCGCAAGCTGAAGCGCGCCGGTTTCTCCGACGCCCGCCTGGCGCAGCTGACCGGCACCAACGAAGCGGCCATCCGCGCGCTGCGCCGTGCGCACAAGGTGCGTCCGGTCTACAAGCGCGTGGACTCCTGTGCCGGTGAGTTCTCCACCGGTACCGCCTACCTGTACTCGACCTACGAGGACGAGTGCGAGGCCGCGCCGACCAACCGCGACAAGATCATGATCCTGGGCGGTGGCCCGAACCGCATCGGCCAGGGCATCGAGTTCGACTACTGCTGCGTGCACGCGGCACTGGCCCTGCGCGAGGATGGCTATGAAACCATCATGGTCAACTGCAACCCGGAAACCGTGTCGACCGACTATGACACCTCCGACCGCCTGTACTTCGAACCGCTGACCCTGGAAGACGTGCTGGAAATCGTCGAACTGGAACAGCCGAAGGGCGTGATCGTGCAGTACGGCGGCCAGACCCCGCTGAAGCTGGCGCGCGCGCTGGAAGCCAACGGCGTGCCGGTGATCGGCACCAGCCCGGATTCGATCGACCTGGCCGAAGACCGCGAGCGCTTCCAGCAGCTGGTGGACAAGCTGGGCCTGAAGCAGCCGCCGAACCGCATCGCCCGCAACGACCAGGAAGCCCTGCTGCTGGCCCGCGAGATCGGCTACCCGCTGGTGGTACGCCCGAGCTACGTGCTGGGTGGCCGTGCGATGGAAATCGTCTACGGCGAAGCCGACCTGGCCCGCTACGTGCGCGACGCGGTGAAGGTGTCCAATGATTCGCCGGTGCTGCTGGACCGCTTCCTCGACAACGCGGTGGAGTGCGACGTGGACATCATCGCCGACAAGGATGGCAACGTCCTGATCGGCGGCGTGATGGAGCACATCGAAGAAGCCGGCGTGCACTCGGGCGATTCCTCGTGCTCGCTGCCGCCGTACTCGCTGTCGGCTGAAACCCAGGCCGAGCTGCGCCGCCAGGTGGTGGAGCTGGCCAAGGCCCTGAACGTGGTCGGCCTGATGAACACCCAGTTCGCGATCCAGACCAGCGATGAAGGTGCCGACACCATCTACCTGCTGGAAGTGAACCCGCGTGCCTCGCGCACCGTGCCGTTCGTGTCCAAGGCCACCGGCATGCCGCTGGCCAAGATCGCCGCCCGCTGCATGGCTGGCAAGACGCTGGCCGAGCAGGGCGCGACCAAGGAAATCGTGCCGGACTACTACTCGGTGAAGGAAGCGATCTTCCCGTTCGCCAAGTTCCAGGGCGTCGACCCGATCCTTGGGCCGGAAATGCGTTCCACCGGTGAGGTGATGGGCGTGGGCCGCACCTTCAATGCCGCCTTCGCGCGTGCGCAGGAAGCGGGCGGCATCAAGGCGCCGCCGGTGGGCAAGGCCTTCGTCTCGGTGCGCGACCCGGACAAGAAGCGCGTGCTGCCGGTGGCCAAGGCCCTGCTCGCACGTGGCTACAGCCTGGTCGCCACCCGTGGCACCGCCGCGTGGCTGCAGCAGCACGGCATGGACTGCGAGATCATCAACAAGGTGGTCGAAGGCCGCCCGCACATCGTCGACTCGATCAAGAACGGCGAGATCGTCTACATCGTCAACACGACCGAAGGCCGTTCGGCGATCAACGACTCGTTCTCGATCCGTCGCGAGGCGCTGCAGCACCGCGTCACCTATTCGACCACCATTGCCGGCGCCAAGGCGCTGGTGGATTCACTGGAATTCCGTGGCACCGGCCCCGTCTGGTCGCTGCAGGAGCTGCACAAGGAGTTGAATGCATGAGAGCCCCTATCACGATGAAGGGCGCGCAGAAGCTGCGCGACGAACTGGATCACCTGAAGTCGGTCAAGCGCCCGAAGGTGATCGCCGCCATCGCCGAAGCGCGTGAGCATGGCGACCTGAAGGAGAACGCCGAGTACCACGCCGCGCGCGAGGAACAAGGCTTCATCGAAGGCCGCATCAAGCAGCTGGAAGGCGAGCTGTCGCACGCCGAGATCATCGACGTGAGCAAGCTCAATGCCGGCTCCAAGGTGGTGTTCGGCGCCAGCGTGACCCTGGCCGACGTGGAAACCGACGAAGAGAAGAAGTACCAGATCGTCGGTGACCTGGAAGCGGACATCAAGCTGGGCCTGATCGCGATTTCCTCGCCGGTGGCGCGCGCCATGATCGGCAAGCTGGAAGGTGACTCGATCGTGATCGATGCTCCGGCCGGCCAGCGCGAGTACGAGATCGTCAGCGTCAGCTACGTGGACTGACCACGTGGCGACGGCGACCCTGCTGTTGCCTGCACGCAGCCGCTTTGCCGCGGCTGCGTTGCCGGACGATGTGGCGCGTGCGCTCGGCCGTGCCACCACGGTGCAGGTCGCACCGGGCGAGCGCGCACAACTGACGCGCCATTTCACGGTGGCCGCGCCGCACTGGCCGGTGGCCGCGTTGACCCGCCAGCGTGACGTCGGTGATGCCGCCGGCGCCAGCTGGCTGCGTGCCGATCCAGCCTGCATGGTGCCGGACATGCACGGGGCGCGGATGATGGCCTACGGCGAAACGCTGCGGCCGACCCTGGCCGACAGCCTGGCGTTGCTGCCGGTGCTGCAGCCGTTGTTCGCCGATGCCGGATTCGTGCTCGACGCACCTGACCCCTCGCGTTGGTACCTGCGGCTTCCTATCGACTTGGCCCTGCCGGATTTCGACAGCCCGGACGAGGTGCTGGGCGATGACCTGTTCTCGCACCTGCCGGAAGGCGAGGGCGGCCGCCGCTGGCGGGCGCTGATGACAGAGGCGCAGGTACTGCTGCACAACCATTCCTGGAACCAGCAACGTGCCGCGCAGGGACAGCAGCCGATCAATTCGCTGTGGTTCTGGGGCGGTGGCGTGATGCCGGTGTCGGTCAGCACCCCACACGCGCAGGTGCGCAGCCGCGATGCCCTGCTGCAGGGCCTGGCCCTGGCGGCTGGCGTCGCCGTGGATGGCGAGCAGGCGGTGGATGCGCTGGTCGATCTGCGCCAGCTGCGCTCTTTGCAGCAGCTCGGCAATGATGCGATCCGGCCGCTGCTGGCGGCGCTCAAGCGTGGCGAGCTGCAGCGGCTGGTGCTCGATTTCGAGGACGGCCTGCAGTTCCAGCTGGACCGCGGCCAGCGTTGGCAGTTCTGGAAAAAGCCCCGTCAGCTTCACGACTGAGCATGCGGGACGATCCGGCAGGTAGAGTCGACTGTTAGTCGACTAACGCGCAACGCGCGGGGTTTCCTGCATCCGAGCGAAGTGCAGTCGACTAACAGTCGGCTCTACCGGGCGGTCGCCGTGGCGGTATCATCGACGGGTCTTCCGTCACCCGGCGATGCCGATGTCCCTTGCCGCCGAAGCTGTGCAGCCCGCCTCTGATACACCCATGATCCGCCGCCGCGATGCGGTCGCGCCCGGCAGCTGGCCGGAAGGCACGCTGCCGCTGCTGGCGCGTCTCTATGCCAGCCGGGGTGCAGGCACACCGGAGCTGGCGCAGCCGAAGCTTGGCAATCTGCACGCCCCCGAGTTGCTGACTGGCATCGGCGATGCAGTGGGCCTGCTGGTGGAGGCCATCGCCAACGACAAGCGCATCCTGGTGGTGGGCGATTTCGACTGCGATGGCGCGACCGCCTGTGCGGTCGGCGTGCGCGGTCTGCGCATGCTCGGCGCGCAGCATGTCTTCCACGCGGTGCCGAACCGCATGGTGCACGGCTACGGTCTGTCACCGTCACTGGTGGAAGAGCTGGCCGCGCTGCAGCCGGACCTGCTGGTCACGGTCGACCACGGCATTGCCTGCCATGCCGGTGTCATCGCGGCCAAGGCGCGTGGCTGGCAGGTGCTGGTCACCGACCATCATCTTCCCGGTCCGCAGTTGCCGCCGGCCGACGTCATCGTCGATCCCAATCTCGACGGCGACGCCTTCCCCAGCAAGTCGCTGGCAGGCGTCGGCGTGATCTTCTACGTGCTGATGGCGTTGCGCCGGCAGATGCGCGAGGCCGGTGTCTTCGCCGATGGCAAGGGCCCGGACCTGACCACGCTGCTGGACCTGGTGGCAATCGGCACCGTGGCCGATCTGGTGGCGCTGGACCCGAACAACCGTGCGCTGGTCAGCGCGGGTCTGCGGCGGCTGCGTGCGGGGCAGGGCTGTGTCGGCCTGCGGGCCCTGATCGAAGCCAGTGGCCGTGACGCTGCGCGACTGACCGCCACCGACATCGGCTTCGCCCTGGGCCCGCGCCTGAATGCTGCGGGCCGGTTGGAGGACATGGCGCTGGGCATCGCGCTGCTGCTGACCGAAGACCCGCGCCAGGCGCGCGAGATCGCACAGACGCTGGAGCAGATCAATTCGGAACGCCGCGCCGTGCAGCAGTCGATGACCGACGACGCCGAGCAGGCGTTGACCCGCGTGGTGCTGGACATGTCCGGGCAACGGCCGGTCGCGGCCTGCCTGTTCGATGCCGACTGGCATCCGGGCGTGGTTGGCCTGGTTGCGTCGAAGATGAAGGATCGCCTGCATCGCCCGGTGATCGCCTTCGCCCCGGCCGAACCCGGCGCCGACGCCCTGCGCGGTTCGGCGCGCTCGATTCCTGGTCTTCACATCCGTGACGCACTGGCGCTGGTTGATGCGCGCCATCCGGGGCTGATCGAACGCTTCGGCGGCCACGCCATGGCGGCCGGCCTCAGCCTGCGCCTCGATCACGTCGATGACTTCAAGGCCGCCTTCGTCGCCGTGGTGCTGGAAATGCTCGACCCGGCGGCACTGCAGCAGCAGGTTCTCAGCGACGGCGAACTGGCAGCTGACGAGCTGGATCATCGCCATGCCGACGCCCTGCGTCTGGCCGGTCCCTGGGGGCAGGGCTTCCCGGAACCGCTGTTCGACGGTCACTTCGAAGTGGCTAACTGGCGCGTTCTGAAGGAACGCCACCTCAAGCTGGAGCTGCGCCTGCCAGGTGTGCCAGGCACCATCAACGCGATCCACTTTGGTGGCTGGCACGGCAATGCGCCCGGCCGACACGTGCACCTGGCCTACCGTCTGGCCTGCGACGACTATCGCGGCGGCAGCGCCATCCAGCTGATCGTGGAGCACTGCCTGCCCGCCCAGGAAAGGGCCCAGGCGCCGTGGTAACGCCGGGCCACGCCCGGCGGACGACTTCAGTGTCCGAACGGTAACCCCACCTGCCATGCCGGAGCGTTGAATCGTCCAAGATCCCACTGGAGTCCCGCCATGGTCTTCGCCCGTCGCTGCATCGTGTTCCTGCTGGCCCTCGCTGCCTGGCCCTCCGAAGCTCAGACGCCTCGCATCGCTTCGACACGCGTCACCCCTCCGCTGTTGATCGCGCCAGCTGCCGAACAACCGGTGCAGCTGCAGCGCGCCCGTATCGAAGGCGAGGTCCAGGCGGGCATCGCACAGACCCGGATCACGCTGGAGTTCCACAACCCGAACCGGCGCGTGCTGGAGGGTGAGCTGCAGTTCCCGCTGGGTGATGGCCAGCAGATCAGCGGCTTCGCGCTGGATATCAACGGCGAGATGCGTGACGCGGTGCCAGTGGCCAAGGACCGCGGCCGCCAGGTGTTCGAAGAGATCGCCCGCCGAGGCGTTGATCCGGGCCTGCTGGAACAGACCGCCGGCAACCAGTTCCGTCTGCGCATCTACCCGCTGCCGGCCGGTGGCAGCCGCCGCGTGCAGCTGGTGATTCGCGAGCCGTTGGCCTTCGACGGCCAAGGCTGGCAGTGGACGCTGCCACTGCGGTTCGCCGCCGGTGCAGCGGCAGTTGAGTTGAAGCTGCAGGCACCCGTCACGACCAGCGCAGGCGGGGCGCCATTCCGCATAAGTGCGGGCCAGCTGCACTGGCAGGGCAAGGGCACGCAGCTGCCGTCGCAGCTGCAGTGGAGCCTGCCCGCAGTACGACAGGCACAGGTGCAGGTAGCGCCCTGGCAGGATGGCAACTACCTGCTGGCGCAGCTGCCGGTGCCGGTCAGTCACGGGCCGCGCACGCTGCCCAGCGACGTCGGGCTGCTGTGGGACGGTTCCGGCTCGGCGGGTCAGCGCGATCGCACACGTGAGTTCGCCCTGCTGGATCGCTATTTCGCCGCGCTGGGTGACGGCACCGTGGCGTTGACCGTGCTGCGCGATCGCGCCGAACCGGTGCGGCGATTCCGTATCCGCGCGGGCAACTGGAGCGAGCTGCGCGCAGCACTGCAGGCGGTGCGCCCGGACGGTGCCAGCGCGCTGGCCCAGTGGCAGCCGCAGTCGGGCGTGAAGGAATACCTGCTGGTCAGCGATGGCCTGCTGACCTACGGCTCGGAGCAGCTGCCGACGCTGGCGCCGGATCAGCGCCTGTTTGCGGTCAGCAGTGCCGGTGGACGCACCGATGTCGTGCGACTGCGTGGCTGGAGCGAATTCCATGGTGGCCGCTTCGTTGCGCTGGGCAAGGATGTCGATGCGGCGGCGCGCGCGCTGCTGTCGTCGCCGTTGGATGTGCAGGTCGATGCGGGGCGAGGCGTGCAGGACGTGGTGATCGATCGTCGCAGTGAAGCCCAAGGTTGGTTGTGGCTGCACGCCCGACTGGCGGCCGATGGCGTGCCGATGCGGGTGCGCGTGGGTGGCGGCGAATGGCAGGCGCTGCCGGCGACGCAGAAGAGCAACGACGGCGAACTGCTGGCGGGCTTGTGGGCGCAGGCGCGCCTGCAGCAGCTGGCCGCCGACCGCGGTGGCAACCGCGAGGCCATGCAGCGTCTTTCCCAGCAGTTTGGCCTGGTCGGGCCGGATACCTCGCTGATCGTGCTGGAAACCCTGGAGGACTACCTGCGCTATGCGATCCGTCCGTCTGGCACGTTGCGCGCCGCGTACGACGCACGATTCGCAGTGCAGGTGGCCGATCGCGCCGCTGCGGATCGCCAGCGCCTGGATCAAGTGGCGGCGCGCTGGAAGGAGCGCCAGCAGTGGTGGAACCGCAGCTGGCCGAAGGGTATGCCGCCGCAGGCGAAGGGCGGGGCACTGGAGGTGGGCTCCGCAGATTACGCGATGGAATCGGCGCCAGTGGCGATGCTCGCCGCGCCGGCCCCTGCGGCACCGCCCGTTCCGGCACCGATGGCCGCCGCCGCCGAGCAGCGCATGGAAGCCGGCAGCGCGCGTGCACGTCGCTCAGCGCCTGCATCGAACAAGGCCCTGGATTCAATCACGGTCACGGGTGACCGTGTCGCTGCGCCCGCTGCCGCCAACGAGGGCGAACTCGGCATCCAGCTGGCGGCCTGGCAGCCGGACTCGGCCATCGCCCGGCGCCTGCGCCAGGGGCCGCCGTCGCAGCTCTATGACCGCTACCTGGCCGAGCGCGCTGCCCATGCCGACAGCAGCGCATTCTTCCTCGACGTGGCCGACCTGCTGCTGGAGCAGGGCCAACGCGACCTAGCCCTGCGTGTGCTGTCGAACCTGGCCGAGATGGACCTGGACAACCGCCACCTGCTGCGCGTGCTCGGCTACCGGCTGATGCAGGCCGATGCCCCCGCGCTGGCGGTGCCGGTGTTCGAGCAGGTGCTGGCCATGGGCCAGGAAGAACCGCAGAGCTTCCGCGACCTGGGCCTGGCACTGGCAGCGGCCGGCAAGCCGCAGCAGGCGCTGGTGCCGCTCTACCAGGTGGTCGTGCGCCCGTGGGACAGCCGTTTCGATGGCATCGCGTTGATCGCACTGGATGAGCTGACCAATCTGGTGGTGCGCAGCACCCCCCGGTTGGACACCTCGGCCATCGACCCGCGCCTGCTGCAGGCGATGCCGCTGGACCTGCGCGTGGTGCTGTCGTGGGATGCCGATAACAGCGACATGGACCTGTGGGTGACCGACCCGAACGGCGAGCGCGCCTACTACGGCAACCGCCTGACCTACCAGGGCGGGCAGATGTCGCAGGACTTCACCGGCGGCTATGGTCCCGAGCAGTTCTCGCTGCGCAATGCCAAGCCGGGCAAGTACAAGGTGGAAGCGAACTACTTCGGCAGCCGCCAGCAGCTGGTGACCGGGGCGACGACGCTGATGCTGCGCCTGACCACCCATTGGGGCACTGCCAAGCAGAAGGACCAGATGGTGACGATGCGGCTGAAGGATCGCGCCGAAACCGTGCTGGTGGGCGAGTTCGAGGTGAAATGACTGCTCGGATGCCAGTGTAGAGTCGAGCTTGCTCGACTGCCTCAATGTAGAGCCGAGCCTGCGCTCGGCTCATGGTAGAAGCAGCCGAGCGCGGGCTCGGCTCTACAACTGCGCAGCGTGTGCAACCGGCGACGCTGGCGGATTGGCGCGCAGGCCGAACAGGGGCCGCAGCCAGCGGGAGCGCCGGATCAGCAGTTCGTGGATCAGCAGGCAGCCGCCGACGGTGCCGCCCAGCAGCAGCGCCGGCTCCAGCCAAGGGCCCAGCTGCAACGGCTTGAGCCAGAACAGCAGGGCGATGATCAGGCTCTGGTGCAGCATGTACCACGGATAGATGGCTTCGGTGCAGTACGGCAGCCAGCGGAACGGGCGATCGAGGAAGACCTTTCCCCAGCCGAGGATGGCCAGCAGCGCGGTCCATACGTAAAGCGACTGGCTGGCGCGGCCCTGCAGTTCCCAGAACGGTTCGGGCCATTGCCGCAGCGGGGAATCGGCAGGCAGCACCTGGCCGAGGATGCGCAACCCCAGATACCAGCCGACGGCAGCCAGCGCCAGCCATAGCGTGGTACGGCGCAGAGCGACCACGCGCTCCCAGAACACCGGCTCACGACCCAGCAGGTAGCCGGCCAGGAACACCGTGGCGTACTTCGCGTGCTGGTACCAGTCGCCGAGCAGGGCATTGGTGGACGGGTAGATCGGCTCCAGCCAGATCACCCAGGCCAGCAGCAGGGCGGACGGAAGGCCGATCAGCAGGATTGGCGACGCTGCGCAGCGCGCGATCGCGTGACGCGCCAGCGCCGTTCCCAGCAATGGCATCAGCAGGGCCAACGCCAGGGTGTAGTTCCATAGATAGGCCAGGTACCACAGGTGGTTCCAGGTAATGCCGTACTGCCAGCCGGCGAAGCTGCCCTCCGGCCACGGCCGCACCTGCCAGTAGCGCAACAGGAAGTGGCCGAAGCCCGGTGCCACGTGGCCGTTGGCCACGCCTTCGCAGTAGGGCTGGATCGGCACGATCACGAACATGCCGAACAGCAAGGGCAGCAGCAGCCGCCACGTGCGCAGGCCGGCAAAGCGCAGCAGCCTGCCTTCCGGTCGCATCAGCGCGATCGCGATACCCGAAATCAGGAACAGCAGCGACATCCGCCAGCGGTTGATGAACAGCATCGGCCACTGCAGCCATTCGGTGGTATGCAGGCTCTTGAGGTGGAAACCCCAGTCATCCACGTAGGCCATGCCGGTGTGGTAGAGGATCAGCAGCGCGAAGGCGAACACGCGCAGGGCGTCGATGTCGTGGCGTCGGGTCATGGTGGTGGTGTGCCGGAGAGTCGACCCAAGGTGACGCCGCCCGGTCCGTGCGGCGACTGCCAAGGGCCCGCCGGAACCCGCGCAGTGACCAATGGCGGGGGTGGTGGGACCAATGGAGCCGCTACCCTTTGGCCATTGAGGCAGGCTGGAGCACCGCAACGACATGGATGCAGCAATGACCCAGGGCCGACCACCGCGCTGGCGCACCACCACCCGTCTGCTGGTCTGGGCAGCGATCCTGTCGGCCTCGGCGGTGACCAACGCGCTGGTTGAGGTGATGGACGCCTCGCGGCGTGGCAGCGATCTCGGCCTGTGGGAGCCGATGATCTGGGAATTCAGCAGCCTCGCCCTGATCCTGTTGACCCTGCCGCTGCTGTGGTGGGGCTGCGAGCGCTGGCCGCTGCATGCCGATACCTGGAAGCAGCGTTTGCCGCTGTACCTGCTGGCCAGCGTGGGCTGGTCGTTCCTGCACGTGGTGGGGATGATGGTGCTGCGGCACCTGGCCTATGTATCGCTGGGCTACCGCTACCAGGACGATGCGGGATGGCTGGAGCGTTTTGCCTACGAATACCTGAAGGATGTGCGCACGTTCGCGATGTTCGTGGCGCTGGAGCACTTCGCCAGCTGGTTCGGGCGGCGCAGGCAGGGCGAGGCGAGCCTGTTGGCCGAGCCCGATGTAGGCCCCCCGGTGGAACCGGTCGAGCGCCCGCAGCACTTCCTGGTGCGCAAGCTGGGCAAGGAGTTCCTGGTCGCCACCAGCGATGTGGAGTACGCCCAGGCGGCGGGGAACTACGTGAACCTGCGGGTACGCGGCCACGACTACCCGCTGCGGATCACCATGGCGGTACTGGAGCAGCGGCTGGACCCGGGCGTGTTCCTGCGCCCGCACCGCAGCTGGCTGATCCATCGTGGCCAGCTGCGCTCGATCGAGCCGCTGGACGGCGGCGAGGCCCTGCTGCACATGGCCGACGGGGCCAAGGTGCCGTGCAGCCGGCGGCAGCTGCCGGTGCTGCGCCAGGCGCTGGGCGGGGCGGGTGGGGGTAGAGTCGACCGCTAGTTGACTGTCGCGCGCAGCGCGGGCGTCACTGCAACCTGAATGAAAGGCAGTCGACTGACAGTCGACTCTACAGGGGCGGGTCTACCAGTAGCTGGCTCCCAGCGGCAGGCCGGGTCCCTCATTCCGGGCGCCGCCGGCCTGCGCTATCATTGCCAGTCATCTTTTGAATGCATAACCGCCGACATGATCGAACTGAATCCTGTCCGCCAGCGCATCACCGATCTGACCGATCGCGTGCTGTCGCTTCGGGGGTATCTTTGACTACGACGCCAAGAAAGAGCGTCTTGAAGAAGTAACGCGGGAGCTGGAAAGCCCCGACGTCTGGAACAATGCCGAGTACGCCCAGAACCTGGGCCGCGAGCGTTCCAGCCTGGAAAAGACCGTGGGCGGCATCGCCTCGGTGCTGGACGGCCTCACCGACGCGACCGAACTGCTGGAGCTGGCCGAGTCCGAGCAGGACGAGGACACCGCACTGGCCGTGGTCGCCGATCTGGACAAGCACCAGGCGCACGTGGAGAAGCTGGAGTTCCAGCGCATGTTCTCCGGCGAGATGGACAATGCCGCCGCGTTCGTCGACATCCAGGCCGGTGCCGGTGGTACCGAAGCCCAGGACTGGGCGGAAATCCTGCTGCGCATGTACCTGCGCTGGTGCGAATCGCGCGGCTGGAAGACCGAGCTGATGGAAGTGTCCGGTGGCGATGTCGCCGGCATCAAGTCGGCCACCCTGCGCGTGGAAGGCGACTACGCCTATGGCTGGCTGAAGACCGAAACCGGCGTGCACCGCCTGGTGCGCAAGTCGCCGTTCGACTCGGACAACCGCCGCCACACCAGCTTCACCTCGGTGTTCGTGTCGCCGGAAATCGATGACAACATCGATATCACCATCAACCCGGCCGACCTGCGTACCGACGTGTACCGTTCGTCCGGTGCCGGTGGCCAGCACGTGAACAAGACCGAGTCGGCGGTGCGTATCACCCACATCCCGACCAACATCGTCGTGGCCTGCCAGACCGGCCGCAGCCAGCACCAGAACCGCGACAACGCGATGAAGATGCTGGCCGCCAAGCTGTACGAGCTGGAGATCCAGAAGCGCAACGCCGAGAAGGACGCGGTGGAAGCCACCAAGTCCGACATCGGCTGGGGCAGCCAGATCCGCAATTACGTGCTGGACCAGAGCCGCATCAAGGACCTGCGTACCGGTATCGAACGTTCGGACACGCAGAAAGTGCTCGACGGCGACCTGGACGAGTTCGTCGAGGCCAGCCTGAAGGCCGGCCTCGCCGTAGGCTCCAAGCGCGTCGATGCCTGATCGGCGCGCCTGCGCGGATATCATCACCCTCGCGCGCAACGCCGAGGGTGGCTGATCGCGCTTCCGGTAGAGCCGAGCCCATGCTCGGCTGCTGTTGGCGCAGTTGCAGATGCGTCGCGCATGGCTCGACGCTACAACGGGTACGG
Organism: Stenotrophomonas sp. 57; assembly: GCF_030291075.1. Classification (NCBI taxonomy): domain Bacteria; kingdom Pseudomonadati; phylum Pseudomonadota; class Gammaproteobacteria; order Lysobacterales; family Lysobacteraceae; genus Stenotrophomonas; species Stenotrophomonas sp. 57. Next base: position 2,054,708 of record NZ_CP127407.1, read on the forward strand.
CGGTAGCGATGATGCGAAGCGAAAGTGAACGCAAGGAGCTCGGCGGCTTTCTCAAGGCCTGCCGCGCCCGCGTCGACCCCGCCACGCTCGGCCTCCCGGCCGGGCGGCGGCGCACCCCGGGCCTGAAGCGCGAGGAAGTGGCGCTGGCCGTCGGGGTCAGTGTCAGCTGGTACACCTGGATCGAGCAGGGCCGCGAAGTGCGTGCCTCGCCCGAAGTGCTCGAGCGCCTGGCGAAGGTGCTACGCCTGAGCGATGACGAACGCGCCTATGCGTTCGCGCTGTCCGGCTATGGCGTACCGCTGGAATCGCCGGACGAGAGCGTGACCGACGGCCTGCGCCAGCTGGTGGAGGCGATGCAACCGATCCCGGCGTATGTACGCAATACGCGCTTTGACATCCTGGCCTGGAATTCGGCCATCGCCGATCTTTTCGTGGACTACAGCGAGCTGTCGCCGCACGAGCGCAACACGCTGCGGCTGATGTTCCTGTACCCGCCGTACCGCACGCTGATCCTCAACTGGGAAGAAATGACCCGCGGCCTGCTGGCGGGGTTCCGCGCGGCGATGGCGCAGGCGCCGGACAAGGCGCCGTTCCTGGCGCTGGTGGAGGACATCGCGGCGCATAGTGAGGAGTTCCGCCAGTGGTGGCCGGAGCACGATGTGCGTCGGTTCGATGAAGGTGCGAAGAAGTTGAACCATCCCACACGCGGGTTGCTGGACCTGCAGTATGTGGCGCTGGTGCCGGAGAGCCGGCACGATCTTTCTCTGGTTACTTACCTGCCGCGCAAGTAGGGGATGTTCGCCAGGGCTTGCAGCCCTGCACCCGCTCAATACAACGGCCAAAGCCAAAGCCAGAGCTGGATTCCGTGGTTTGGCGGGGCCGTGTCGGAGTGCGGGGACGCCGCAAGTACGTCAGTGTAGGCTTGGCAGCCGCATCCATGCGGCTGACACCCCGCACTCCGACACCGTCCCACCTTCGACAGATCTCCGCGGCTGTCGGCAGGTGTCGACCTTGGTGGACACATCTGTCAGATAGCGAAAGAAATTTCGGGGTCAGATCCGTTTCCATAGGAAAACGGATCTGACCCCAAGAGCATTCCCGACAGATCGCGGAAAAATGTCGAAGGCGGGGTGGGTCCGGTTGCGGGGGCGTGAGCGCCATGGATGGCGCGACCGAGGCTACATGGACGTATTCACGCCGTCCCCCGCAACCGGACCCACCCCGCCATCCCACGGAATGCAGGCCTTTGACCTTGACGTTGCCCTGGCCTCTGCGGGTGCAGGGCGCAGCCCTGCCGATAACCCCATTCAGGCAGGTAAGTGCAGGTCACAGGATACGCAGACGCCTTGTTGCCTCCACCAATCGGGTCCACATTCCTGTGCAGGAGACGTGCCACCGCCCGTCGTCGAGACACCAGGAGACCTGCATGTCCGCTGCCCCCAGTACCGCCATTTCCCGCGATCCGGCCACCGGCCAGCAGATCGCCAGCCATCCCTTCGCTACCGACGCCGAACTGGACGCCATCCTCGATCGCGGCCAGGTTGGCTTCGCCGCCTGGAGCACCCGCAGCCTCGAACAGCGGGCCGAGGTACTGCGCGCAATGGCCACCGTACTGCGCCGTGACCGCGACAAGCTGGCCGCGCTGGCCACCGCTGAAATGGGCAAGGTGCAGGCCGAATCGCTGGCCGAGATCGAGAAGTGCGCCGTGCTGTGCGACTGGTACGCCGACAACGGGGCACGGTTCCTGCGCGACGAACCGACCCAGGTGCCCGACGACAAGGCTTACGTGTCCTACCTGCCGCTGGGCGTGGTGCTGGGCATCATGCCGTGGAATTTCCCGTACTGGCAGGTAATGCGCGCGACAGTGCCGATCCTGATGGGGGGCAACGGCTTCCTGCTGAAGCCGGCCGAGAACATTGTCGGTACCGCGCAGCTGCTCGATGCCGCCTGGCGTGACGCTGGCTTGCCGGAAGGTACGTTCATCGCCGCCAACATCAGCCGCGAGGGCACCAGCCGCGCGATCGCCGATGACCGCATCGCGGCGGTAACCCTGACCGGCAGCGTTGCCGCCGGGCGCAGCATCGCTGCCCAGGCCGGGCAGGCGCTGAAGAAGGTGGTGCTGGAACTGGGCGGTTCCGATCCGTTCATCGTGCTGGCCGATGCCGACCTCGATGCCGCGGTCGATGCGGCGGTGGCCTCGCGCTTCCAGAACACCGGGCAGGTCTGCATCGCCGGCAAGCGCATCATCGTCGAAGACGCGGTCTACGATCGTTTCGTGGCGCAGTTCTGCCAGAAGGTGCAGGCGCTGACCATCGGTGACGGCCGCGATCCCGGCAACCGCATCGGCCCGATGGCACGCCAGGACCTGCTGGAACAGCTCGACGCGCAGGTGCGCGCTTCGGTGGACGCGGGCGCGAAGCTGCTGGTCGGCGGCCATCAGCTGGATCGTCCGGGCGCGTTCTATGCCCCCACGGTGCTGGCTGACGTGGAGCCGGGCATGCAGGCTTTCGATACCGAGACCTTCGGGCCGGTTGCCTCGATCAGCCGCGCTCGGGACGCCGACCATGCGGTGGACCTGGCCAACCAGAGCGAGTTCGGCCTCAGTGGCAACCTGTGGACCGGCGATCGTGCCCGTGCGATGCAGCTGGCGCGCCGGCTGCAGACCGGCGGCGTCTTCGTCAACGGCTTCTCGGCTTCGGACCCGCGCGTGCCGATCGGCGGCGTGAAGAAGAGCGGCTTCGGCCGTGAGCTCTCGCACTTCGGCATCCGCGAGTTCGTCAACGCGCAGACGGTGTGGTTCGACAAGCGTTGACGCGCGGCTTCCACCCTTCCTGCAACGATCCACCACCAGTCCAGCAAAAAAAGGACGGCATTCCCATGTCCAAGGGTTCAGACCTGCTCGTCGCCGCACTTGAGAACGAAGGCGTCGAGCGCATTTTCGGGATTCCCGGCGAAGAGAACCTCGACGTTGTCGAGTCGCTCCGTCATTCCAGCATCGAGCTGGTGATCACCCGCCACGAACAGGCAGCGGTGTTCATGGCCGCCACCTATGGCCGCCTGACCGGCAAGCCGGGCGTGTGCCTGGCCACGCTCGGCCCGGGTGCATTGAACTTCACCACCGGCGCCGCCTATGCACTGCTCGGCGCGTGGCCGGTCATCATGATCACCGGCCAGAAGGGCATCGTCGCCAGCAAGCAGGCGCGCTTCCAGATCGTCGACATCGTCAGCACGATGAAGCCGCTGACCAAGCAGGCGCGGCAGATCGTCTCGGCACGCACCATCCCGACCATCGTGCGCGAGGCATTCCGTGTTGCCCAGGAGGAGCGCCCCGGACCGGTGCTGCTGGAGCTGCCGGAAGATATCGCGGCCAATGAAGTCGAGGGCGCGGCGCTGATTCCACCGCACGCGGTGGAGCGGCCGATCGCCAGCCCGGAGGCGCTGGACCGCGCGGCCGAGATCATCCGTAATGCCAGGCGCCCGCTGCTGATGATCGCCTCGGCAGCGTCGCGACCGCAGTCCAGCGAGGCGCTGTCGGCGTTCGTGCTGCGTGCCGGCATCCCGTTCTTCACCACGCAGATGGGCAAGGGCGCGGTGGCCGGTGGCTCGGGCCTGTACATGGGCACCGCGGCGCTGACCGAGCGCGACTACGTGCACATGGCCATCGACCAGGCCGACGTGATCGTGACCATCGGCCATGAAGTGACCGAGAAGCCTCCGTTCGTGATGCGCCCGGGTGGCCCGACCGTGATCCATATCGGCTACTCGCAGGCGGCGGTGGAGCAGGTGTACTTCCCGCAGGTGGAAGTGATCGGCGATATCGGTCGTTCGTTGACCCAGTTGGCTGACCGTATCGAAGGCGCGGTGCCGAACGCCGATGCGCTGCTGCCGCTGCGTGCGACCATTCTCGAGCACATCGCTGCCCGTGCCGAAGAAGCGGATTTCACCCCTCAGAGGCTGGTGCACGACGTGCGCCAGGTGATGCCGCCGGACGGCATCGTGGCGCTGGACAACGGCATGTACAAGATCTGGTTTGCGCGCAATTACCGCACCCAGGTGGCCAACACGCTGCTGCTGGACAACGCGCTGGCGACCATGGGCGCGGGCCTGCCGTCGGCGATCATGGCCTCGATCCTGTACCCGCAGCGGCGGGTGCTGGCGGTGTGCGGCGACGGCGGGTTCATGATGAACAGCCAGGAGCTGGAGACCGCGCGCCGGCTGGGCCTGAACCTGGTGGTGCTGATCCTCAACGACGGCGCCTACGGGATGATCCGCTGGAAGCAGGCGGTGGATGGCTTCACCGACTACGGCATGACCTTCAGCAACCCGGATTTCGTCAAGTACGCCGAGGCCTATGGCTGCAAGGGGCATGAGGTAACCGCCATCGAGCAGTTCATTCTGACCCTGGAGGCGGCGTTCAATGACGGCGGTGTGCATCTGGTGTCAGTGCCGATCGATTACTCGGAGAACCAGCGGGTGCTGGTTGATGAGTTGCGGCAGGCGTTCCCCGGGAACGGGTAGGCGCCGATCCGCTGATGGGGCCAGATCCCTTTGCTGCGTAAAGGATCTGACCCCTCTCCGGGCCGGGGCAGGGTGGTTTTGGTATGCTGTGGAGCCGGCCGTGCCGGGTGCAGCATCCCCCCTCACTACACGATTCCCGCAGATCCATGAGCGAAGCTACCGATACCCCCCCCGTCGACGAAAACAAGTTGATCGCCGAGCGCCGTGAGAAACTCAAAGCGCTGCGTGGGCAGGGCATCGCGTACCCGAACGACTTCCGTCGCCAGGATTTCGCCGGTCGCCTGCAGGAAGAATTCGCCGATGCCGGGCAGTGGACCGCCGAGGCGCTGGAAGGCAACGGCCGCCAGGTGAAGATGGCCGGCCGCCTGATGGCCAAGCGCATCATGGGCAAGGCCAGCTTCGCGCAGATCCAGGACGAGTCCGGCCGCATCCAGCTGTTCCTGCAGGGGGCCGCGCTGGGCGACGCCTACACCGCCTTCAAGGGGTGGGACGTGGGCGACATCATCGCCGTCGAAGGCGGCCTGACCCGTACCAAGACCGGCGAGCTGTCGGTCAAGGCCGAGTCGATCCGCCTGCTGACCAAGTCGCTGCGCCCGCTGCCGGACAAGTGGCATGGCCTGGCCGACGTCGAGCAGCGCTACCGCCAGCGCTACGTCGACCTGATCGTGACCCCGGAATCGCGCGCGGTGTTCATCAAGCGCTCTAAGATCATCCGCGCCATGCGCGCGTGGCTGGACAACCGCGACTTCCTGGAAGTCGAGACGCCGATGATGCATTACATCCCCGGCGGCGCGGCGGCCAAGCCGTTCACCACCCATCACAACGCGCTGGACCTGGACCTGTACCTGCGCGTGGCGCCGGAGCTGTACCTCAAGCGCCTGACCGTGGGTGGCCTGGAGCGCGTCTACGAGATCAACCGCAACTTCCGCAACGAAGGCGTCAGTACCCGCCACAACCCGGAATTCACCATGATGGAGCTGTACGAGGCCTACGCCACGTACAACGAGATCATGGACCTGACCGAAGGCGTGATCCGTGACGTGGCCCAGGCCGTGAACGGGGGCACCGAGGTGGAATGGGACGGCGCGAAGATCGACCTGGGCCCGGCCTTCCGCCGCTGGCGCATGGATGAAGCGGTGCGGCACCACAACCCGGAAATCTCCGCGGCCGACTGCACCGACCGCGAGGCGCTGCTGCGCCATTGCGAGCGCTTGAAGATCCGCGTCAAGCCGTCCTACGGCTGGGGCAAGCTGCTGCTGGAGATCTTCGAGGCTACCGTCGAGCACACCCTGATCCAGCCGACCTTCATCACCGATCACCCGGTGGAGGTCTCGCCGCTGGCCCGTGCCAACGACAATGATCCGGGCTACACCGACCGCTTCGAGCTGTTCGTCAACGGCAAGGAGCTGGCCAACGGCTTCTCCGAGCTGAACGACCCGGAAGACCAGGCTCAGCGCTTCCAGGCCCAGGTGGCCGCGAAGGAAGGTGGCGACGACGAGGCCATGCACTACGACGCCGACTACATCCGTGCGCTGGAGTACGGCATGGCACCGACTGGCGGCCTGGGCATCGGCGTCGATCGCCTGGTGATGCTGCTGACCGGCAGTAGCTCGATCCGCGACGTGCTGCTGTTCCCGTACATGCGTCCAGAGCAGTAAGTCGCTTTTCTGACTCCTGATTGAGCGCGCCGTCCCGAAACGAGACGGCGCGATTGACGCGTCCCGCACTCGGCGTATCGTTAATGCACTACCTTGACGCCTGTTATGGCTTGATCGGCGCCAGGGGGATGGCGCATTGTGGAGAGTCCGCTTCACAATGTGATGACGATCATGAACCGGGACGCATGACACGGGAGTCAGGCCGATGCAGGGTGCGAGCGTTCGCAGCGGCAGGGTATCCTCGCCTGCTGATGATCCAGCATGGTCGAGAAACCAGGCAGAGTACGCGTTGAATATCGTCATTGTTGACGACCAGACGTCCGCGCGGACGATGCTGCGTCACGTCATCGAGGACATCGCGCCCGAACTGAGCGTGTATGACTTCGGCGACCCGTTGACCGCATTGGCGTGGTGCGAGGCGCATCCGGTCGACCTGCTGCTGCTCGATTACCGCATGCCGGAGATGGACGGGCTGGAGTTCGCCCGCCGTTTCCGTCGCCTGCCCAAGCACCGGGACATTCCGGTGATCCTGATCACCGTGGTCGGTGACGAGCCGATCCGGCAGGCCGCGCTCGAGGCCGGCGTCATCGATTTCCTGGTCAAGCCGATCCGCCCGCGCGAACTGCGCGCGCGTTGCTACAACCTGTTGCAGCTGCGCCAGCAGACCGAGAACGTGAAGCAGCGTGCGCTGTCGCTGGAGCAGCGGCTGCTGGCCAGCATGCACGAGGTCGAGGAGCGGGAACGCGAGACCCTTTCGCGATTGGCCAGGGCGATCGAGTTCCGTGATGCCGGCACCAGCGCGTATCTGGAACGCATGGCGCGCGTGGCCGGTCTGATCGCCGAGCAGCTGGGCCTGCCCGAGGACGACGTCAAGCTGATCGAGATGGCGGCGCCGCTGCACGACATGGGCAAGATCGCCATTCCCGATGCCGTGCTGCTCAAGCAGGGCAAGCTCAATGACGAGGAGCTGGCGATCATGCGCCGGCACCCGCGCATCGGCCACGAGCTGCTCAGTGGCAGCCAGAACCGTTTCATCCAGGTTGGCGCGCTGATCGCACTGCGCCACCACGAGCGCTATGACGGCAGCGGCTACCCCGATGGGCTGGTTGGCGAGGCGATCCCGCTGGAAGCGCGGATCGTGGCCGTGGCGGACGTCTTCGATGCACTGATCTCCCCCCGTCCGTACAAGGAAGCATGGACCATGGAAGCCACACTGGCCTATCTCTACGCCCAGCGTGGCCGACTGTTCGATCCGCGTTGCGTGGATGCGCTGATGCGTGGCCACCAGCAGCTGATGGATATCTGCGCGCAGCACTCGACGGCATCGACGCGACCGGGTGGGTGACATGCAGGATCTGTTGGCACGCGTGAAGCGCCGGCTGGCGCAGCGTCCGGATTCGGAGCATGGCCAGGCCATCGTACGGGTGGTGTTGATCTCGCTGATCCTGGTCTATGTGCTGCTGTCAGGCGCCCGCCTGCATCGGCTGGAGCAGTACCAGGGCGTGCTGGCCACGGTGCTGACCGGGTTGGGTCTGTCGCTGCTGCTGTTCGGCTGGTTGCTGTGGAAGCCGGAGCGCTGCGACCCGCGGCGGGTGGCCGGGATGCTGGCCGACTACGGGCTGATCGCGGTCGGCATGATCCAGATGGGCGAGCCACTGGCCTGGGTGTACGCAGTGGTGATGTGGGTGACAGTCGGTAATGGACTGCGTTTCGGGTCGCGTTACCTGGCCGCCGCCATCGTGCTGGCAATGGCCAGTTTCGGCACCACCGTGCTGCTGACGCCGTACTGGCAGGCGAACCTGGGCCTGGCCATTTCCCTGTGGCTGGGATTGCTGGCAGTGCCGCTGTGCTGTTCCTCCCTGCTGCGCCGAAGGATGCGACATCCGACCATGGATACCACCCCCGCCGTCACCGCATCGCGTTCGCTGCTGGCCCGTTTCAAGCAGCGCCTGGCCGGGCGCGAGGACAGCGAGCATGCGCAGAACCTGATCCGCATCGTGATCACGGCGCTGTTCATCAGCTACCTGGGCTGGCGTTCGCTGAGCGGTGGTGGCGAGGCGCTGACCACGACGTGGTTGATCCTGGCCTTCGAACTGACCATTTCCGCCGGTCTGTTGACCGCGATCCTGATCAATCCGGGCGTGTCGCATGTGCGCCGGGTGATCGGCATGCTGACCGACTACACCTGCATGGCCTGGATCATGACCATCCAGGGCGAGCCGGCGGCACCGCTGTACGCGGTGATGCTGTGGGTGACGATCGGCAACGGCATGCGCTACGGCAGTACCTACCTGCGCGTGGCCACGGCCATGGGGTTCCTGGCGTTCCTGTGTACGGTGATGCTGTCGCCGTACTGGCGTGACCATGACTACCTGGGCTGGGGCCTGCTGCTGGGCCTGGGCGCGATCCCGCTGTACTTCGACTCGTTGCTGCATGCGTTGACCCGCGCGGTGGCCGAAGCACGCCAGGCCAACGAAGCAAAGAGCCGCTTCCTGGCCAACATGAGCCATGAGTTCCGCACGCCGCTCAACGGCCTGGCGGGCATGACCGAAGTGCTGGCCACCACCCGACTGGACGATGAACAGCGCGAGTGCCTCAACACCATCCAGGCCTCGACCCGCAGCCTGCTGGCGCTGGTGGAAGAGGTGCTGGACATCTCCGCGATCGAAGCCGGCAAGGTTCGCGTGGAGTGGCACGAGTTCGCGTTGGCCGACGTGCTGCAGGCGATCAACCTGATCCTGACGCCGCAGACCCGCTCCAAATCGCTGGATTACCGCGTGCAGGTGGACGAGAACGTGCCGCCACGGCTGCTCGGCGATGCCGGGCACCTGCAGCAGATCCTGCTCAACCTGATGGGCAATGCGGTCAAGTTCACCGACAGCGGCTATGTCCATCTGCGCGTGTCCAGCCCCGATGCGCTCGGCAGCGAGCGGGTGCGCCTGCGTTTCGAGATCGTCGATACCGGCATCGGTGTGCCGGTGGCGTTGCGTGGCCGTCTGTTCAATGCCTTCGAGCAGGGCGATGTCGGCCTGGCCCGCCGGCACGAAGGCACCGGGCTGGGCACGGCCATCGCCAAGGGCCTGGTCGAATCGATGGGCGGCCAGGTCGGCTACGCGCCGAACAGTCCACGTGGCAGCGTGTTCTGGGTCGAGATCACGCTGGACGTCGCCGATGTTCCGGCGGTGCCGACCGCACCATCCGACGTGGCCGAAGCCGGCAATGTCATCGCGTTCTCCAACCCGTTCCTGCGTCACCGCGCGCGCGTGCGCAGCCTGCGCGTGCTGGTGGCTGACGACCACGAAGCCAACCGGATGGTGCTGCAGCGCCTTCTGGAGAAAGCGGGCCACAAGGTCACCTGCGTCAACGGCGGTGCCGAAGTGCTCGATGCACTCGAACAGGCCAGTTACGACGCGGCTATCGTCGATCTGCACATGCCCGGCATGAGCGGCCTGGACCTGCTCAAGCAGTTGCGGGTGATGCAGGCCAGCGGCATGCCCTATGTGCCGGTGATGGTGCTCAGCGCCGATGTCACCCCCGAATCGATCCTGCGCTGCGAACAGGCCGGCGCGCGCGCGTTCCTGGCCAAGCCGGTGGTCGCCACCCGTCTGCTGGAGGTGCTGGCCGATGTGGCGGCCAACACCCGTGCCGAGTCCGGCATCCAGTCGGTGCCCGCGTTGCCGGTGGGCGAGGGCGTGCTCGATACCGCAGTACTGGACGAGCTGGCCTCGCTGGGTATGGGTGACGGCTTTGAGCGCAAATTCATCGACCAGTGCCTGGTGGATGTCGATGCGAGCATGGGCCAGCTGCAGGCCAGCGGTGAGCGCCAGGCCTGGGAGGACTTCCGCGAGCATGCCCACGCGCTGCGTGGCGTGGCGAGCAACCTGGGGCTCGTCCAGGTTGCCGCCTCCAGTGGCGAGATCATGCGCATGCCGGACTGGCAGCTGAAAGGCGAGTGGAGCACCCGCCTCGGCAGTCTGGCGGCCGCCCTGCGCAACGGCAGGAATGCGCTGGCTGCCCGTAGTGCGGCAACGCCGCACCGCGATGACAGTGAGCGCAGCCCGATCTGAACCACCGGGCTGTCAGGCCGGGTCGCCATTGCGCCGGGCCTGCGCCCGCACCAGGCGATCCATCGTGCGCAGGGACTTCTCGCCGAGCTGCATGGCGGTGTCCACCCAGATCTCGGTGATCCGCATCATTTCGTGCAGCGGCACCATGGTGGCGATCTCGTTGACCTCGCGCATCGCTGCCCAGGCGTGCGGGATGCGCTTGCTGTCCTTGATCACCTGTTCGACCGCGGCCACGCCTTCGCCGACCGGTACCACGATGTCGACCAGGCCCATCTCCTTCAGTTGGCTGGCGGTGTAGAGATTGCCTTCCAGCATGATCTTCTCTGCCAGGCGCGGACTGATCCGCTGGCACAGGAAGGAGTAGGCGCCCATGCCGGGGAACAGGTCGAAAAGCACCTCCGGCAGGCCCATCAGCACGCCTTCCTCGGCAATGATGGTGTGGCAGCTGAGGGCCGCCTCGAAGCCGCCTCCCAGCGCATTGCCCTGGACCAGGGCGATGCTGTGCGCGCGGGCGCCCAGCCCGGCATGGAAGGCATGCACCCCGCGCACGCAGCGCTGGGCGTAGTCGAGCAGGCGAGCGCGATCGCCTTCACGGATCAGGCGGCAGAACAGCTCAAGATCGCCACCCAGGTTGAATACGTCGCTGTCCGAGGCCAGAACGACATGGGGGGACAGGACGTGCGAGGCGCTGAGGCGATCGCCCAGTTCGCGCTGGTAATCGACGATGTCATCCACCAGGCGTGAGGCAAAGCACGGCCGCCCCGGCTGGTTGACCAGATTGGCATGCATGTGGATCCAGTAGACATCCCGCTCGGGTTCTTCGGTAATGCGCAGGGTGGGGTGCTGCGAGGGGCGGGTGATGATGGGGCGTACTGCGGACATGGGAGTTCTCCGTATGACCGTCCGGCCAACCGCAGAGCGGACGGAGATGGGTGAGGGGGTGAGCTGAACGTGCGGCGGCGACTGATTCTATGCACCCGTCGTGAACCGCCCGCAAGCGCTGTACCGGCCCTGTTCCGGCAACAAAAAAGGCCCCGCTGTCGCCGGCGAGGCCCCTGGAATCTCCCTTCGCCCTGAAACCCTTACGGGGCGGGCGTATCACGTAGCTCGCGACGGAGAATCTTGCCGACATTGGTCTTCGGCAGCTCTTTTCGGAATTCGACGATTCTGGGGTGCTTGTAACCGGTCAGGTTTGCCCGGGCATGCTCCTTGACCATTTCGGCGGTCAGGTTCGGATCCTTCTTCACGATCACGACCTTGACCACCTCGCCGGACTTTTCGTCCGGGACGCCGACGGCGGCCACTTCCAGCACGCCCGGCATCATCGCGATGACGTCTTCCACTTCGTTCGGATACACGTTGAATCCGGACACCAGGATCATGTCCTTCTTGCGGTCGACGATGTAGAAGAAGCCCTGCTCATCCATTTTCGCCATGTCGCCGGTGTGCAGCCAGCCGTCGGCGTCGATGGCCTTGTCGGTTTCCTCGGGGCGCTGCCAGTAGCCCTTCATCACCTGCGGGCCCTTGATGCACAGCTCGCCCACCTCGCCCAGCGACAGGATGTTGCCGTTGTCGTCCTTGATGCAGGCATCGGTGGACGGGATCGGCAGGCCGATCGAGCCGTTGTACTCGGGCAGGGTGAGCGGGTTGATGCACGCCGCCGGCGAGGTCTCGGTCAGGCCATAGGCCTCGACCAGGGTGACGCCGGTGGTCTTCTTCCAACGTTCGGCCACCGCGCGCTGCACGGCCATGCCGCCGCCCAGGGTGAACTTGACCGAGGAGAAGTCGATCTGGTCGAAGCCGGGTGTGTTGAGCAGGCCGTTGAACAGCGTGTTGACGCCGGTGATGGCGGTGAAGCGGGTGCCCTTCAGCTCCTTGACGAAGCCCTTCATGTCGCGCGGATTGGTGATCAGGTGGTTGCAGCCACCGAACTTCATGAACACCAGGCCGTTCGCCGTCAATGCAAAGATGTGGTACAGCGGCAGGGCAGTGATGATCACTTCCTTGCCCGGCTCGATGCCCGAGGTCGACAGCCACGCCGACGCCTGCTGCATGTTGGCGATCAGGTTGCGGTTGGTCAGCATCGCACCCTTGGCCACGCCGGTGGTACCGCCGGTGTACTGCAGGAAGGCGATGTCGTCGTGGTCGATCTCGACCGGCGGCAGCGTGTGGTGGCTGCCCAGCCTGAGCGCCTGCCTGAAGCGGACCGCGCCCTTGATGCTGTAATTGGGCACCATCTTCTTGATGTACTTCAGCACGAAGTTGACGATCGCGCCCTTGGCGCCAAGCAGGTCGCCCAGGCCGGTGGTGATCACGTGCTTGACCGGCGTGTCGGCGATGACCTGCTGGACGGTGTCGCCGAAGTTGTCGACCACCACCAGCGCGGTCACGCCGGCATCGACCAGCTGGTGCTTCAGCTCGCGCGCGGTGTACAGCGGGTTGACGTTGACCACGGTGAGCCCGGCGCGCAGCACGCCGAAGGTGGCCACGGGGTACTGCAGGCAGTTGGGCATCATCAGGGCGACGCGGTCACCCTTCTTGAGCTTGAGCTCACCCAGAAGGTAGGCCGCGAACCGGGTGACCAGCGCATCGGTTTCACCGTAGGTGAGTACCTTGCCGAAGCTGGAGTAGGCGGGACGGTCGCGGAATTTCGCGACGGACGCGTCGAAGACCGAAGCTACCGAATGGAACTCGTTGACGTCGATCTCGGCGGGAACGCCTTTCGGATAGCTCTGCAGCCAGGGACGATCCAGACTCATATTCCCCCTCCAGGAATCGTGATGTATTAGGTTCCGGCCCTGAGCGTATCGACAATGGCCGTTCATTGCAGCATACCCCGCCGTAGGGAAAACGCGAAGAGGGGTTTGCGGCGCGGCAAGGGTGGGTGCCGACCTTGGTCGGCACAGGATTGCGAGGGGGGGCTGTGGAGGCGTGCCCACCAAGGTGGGCACCCACATGGAGGCGGGGGAGGCCGCGTAGCGAGGCGTCTGCGTCAGTCCTGCTTGCGCACCGGTGCACCATTGGCCTTGTAGTACGGCGCGGTGCTGCGGGGCAGCGGGGTGCGGCCGCGGATCACGTCGGCCAGCTTCTCGGCCATCATGATGGTCGGCGCGTTGAGGTTGCCGGTCACCACCTGCGGCATGATCGAGGCATCGACGATGCGCAGGCCTTCCAGGCCGTGCACGCGGCCCTGGCCATCGACCACCGCCATCGGGTCGTCGGCATGGCCCATCTTGTTCGAGCACGACGGGTGGTAGGCGGTCTCGGCATGTTCACGGACGAACGCATCGATCTGCGCATCGGTCTGCAATGCGCTGCCCGGGGAGATCTCGCGGCCGCTGTACGGTGCCAGCGCCGGCTGCGCGAAGATCTCGCGGGTGATGCGGATCGCCGCACGGAACTCGCGCCAGTCCTGGTCGTGCGACATGTAGTTGAACAGGATGCTCGGATGTTCGCGCGGATCCTTCGAGCGCACGTGGATGCGGCCGCGGCTGGGCGAGCGCATGGAACCGACGTGCATCTGGAAGCTGTGCGCCTTGATCGGGTTGGAGCCGTTGTAATTGATCGCCACCGGCAGGAAGTGGTACTGCAGGTTCGGCCAGTCGAACTCGGCGTCGCTGCGGATGAAGCCACCGGCCTCGAACTGGTTGCTGGCGCCGATGCCGGTGCCCAGGAACAGCCACTCGGCACCGATCGCCGGCTGGTTGTACAGCTTCAGTGCCGGGGCCAGCGACACCGGCTTCTTGCACTCGTACTGCAGGTACATCTCAAGGTGGTCCTGCAGGTTGGCGCCGACACCTGGCAGGTGGTGCACCAGCTCGATGTCCAGGCTGCGCAGCAGGTCGGCCGGGCCGACGCCCGAGCGCTGCAGGATCTGCGGCGAGGCGATGGCGCCGCCGCACAGCAGCACTTCGCGGCGGGCAGTGGCACGCTGCGGCTGGTCGTTGTGCAGCCACTGCACGCCCACCGCACGCTTGCCCGAGAACAGGATGCGGTCGGTCAGCGCGTGGGTGACGATGGTCAGGTTCGGGCGCGGCTTGGCCAGGTCCAGGTAGCCGCGGGCGGTGCTGGAACGACGGCCCTTCGGGGTCACCGTGCGGTCCATCGGGCCGAAGCCTTCCTGCTGGTAGCCGTTGAGGTCGTCGGTGCGCGGGTAGCCGGCCTGTACGCCGGCTTCGACCATTGCAGCGAACAGCTCGTTGTTGCCGGCCTTCGGCGTGGTCACGCGCAGCGGGCCGTCGCCACCATGGTAGTCATTGGGGCCGATGTCGCGGGTTTCCGCCTTGCGGAAGTACGGCAGGCAGTCCAGGTAGGTCCAGTCTTCCAGGCCCGGCATGCTGGCCCAGTTGTCGTAGTCCATTGCATTGCCGCGGATGTAGCACATGCCGTTGATCAGCGACGAGCCGCCCAGGCCCTTGCCGCGGCCGCAGTCCATGCGGCGGTTGTTCATGAAGGGCTCCGGATCGGTCTTGTACGCCCAGTTGTAGCGCTTGCCCTGCAGCGGGAAAGCCAGTGCCGCCGGCATCTGGGTACGGAAGTCGAGCCGGTAGTCCGGGCCACCGGCTTCCAGCAGCAGCACGCTGACATCGGCATCTTCAGTGAGGCGGGTGGCCAGCACGTTGCCGGCCGAACCGGCGCCGATGATGATGTAGTCGTACTCGTTATGGGTGCTCATGGGTGTCTCCTGCAGGCCGGGGCGCGCTGCATGCAGGCGTCCCGGCGGAATGTCGGATCGGCACGATGGCCGGACGATGGGGTGCGCAGGGCGCGCCGGTCAGAACACGCTGGCGTAGTCGCCCAGCTCGACCTGCACCGACTTGATGCGGGTGTAGTGGCCGAGGGTGGAGATGCCGTTTTCGCGGCCGACGCCGGATTCCTTGTAGCCGCCCACCGGCATTTCGGCCGGCGATTCGCCCCAGGTGTTGATCCAGCAGATGCCGGCTTCCAGGCGGTGGATGATGCGATGGGCGCGGCTGACGTCCTTGCTGACCACGCCGGCGGCCAGGCCGAAGGTGGTGTCGTTGGCGCGGCGCACCACTTCGTCCTCGTCGTCGTAGGCGAGGATGCTCATCACCGGCCCGAAGATCTCTTCGCGGACAATCGTCATGTCATCGCGGCAGTCGGAGAACACGGTCGGCAGCACGTAGGCGCCATTGGCCAGCGCGCCTTCGGTGGCACGGCCGCCGCCGGTCAGCAGGCGGGCGCCTTCGGCCTTGCCGCTCTCGATGTAGCGCAGCACGTTCTCCATGTGCGGGAAGCTGGTCAGCGGCCCGAAGTTGGTCTCGGCGGCCATCGGGTCGCCAATGCGGATGCGCTTGACGCGCTCGACGACAGCGGCTTCGAACGCGGCCAGCATGCTGCGCGGCACGAACACGCGGGTGCCGTTGGTGCAGACCTGGCCGGAGCTGAAGAAGTTGGCCATCACCGCGATGTCGGCGGCGCGGTCCAGGTCGGCGTCATCGCAGATCACCAGCGGCGACTTGCCGCCAAGCTCCATGGTCACTTCCTTCAGCGACGAAGACGCGGCGCTGGCCATCACCTTCTTGCCGGTGGCGACGCCGCCGGTGAAGGAGATCTTCTCGATCACCGGGTGCTCGGTCAGCCACTGGCCGATCTCGCGGCCCGGGCCCTGCACCACGTTGAACACGCCGGCCGGCACGCCGGCTTCGGTGTAGATCTCGGCCAGCCGGATCGCGGTCAGCGGGGTCACTTCGGACGGCTTGAACACCATCGCGTTGCCGGCGGCCAGGGCCGGGGCCGACTTCCACATGGCGATCTGGATCGGGTAGTTCCAGGCGCCGATGCCGGCGACCACGCCGAGCGGCTCGCGGCGGGTGTAGAAGAAGCTCGATTCGCGCAGCGGCAGCTGGATGCCTTCGATGGCGGTGGCCAGGCCGGCGTAGTACTCGACCACGTCCGCGCCGGTGACGATGTCCACGGTGGTGGTCTCGGCCAGTGCCTTGCCGGTGTCCAGGGTTTCCAGGTGGGCCAGCTCGTCGTTGCGCTCGCGCAGGATCTCAACGGCGCGGCGCAGGATGCGCGAGCGCTCCATCGCGGTCATCGCTGCCCACACCTTCTGGCCTTCGGCCGCGCTCTGCACGGCGCGCTCGACGTCGGCCTGGCTGGCGACCTGCACCTCGGCGATCACCTCACCGGTGGCCGGGTTGACGCTCTTGAAGGTCTTGCCGCTGGTGGCGTCGACGCGCTGGCCGTGGATGTAGAGCTGTTGGACGGGCAGGGTGGTCATGGGGCGTACTCCTTGGAAGGGGGCGGGTGCTGAAGCGCTTATAGCGCGTCGGCCTGCAACTGGAAGTCGATGTAACCGTAAGCGATGCGCCGTGATTTCTCGGCGTTGAACTGGCCGCCGACCAGGCTGCCGCGCAGCCACAGGCCGTCGATCATCGCGGCCAGGCCGCGGGCGGCCAGGCGGGCCTGCGGGTGGGGCAGCAGGCGGTTGAACTGGTGGCACAGGTTGGAGAACAGGCGCTGGTCGTTGGCGCGCTGCAGCCGGGCCAGTTCCGGCTGGTGCATGCTGGCTGCCCAGAAGGTGAGCCAGACGCGCATCGCGGTGCCGTTGATCTGGCTGTCGTCGAAGTTGCCATCGACGATGGCGCGCAGCTGGTCGCGCGGGTCATCGCCAACGTTGGCGCGGTAGCGGGCGACGGCGTCCTTCAGTTCGCGCAGGATCTGCCGCATGGCAGCATTGAGCAGCCCGTCCTTGTCGCCGAAGTAGTGGGCGACGATGCCGCTGGACAGCCCGGCTTTCCTGGCGATGGTGGCGACGGTCGCATCGGCCATGCCGATCTCGTCAATGGTCTGGAAAGTGGCCCGGATCAGCTGTTCGCGCCGTACCGGTTCCACGCCTTTCTTCGGCATTGTCTCTCCACGGATTGCGACCCGAAGGATCGGGCTGCCCAGCATTATGCTTTTTATTGATTGAACGTTCAATCAATAAACCCTAGGATGCGCTCGCGCCCCACGCCATGGGCCCGGTTTACCGGTCCGGCCCCGCCCATGTGCTCCCCCGGACTGATGAGACGATCCCATGTCTTCCCTGGCTCATCCCAAGCGTTCGCCCCTGCGCTTGAACCGTTTTGTGTTCTTCAGTTCCTCGGTGTCGATCGGCATCCTCGGGCTGCTCACCGTTCTCTATCCCGAAGGCAGCGAGCACTGGCTGCAATGGGCGCAGGCCGAGGTCTCGGCGGCGTTCGGCTGGTGGTACATGCTGCTGATCGTGCTGTGCCTGGGCTTCGTGCTGTGGCTGGCGTTCTCCCCGTACGGCCGCATCCGCCTGGGCCACAACGAGGAATCACCGGCGTTCAGCTACGTGGCCTGGGTGTCGATGCTGTTCTCTGCTGGCATTGGCATCGCGCTGCTGTACTACGGCGCCTACGAGCCGCTGGACCATTTCCTGCATCCGCCCGGGCAGCCCGGTGGCACCGTGGCCGCCGGCCGCGAGGCGATGGTGCTGACCTTCCTGCACTGGGGTCTGCACGGCTGGGCGCTGTACGCGCTGGTGGGCGTGGCGCTGGGCTACTTCGCCTACCGCCGCGACCTGCCGCTGGCGCTGCGTTCGGCGCTGTACCCGATCTTCGGTGAGCGCATCCACGGCCGCATCGGCGACATGGTCGATGGTTTCGGCATCCTGGCCACGCTGATCTCGATGGTGACCAACCTCGGCATCGGTGCGCTGGTGGTGCAGTCCGGCCTGGTCTACCTGTTCCACATTCCGGATACGCCGCAGGTGCTGGTGGCGATCGTGCTGGTGATGATGGTGGTAGCCACCATCGGCGTGGTCGCGGGCGTGGAGAAGGGCATTGCCTGGCTCTCCAACCTCAACGTGCGCCTGCTGTGCGGCCTGCTGTTGTTCGTGCTGGTCACCGGCCCGACCCTGCATCTGTTCGACGGCCTGATCCAGAACACCGGCGATTACCTCGGCGCGTTCGTGCGCAAGAGCTTCGACATGTACCTCAACGACCCGAAGGGCCGTGAGTGGATGGGCTCGTGGACGCTGTTCTACTGGGCCTGGTGGATCGCCTGGGCGCCGTTCGTCGGCCTCTTCGTGGCACGCATCTCGCGTGGCCGCACCATCCGAGAAGTGATCATGGGCGTGTTGCTGATCCCGCTCGGCTTCACCCTGGCCTGGCTGTCGATCTTCGGCAATACCGCCATCGACCTGGTGCTCAACCACGGCCAGGCGATCCTGGGCGACGTGGCGCAGCACGATGCGGCGATGACGCTGTTCAAGCTGCTCGAATACCTGCCCGCCGCGCCCTACGTGGCCGGTGCCGCAGTGGTGATCGGTTTCGTGCTGTTCCTGACTCCGGTCGATTCGGGCACGCTGATGATCGCGAACCTGTGCACCCGCCGTGTTGATGACGGCGTGGAGGATGGCCACGACGCGCCGATCTGGCTGCGCGTGTTCTGGGCGGCCGGCATCACCGTGGCCAGCGTCGGCCTGCTGCTGGCCGGCAACTTCAGTGCGATGCAGACCGCAGTGGTGCTGTGCGGCCTGCCGTTCTCGTTCACCCTGGCCTTCTACATGTGGGGCCTGCTGAAGGCGCTGCGTACCGATCCGGATGCG
Organism: Stenotrophomonas sp. 57; assembly: GCF_030291075.1. NCBI lineage: Bacteria > Pseudomonadati > Pseudomonadota > Gammaproteobacteria > Lysobacterales > Lysobacteraceae > Stenotrophomonas > Stenotrophomonas sp. 57. The sequence goes on from NZ_CP127407.1 coordinate 2,073,535, forward strand.
CCGCGGCGCTGAGCGCGGGTGGGCATGGGCGCGCGCCGATGCCTGCCACATTTCATTGCATTCCTAGATACGTCGCATGGGGTCGTGATGGACCATGGGGTCTCCTCGAACAGGAGATCCCTATGAAGCCTTACCTCTGTGGCCTGTTGCTGTCCGTTGCGATTCCGCTGCGTGCCGAGCCGATGCCGCCTCCGATGCAGCAACTCGATTTCCCGGTGCTGGCAGTGGGCGACATCGGCCAGTTCCGTGTCCACGCGCCCGCCTATGCTGGCGGGCAGGGCCGGGTGTCCTACGCGGCCCACGCGCTGATGCCCGGCACCGACGATGACCGGGGCTACCGCTTCATCGCGGCCGAGTGCGGCGAGGGATTCACGCCCTACGTGCACTACAACGACCGTGGCGTGGTCTGCTCGCGTTTCGGCGAAGCGCCCCACGCCGCGTTCGAGATGGTGGTGACGGTGTTGAACGTGGGCGCGGTCGACGGTGAAACCGTGATGCCCGAGGGCCTGGGGGCGCTGGTGTACGACATCGGCTCGGCGGTGGCGCCGTGGCGGATCTACGGCGTGCGTTGAGGCGACCGGCGCATTCGCTACCGCGTCCAGCAGAAAGGCCGGGCCCCTGCGGACCCGGCCCTCGGCAGCCGGCGGAGGGGCCTGGGCGTGTTGCCCGGCACCGCCGCCGTCCGGCCCCACCTTACTTCGCGGCCAGCTGGCGCAGCACGTACTGCAGCAGGCCGCCGTGGCGGAAGTACTCCACTTCCTTCGGGGTCAGCAGCATCACCGATACCTCGAAGGTCTTCTTCGTGCCGTCGGCCTTGGTGGCAGTGACCGTGGCGCGTTTGCTGGCACCGTCCTGCAGGCCGGTGATGTCGATCACCTCCGAACCGTCCAGGCCCAGGCTCTGTGCGTTTTCGCCGTTGCGGAACTGCAGCGGCAGCACGCCCATGCCGACCAGGTTGGAGCGGTGGATGCGTTCGAAGCTTTCGGCGATGACCGCCTTCACCCCCAGCAGCAGGGTGCCCTTGGCTGCCCAGTCGCGCGACGAGCCGGTGCCGTATTCCTTGCCGGCCAGGACCACCAGCGGCACCTTGTCGGCCTTGTACTTCATGGCCGCATCGTAGATCGCCAGCTTCTCCGGCTGGCCGCCGCCGGCCGGGTGGTACAGGGTGTTGCCGCCTTCCTCGCCACCGAACATCAGGTTCTTGATGCGGATGTTGGCGAAGGTGCCGCGGACCATCACGTCATCGTTGCCACGGCGGCTGCCGTAGCTGTTGAAGTCGGCCGGCTGCACGCCGCGTTCCTGCAGGAAGCGGCCTGCCGGCGAGTCCTTCTTGATGTTGCCGGCCGGGGAGATGTGGTCGGTGGTGATCGAATCGCCGAACAGGCCCATCACGCGTGCACCATGCACGTCGTCGATGCTGCCGGTCTGCATGGTCATGCCATCGAAGTACGGCGGGTTCTTGATGTAGGTGGAGGCGTCGCTCCACGCGTACAGGTTGCCGTCCGGCGAGGCGATGGTGTTCCAGCGGGTGTCACCCTTGAACACATCAGCGTAGTTCTGCTTGAACATCTCCGGGCCGATGGTGGCGGCAATGACATCGCCGATTTCCTTGTTGCTTGGCCAGATATCGCGCAGGAACACCGGCTGGCCATCGCTGCCGGTGCCCAGCGGCTGGGTGGTCAGATCGATGTCGGTGGTACCGGCGATGGCGTAGGCGACGACCAGCGGCGGGCTGGCCAGGTAGTTCATTTTCACTTCGGGGTGCACGCGGCCCTCGAAGTTGCGGTTGCCCGACAGCACCGAGGTCACCACCAGATCGCCAGCGGCAATGCCGGCGCTGACTTCGGTCGGCAGCGGGCCGGAGTTGCCGATGCAGGTGGTGCAGCCATAGCCGACCACGTAGAAGCCGATCTTCTCCAGCTCCTTCAGCACGCCGGCCTTTTCAAGGTAATCGGTAACCACGCGCGAGCCTGGGCCGAGCGAGGTCTTTACCCACGGCTGGCGGTTGAGGCCCTTGGCGGCCGCGTTGCGCGCCAGCAGGCCGGCACCGATCATCACCGCCGGGTTGGAGGTGTTGGTGCAGGAAGTGATGGCGGCGATGACCACCGCGCCGTCCTTCAGCCTCACCTTGCGGTTGTCGATCTCGATGTCGGCGAAGCCCTTGGCCAGCTGCTCGTTGCCGACCGCTGCGCCGCCGCCTTCATTGACGAACGTGGACACATCGTCGCTGCGCTTGTCACGGTTGGCGGTCATGCCGACCAGCGCTTCACGGTAGTTCTTCTGCACGTCCTCCAGCAGCACGCGGTCCTGCGGGCGCTTGGGGCCGGCCAGCGACGGCTTCACGGTGCCCATGTCCAGTTCCAGCGTGGTGCTGTACTGGGCGTGCGCGCTGCCTGGTTCGTGCCACAGACCCTGCGCCTTGGCGTAGGCTTCGACCAGGTTGATCTGCTCTTCGCTGCGGCCGGACAGGCGCAGGTAGTTCAGCGATTCGGCATCGATCGGGAAGATGCCGCAGGTGGCGCCGTATTCCGGGGCCATGTTGCCGATGGTGGCACGGTCGGCCAGCGGCAGGTGCTGCAGGCCATCACCGTAGAACTCCACGAACTTGCCGACCACGCCGAGCTTGCGCAGCATCTGGGTAACGGTCAGCACCAGGTCGGTGGCGGTGGCGCCCTCGGGAAGCTTGCCGGTCAACTTGAAGCCCACCACCTGCGGGATCAGCATCGACGACGGCTGGCCGAGCATGGCCGCCTCCGCTTCGATGCCGCCCACGCCCCAGCCCAGCACGCCGATGCCGTTGATCATGGTGGTGTGGCTGTCGGTGCCGAACACCGTATCGGGGTAGGCCACCGCCTTGCCATCCTTGTCCGCGGTCATCACCACGCGGGCGAGGTTTTCCAGATTCACCTGGTGGACGATGCCGGTGTTGGGTGGCACCACCTTGAAGTTGTCGAAGGCCTTCTGGCCCCAGCGCAGGAAGCCGTAGCGTTCCTGGTTGCGCTGGAATTCGATCTTGCCGTTGAGGTCCAGCGCGTCGGGCTTGCCGAACACGTCGACCTGCACCGAGTGGTCGATGACCAGTTCAGAGGGAATCTGCGGGTTGATCTGCTCAGGCGAGCCGCCGAGCTTGACCACCGCATCGCGCATCGCGGCCAGGTCGACCACGCAGGGCACACCAGTGAAGTCCTGCAGGACCACGCGCGCCGGCATGAAGGCGATTTCGGTGTCCGGCTCGGCGGATGGGTTCCAGCGGGCCACGGCTTCGATGTGGTCGGGGCCGACGGTTGCGCCGCCGTCCTCATGCCGGAGCAGGTTCTCCAGCAGGATCTTCATCGAGTAGGGCAGGTGGGAGATATCGAAGCGCTGGCCCAGCGTGGGCAGGCTGAAGTAGTCGTAGGTCTTGCCGCCGACGTTCAGCTGGCTGCGGGTGGAGAACGAATCGCTCATGCGGGGTAACTCCTTCTTGCGGATGGCTTGCAGTGGCCCGTTCGTGGGTGGGCCTGCTTGCGGTCGCCGCGGGCCTGGTGGCCCCGGAGGTTCCAGTATGAACCCGAAACTGAATGGATTCACCCGGGCCGGGTCCGGCCTGCGGCATCGGTTCCAGACTACAGGGGGAGGTGTATGGCGTATGTCACGTGTGTGGCCGATCCTTTGCGAGGCCAGGGCTGGCGGATCGCCGGTCCCGTTCAGGGTGGAAGTATGCCCGGAGAAGTATGTATAATTCGTGCATACTCTGGAGGGCCTACCGATGGAAGCCACTGTTGCAGAACGCGGACAGATCACCCTGCCCAAGGCGGTGCGTGATGCCCTCGGCCTGACCAAGGGCACGCTGCTGAAGGTCGAGCTGGACGGCAGCCGCATCATCCTGCGCAAGAGTGTTGACGATGCCATTTCACGGGCGCGCGGCAAGTTCGCGCTGGATGGCTTCGAGTCGTCCGATGCGGCAGTACGCGCGGTTCGCGACGAGGAATAAGCCGTGATGATCGCCGTCGATTCCCCGGTGCTGGTCGAGCTGCTCAGCAATGGTCCGCAGGCCGATGCGGTGGAAGCCATCCTCCGGCAGAGCCTGGTCGGCGGTCGCGTGGTGGTCTGTGGCGCGACCCTGGCCGAAGTCTGCGCATCGCTGCGTGGCGGCGCCGAGGTGCTCGAAGCGCTGGAAGAAATGGGCGTGCACTTCAACCCGATGGAAGCCAAGTCGGCGCTGCGCGCCGGCGAGATGCACCGCCGCCACCGCCAGCGCGGCGGCAACCGCCGCAGCCTGGACGAATTCATGGTCGGCGCCCACGCACTGTTGCAGTGCGACGGCCTGATCACCTGGAACGACACGTTTTACCGCGACTACTTCAAGGGCCTGAAGCTGATCGTGCCGCACGCCTGAGCCCACTTTGTTATTTCAACCTACGCATTACCCGGGAGTTGTCATGTTGGAAGCCTACCGCCACCACGTCGCCGAGCGCGCTGCGCTTGGCATCCCGCCGCTGCCGCTGAGCGCGCAGCAGACGGCCGATGTCATCGAACTGCTGAAGAACCCGCCGCAGGGCGAGGCCGAGTTCCTGCTCGACCTGCTGACCCATCGTGTGCCGGCCGGCGTCGATGACGCAGCCAAGGTCAAGGCCTCGTACCTGGCCGCGATCGCGCTGGGCAGCGAGCAGAACCCGCTGATCAGCCGCGAGCGCGCCACCGAACTGCTGGGCACCATGCTGGGCGGTTACAACGTGGCCCCGCTGGTGCAGCTGCTGGACGACGCCAGCGTCGGCACCATCGCCGCCAACGGCCTGAAGAAGACCCTGCTGGTGTTCGACGCCTTCCATGACGTGCAGGAAAAGGCCAAGGCTGGCAACGCCAACGCCCAGGCCGTGCTGCAGAGCTGGGCCGATGCCGAGTGGTTCACCAGCAACCCGGAAGTGCCGCAGAGCCTGACCGTCACCGTGTTCAAGGTGCCGGGCGAGACCAACACCGACGACCTGTCACCGGCCCCGGACGCGACCACCCGCCCGGACATCCCGATGCACGCGCTGGCGATGCTGAAGAACAAGCGCGACGACGCGCCGTTCACCCCGGAAGAAGACGGCAAGCGCGGCCCGATCCAGCAGATCCTGGACCTGAAGGACAAGGGCCACCTGGTGGCCTACGTCGGTGACGTGGTCGGTACCGGTTCCTCGCGCAAGTCGGCCACCAACAGCGTGCTGTGGTGGACCGGTGATGACATTCCGTTCATTCCGAACAAGCGTGCCGGTGGCGTCTGCCTGGGTTCGAAGATCGCCCCGATCTTCTACAACACCATGGAAGATGCCGGCGCACTGCCGATCGAGCTGGATGTGTCGAAGATGGAGCACGGCGATGTGGTCGAGCTGCGTCCGTACGAAGGCAAGGCGCTGAAGAACGGTGAAGTGATCGCCGAGTTCCAGGTCAAGTCCGACGTGCTGTTTGACGAAGTGCGTGCCGGTGGCCGCATTCCGCTGATCATCGGCCGTGGCCTGACCGGCAAGGCGCGCGAAGCACTGGGCCTGGCTCCGACCGACCTGTTCCGCCTGCCGGTACAGCCGGTCGACACCGGCAAGGGCTTCTCGCTGGCGCAGAAGATGGTCGGCCGCGCCTGTGGCCTGCCGGAAGGCCAGGGCATGCGCCCGGGCACCTACTGCGAACCGAAGATGACCTCGGTCGGCTCGCAGGACACCACCGGCCCGATGACCCGTGACGAGCTGAAGGATCTGGCGTGCCTGGGCTTCTCGGCCGACCTGGTGATGCAGTCGTTCTGCCACACCGCCGCCTACCCGAAGCCGGTGGACGTGAAGACCCACCACACCCTGCCGGAGTTCATCTCCACCCGCGGCGGCGTTTCGCTGCGCCCGGGCGACGGCGTGATCCACAGCTGGCTCAACCGCATGCTGCTGCCGGACACCGTCGGTACCGGTGGTGACTCGCACACCCGTTTCCCGGTGGGCATTTCGTTCCCGGCCGGTTCGGGCCTGGTCGCCTTCGCCGCTGCCACCGGCGTGATGCCGCTGGACATGCCGGAGTCGGTGCTGGTGCGCTTCAAGGGCAAGATGCAGCCGGGCGTGACCCTGCGTGACCTGGTCAACGCGATTCCGCTGTACGCGATCAAGTCGGGCCTGCTGACCGTGGCCAAGGCTGGCAAGAAGAACATCTTCTCCGGCCGTATCCTGGAAATCGAAGGCCTGCCGGAGCTGAAGGTCGAGCAGGCGTTCGAACTGTCCGATGCCTCGGCCGAGCGTTCGGCAGCCGGTTGCTCGGTGCGCCTGAACAAGGAACCGATCATCGAGTACCTCACCAGCAACATCACGCTGCTGAAGTGGATGATCGCCGAGGGCTACCAGGATCCGCGTTCGTTGCAGCGTCGTATCGAAAAGATGGAAGCGTGGCTGGCCAACCCGCAGCTGCTGGAGCCGGATGCCGACGCCGAATACGCCGCCGTCATCGAGATCGACCTGGCCGACATCCACGAGCCGATCGTGGCCTGCCCGAACGACCCGGACGACGTGAAGACCCTGTCCGAAGTGGCCGGCGCCAAGATCGACGAAGTGTTCATCGGTTCGTGCATGACCAACATCGGTCACTTCCGTGCCGCTGCGAAGCTGCTGGAAGGCAAGCGTGACCTGCCGACCCGACTGTGGGTGGCCCCGCCGACCAAGATGGACGCCTCCGAGCTGACCAAGGAAGGCGTGTACGGCACCTTCGGCGCCACCGGCGCACGCATGGAAATGCCGGGCTGCTCGCTGTGCATGGGCAACCAGGCGCAGATCCGTGAAGGCTCCACCGCGATGTCGACCTCGACCCGCAACTTCCCGAACCGCCTGGGCCGCAACACCAACGTGTACCTGGGTTCGGCGGAACTGGCCGCGATCTGCTCGCGCCTGGGCCGCATCCCGACCAAGGAGGAGTACATGGCGGACATCGGCGTGATCAACGCCAATGGTGCGGAGATCTACCGCTACATGAACTTCGACCAGATCGAGGAGTATCAGGACGTGGCCAAGACGGTCGCTGCCTGATGCGGTAACGGAAAACCCCCGGCTCGCGCCGGGGGTTTTTTTGTGAGCCGACGATGGACGGTAGTGCCGGCCGCTGGCCGGCGCTTCGTCGCTGACGGTCTGTAGAGCCGAGCCCACGCTCGGCTGATGTTCGCGCAATGCGTGATGCGTCGAGCGTGGCTCGACACTACAGAGGCATCCACGCATTGCGTGGACCTGCTTCGCGTCAGCTGCGGGCGAGGGCGAGCAGGCGTTCGGCGATGCGTTCCAGTGGTACCTGTTCCTCAGCGGCGCCGAGTTTGAACGCTGCACCGGGCATGCCCCAGACCACGCTGGTGGCCTCGTCCTGCACCAGGGTCGGCGCACCCGCCTGGCGCATTTCCAGCAGGCCACGCGCGCCGTCGTCACCCATGCCGGTGAGAATGGCGCCGATGGCGTTGCCGCCCGCGCTCTGCGCGACCGAGCGGAACAGCACGTCCACCGCAGGCTTGTGCCGGTTCACCGCAGGACCATCATCGACCCGGCAGCGCCAGCGCGCACCGTCGCGGATGATGCGCAGGTGCTTGCCGCCGGGTGGCAGGTAGGCGTGGCCTGGCAGCACCGCTTCACCATCGCTGGCCTCGCGCACGGCCATCGCCGAGTGGCGGTCCAGGCGTTCGGCGAAGGCGCTGCTGAAGCTGGCCGGCAGGTGCTGGGTCATCACCACTGCAGGCGCGTCGGCGGGCAGGCCTTCCAGCACCACGCGAAGGGCTTCGGTGCCACCGGCGGATGAGCCGATCGCGATCAGACGGTCGGTGGTGCGGAACTGCGGCGCAGCGGGGCGCATTGCAGGAGCTGCGTCCAACAGGAGCTTCGGCGCCGCGGCGCGCACCAGCGGACGCACCCGCGAGCGCGCCGCCATCTTCACCTTGGCGATGATCTCATCGGCGTAGCCCTGCAGGCCACGGACCACATCAAGCTTGGGCTTGGACACGAAATCCACCGCGCCCAGCGCCAGCGCCTGCAGCGTGGTGTCGGCGCCACGCTCGGTCAGAGACGAGATCATCACCACCGGCAGTGGATGCAGGCGCATCAGGTTTTCCAGGAACGCCAGCCCGTCCATGCGCGGCATTTCCACGTCCAGCGTGATCACGTCCGGGGCCAGGCGCTTGATCTTCTCGCGCGCCAGCAACGGATCGGCGGCGGTGCCGACCACGTCGATTGATGGGTCGCTGGACAGGATCTCGGTGAGCATCTGGCGCACGACGGCGGAGTCGTCGACGATCAGGACCCGGCAGGGGGCGTTGCCGGTGAGCGTCATTCGAACAGCTCCACGCCGCCGGTGACCGGGGCCTTGGACAGGCGTGCACGCACCGCCGATTCGGTCGCAGCCACCTCGGCTTCATGCGCGTGCGGCAGGCGCTGCACCACCACGCGGCCGGTATCGGCAAAGAACCAGATCTTGCGCGGATGGATGCCGCACAGGTCCTCGGCGATGATCGGAATATGCTCGGCCTGCAGGTACTGGCGCACGAACTCGGCATTGCGGGTGCCGACCGGGTTGCTGGTGAAGCCCTTGAGCACGTTGGCGCCGCCGAACACCTTGGCTTCGATGCGCTTGCGGTGCGCGCCGCGCTTGAGCATGTCGTTGATCAGCAGTTCCATCGCGTAGCTGCCGTAGCGCGCGGGTGCGCCGTCGCCCGCGTTGCCTTCCGGCAGCAGGAAGTGGTTCATGCCGCCGATCTTCAGCACCGGGTCGCGCAGGCAGGCGGCCACGCAGGAACCCAGCGTGGTGGTCAGCGCAGTGGTGTCATCGACCACCAGGTACTGGGTGGGCAGCAGTTTGGCGGCGATGGTCTTGAAGCGCGCGTCCTGGTAGCGCATCACATCGTCGGTACGCAGTGAGGCGTTCATGCGCCACCCTTTGCCGCACGGCGGTACAGGGTGCGCCCGCAGGGCTGGATCAGGTCGGCCGCGTGCAGATAGTTCTCCGAGTGGCCGGTGTAGAGCAGGCCGTCATCGGCAAGGTGCTGCACCAGGCGACCGAGGATGGCGCGCTGGGTCGGCTTGTCAAAGTAGATCATCACGTTGCGGCAGAACAGGGCGTCGAACGGGCCGCCGACGTCGTAGCGAGGGGCGAGCAGGTTCAGCGGGCGGAACTCGATCAGCTCGCGCAGCGCCGGCAGCACGCGGCACTGACCCTCGTTGGGACCGCTGCCGCGCTGGAAGTAGCGGCGGCGCAGGTCCGGGTCGAGGTTGGCGACCCGGTCGATGTTGTAGACGCCACGGCCGGCGGTGGCCAGCACCTGGGTATCGACGTCGGTAGCCACGATGCGCACCGGCGGCTTCAGCGTGCCGAACGCTTCACAGGCGGTGATCGCCATCGAGTAAGGCTCTTCACCGGTGGATGCGGCACACGACCACAGCAGCAATGGCGTGCGGCTCGAGCGTTGCTGCAGCTCTTCGCGCAGCTTGTCGAAGTGGTGCGGCTCGCGGAAGAACGAGGTCAGGTTGGTGGTCAGCGCGTTGGTGAACGCCTGCCACTCATCGCCGTCTTCCTGTTCCAGATGGTCCAGGTACTGCTGGAAGCTGCGCATGCCCAGCGTGCGCAGGCGGCGCGACAGGCGGCCATACACCATGTCGCGCTTTGCCGGCGCCAGGGCGATGCCCACGCGCTGATAGATCAGGTCGCAGACGCGGCGGAAATCACGGTCGGCGAACTCGAACTCGCGCGGGCCGGTGACGATGGGAGTAGGACTTTGCACGGGGGACGTGTCCATCGGCGAGGGCGGTGGCCGGAGCCACCGCGGGTGGGTCTCAGAATTCCTGCCAGTCGCTGTCGCTGGCGACGAAGGTGCTGGCGTTGCTGCTGCGGCGGGCCGGCGTGGGCGCGCTGGTCGTCTGCGGACGTGCCACGGTGGTGATGCGCGCAGGCTCCACGCGCGCGGCCGCAGCCTTCACTGCGGCGGAAACCTGGTTGTCGAGGCGGAAGATCGCCACGGCATCGGCAAGCTGGCCTGCCTGGTCTTCCATCGCACGCGCGGCAGCCGTGGCTTCCTCCACCAGCGCGGCGTTCTGCTGGGTGGTCTCGTCCATCTGCACGACGGTCTGGTTGACCTGCTCGATGCCGGCCGACTGTTCCTGCGAGGCGGCTGAGATCTCGGCCATGATGTCGGTCACCCGCTGCACTGAGGCGACGATCTCGCCCATGGTGCTGCCGGCCTGATGGACCAGGCTGGAGCCTTCGGCGACCTTGCCGACCGAATCATCGATCAGGCCCTTGATCTCCTTGGCAGCGGCAGCGGAGCGCTGGGCGAGGGTGCGCACCTCGCTGGCAACCACCGCGAAGCCACGGCCCTGTTCACCGGCGCGGGCGGCTTCCACCGCAGCGTTCAGCGCCAGGATGTTGGTCTGGAAGGCGATGCCATCGATGACCGAGATGATTTCGGCAATCTTCTTGGACGAGGCTTCGATGGCCGACATGGTGGTCACGACCTGGCCGACCACGTGACCACCCTGCGAGGCGACACCCTGCGCACCGATGGCGAGCTGGTTGGCCTGGCGTGCGTGTTCGGCGTTCTGACGCACGGTGGACGTCAGCTCCTCCATCGATGCAGCGGTCTCTTCCAGGTTGGCGGCCTGCTGCTCGGTGCGGCGCGACAGGTCGCTGTTGCCGGAGGCGATTTCGCCCGCGGCCAGGGTGATGCTGGAGGCGCTGGCCTGGATCTGGCCGACGATCTGGGTCAGCTGTGCGACGGTGGCGTTGGCATCGTCACGCATGCGCGCGAACACGCCCCGGTAATCGCCGTGCATGCGCGCGGTCAGGTCGCCCTCGGCGATGGACGACAGCAGCTGCGAGAGCTTGCCGAGGTTGTCATCGCTGACCGCCATCATCGTGTTGAGGTTTTCCAGCATCAGGCGGAAATCGTGATCGAAGCGCTGCGCGTCGCCACGGCGGCTGAAGTCGCCTTCCGCGGCGGCACTGGCCAGCTGCTTGATCTCTGCATTGATGCGGCCGAGATTGGCCTTGACGGTGTCGACTGTGGTGGTCATCGCCGCCTTCTCGCCCGGATAGCGGGCGATGTCGCGGCTCAGGTCGCCGACGGCGTATTGCTTCACCACGTCCAGCACGTCGTGCAGGGTCTGTACATGGCTGCCGACCAGGGTGTTGGTTTCCTGCACCATCAGCCCGTATTCGCCCGGGAAGGCGCTGGCGTCGATGCGGTAGCTCAGTTCGCCGCCGTCGTGGCGGCGGGCCATCTCGCGCTGGCCGCCGATCACCGCATGCAGCTGCTGCTGCATGCCGGCCATGGCGTGCAGCAGGCGGCCGGGTTCGTCGTGCGGCTGCGGGCCGATGTGGCTGTCCAGCTTGCCGCTGGCGATGCCTTCGGCGACGGCGGTGGCCTGCTTCAGCGGGCGTGCGATGCGGTTGCCGATGACCCAGCTCAGCGCCAGCACGATCAGCACCAGCACGCCACCGGAGACCGCCATGATGGCGGTGAACACCAGTGCCTGCTTCTGTACGTCATCCATGTAGACGCCGCTGCTGACCACCCAGTTCCAGGGCGCGAACAGGCCGGCGTAGGCGACCTTCTCGACGTCGCCCTTGCTGCCCGGCTTGGCCCAGCGGTAGTTGACGAAGCCGCCGCCAGCCTTGGCTGCTTCGACCTGGTCGTAATAGATGCGCACGCCGTCGTCGGTGCGGAAATCCTTCATGTCCTTGCCGACCAGGTCCTTGCGGAACGGGTGCATCAACAGGTGGTAGCCGGTGTCGTAGATGTTGAAATAGTAGGTATCGTTCTCGGCACGCATCGATTCCAGCGCCTGCAGCGCGGCGCCCTTGGCGGCGTCTTCGCTGAGCTCGCCGGTACCGGCCAGGCGGTGGTAGTGCTGGAGGATGCCGTAGCTCAGTTCGACCTGGGTCTTCAGCGCGCTCTTGCGGGTCTCGGTGAGGTCCAGGTACTGCATGCGGGCGGCGATCACCGAGAGCGCGATCACGCCGAGCGCGATGAGCAGCGTCAGCAGGTTGAGCTTGCGCCGGACGGAGAGATTGCTGAAGTAGTGTTGCCAGCGATGCAGGAGATTCATCGAGCAGGACCAGGTGGAAACGGGCGGGCGGCGCCGAGCCGGTCACGGCGGGACAAGCGGTGACAACCCCGTTATCGGCCGCTGGGGCGGGGGATTGAGGTGCGGTGTTCGAACGTATTCAGGTTTCCGTGCAGCGGCGGCTGCGGCGCTGCCTGCGGCAGGCTGGTTTTGAAGCAACAGCAACAGCAACAGCGGTTGGTCGGCGGTCACGGGTTGCGAGAAGGGCCTGGCCAGGGTGGGTTGGCGGGGGGCGCTGTAAACCCGTCCTTGGGGGCTTGGCCGCGGCATCCATGCCGCGGACACCCCCGCCAACCCACCCTGACCAGGCCCATTCGACATCCCGGTGTCGGATGGCAAGAGCGTTGGGTTTCCAAGTGGAAAGAGGGGTCAGATCCGTTTTCCTGCGGAGAACGGATCTGACCCCGGAAGCGATGCAGCTGTTGCTCTTGCTCTTCTTTCTTCAATCCGGGGGGGACGCGCACGGGAACTGTCCGTGGCCGGGAGGGTGGGTTGCGCAGGGGTGTCCGCGGCATGGATGATCCAGATACCCCGTAAACGAAAACGCCCTAGCGCAGGGCCAGGGCGTTCTCGTGCGTCAGGTCAGGCAGGCATCAGAATTCCTGCCAGTCTCCGTCCGCCAGTTCGGTGGCCATCGGCCGACCACCCGCGCTGCGGCGGGCGGGCGGGGCAGCCGGAGCAGCCGGAGCCGGTGCCGCCGGTGCAGCAGCACGCGGGGCCGGGGCAGCGGCGCGCGGCGCGGCAACCACGGTATCGGCTTCGTCGACCACGAAGATCGACACGGCCTCGCTGAGGTGGCCGGCCTGTTCTTCCATCGCGCGCGCGGCGGCGGTGGCTTCTTCCACCAGCGCGGCGTTCTGCTGGGTGGTCTCGTCCATCTGCACCACGGTCTGGTTGACCTGCTCGATGCCGGCACTCTGTTCCTGCGAGGCGGCGGAGATTTCGGCCATGATGTCGGTCACGCGCTGCACCGAGGCGACGATCTCGCCCATGGTCGCGCCGGCCTTGTGCACCAGTGCCGAGCCGTCATTGACCTTGCCGACGGAGTCGTCGATCAGGCCCTTGATCTCCTTGGCGGCCGCCGCCGAGCGCTGGGCCAGGGTGCGCACTTCGCTGGCAACCACCGCGAAGCCACGGCCCTGCTCACCGGCGCGGGCGGCTTCCACGGCGGCGTTCAGTGCCAGGATGTTGGTCTGGAACGCGATGCCATCGATGACCGAGATGATTTCGGCAATCTTCTTCGACGACGCTTCGATGGCCGACATGGTGGTCACCACCTGGCCGACCACTTCGCCGCCCTGCGAAGCCACGCCATGCGCGCCGATGGCGAGCTGGTTGGCCTGGCGAGCGTGTTCGGCGTTCTGGCGCACGGTGGAGGTCAGCTCCTCCATCGATGCAGCGGTTTCTTCCAGGTTGGCGGCCTGCTGCTCGGTACGGCGCGACAGGTCGCTGTTGCCGGAGGCGATTTCGCCCGCGGCCGAGCTGATCGCGCGGCTGGACTGCTTGATGCGGGTGACGATTTCGCTCAGCTGCGCGGCGGTAGCGTTGGCGTCGTCGCGCATGCGGGCGAACACGCCCTGGTAATCGCCGTGCATGCGCACGGTCAGGTCACCCTGAGACAGTGCGGCAAGCAGGCCGGAGATCTGTTCGATGCTGCCGGCGTTGGCGTCCAGCAGGCCGTTGATCTGCTGTGCCAGCTGCAGGAAGAAGCCTTCCTTGTCGCTGGCGTCGATGCGGCCGGACAGGTCGCCGGCGGCGGCCTGGGCGATGACGCGGGCGACTTCGGCTTCGACCAGGGCTTCCTGGGTGCGGTCACGCCATTCCACCACGTAGCCGACGGTGTCGCCGTCCTCGTTGCGGATGGTCGAAACGACCTGGGCGAACTGGGCGTCGCCGTACTGCATCGGGCGACGGGCAACGCCGTGCGCCTTCAGATTGCCCAGCAGTGTCTGGTCCATCTCGCCGCGATGCTCCAGCACGGTGACCGGCTTGCCGATCAGCGAGGCCTGGGCGTCGAAGTCCGGCAGGTCGCGGCGCACCTCGTCCTGGTACTGGGTCAGGGTCTGCTGCAGGGCGCGGTTGCTGTAGACGATGGTGTTGCTGGTGTCGGTCAGGTACACGCCGGTCGAGCTGTAATCCAGCGCGGTACGGATGCGCAGGTTCTCGCGGGCGACGGCCTGGTCGGTTTCGATGCGCTCGCGCAGGTCGCGCTGCATGCGCTGCATGGCCTGCATCAGCTCACCGACTTCATCCTGGCGGCTGACATCGATGTGGCCATCAAGCTTGCCGCCAGCGACGTCGTTGGCGACCGAAACGGCGCCACGCACGCTGCCGACCAGGGCGCGGGCGAACAGCCAGACCAGCACCAGGCCAAGCGCCGCGCCGCCCAGCAGGGCGATCACGGTCAGCACGGCCGAGGCGGAATAGGTGGATGCGGCCTCTTCGCGGGAGGCGCGGGCGAGGCGGTTGTCTTCTGCGATCAGCGCTTCCAGCGCCGAAGCGGCCTTGCGGTGCTTGGTGCGGGTCTCGCCGACGAAGGTGTCGATGGCGTCGTCCGGCAGGTCCAGTTCCAGCATCTCGGTGACGCTGTCATAGGAGGCCAGGGCGTCCTTCCATTCCTTGGCGAAGGTGTCGAACAACTTCCTCTGCTGCGCGTTGTCGACCAGCTTCGGGTAGTCCTTGATCGAGGTGTCCATGCTGGTGCGCAGGTCAGCTGCCTGCTTGCGTGCGTCGGACTTGACGTCGTCGCTGGCACGGATCAGCTGCTGGTAGGCGGCGTTGCGGTACTCGCCCAGCATGCCGCGCATCTCGCCGGCCATGCGGATGCTTTCCATGCGCGAACCGGCCAGCTCGGTGGTGACGTTGTTCAGCGAATGCAGTCCGCGATAGGCGACGATGCCCTGCAGCAGCATCACCAGCAGGAGGACGCCGAAGGTCAACAGCAGCTTCGGCATCAGTTTCAGGTTGTTGATCCACGGCATGGGCGTTGCGATCTCCTAAGGCAGACGCGTCCGGGCATCGGGCCCGGTTGCAGCAGAAACCACGCCGGTTCAAGCGCCGGCGTGGTTCGACGGACAGCGGATTACTTGATGTTCGCCAGCTTCAGTCCGGCCGGCGAGCTGACTTCGATTTCGGCGCGCGACGCGTCGCGCTGGATCTTGCCGATCACGCAGACGGTCTTGCCTTCCAGGGTTTCCAGCGGGAAGGAGAACTTGCCGCGGTTCTCCCCGGCGATGCGGGCCGAGAAGGTGTGGCGCGGGAAGGCGCCGCCCATGTACAGGAAGGTCGGCTGGCCTTCGGAACCTTCTGCGTAACGGGCCTTTTCAACCTTGCCGCAGACCATGCCGTCCTTGCCGACCGAACGCGGGGCCAGTTCCGGCGGGATCATGTCGGCCGACTGGGCGAAAGCGGACGAAGCGGTGGTGGCCAGGACAGCGGCCGAAACGAACGCAAGCAGGGACTTCATCGAGGTATATCTCCGGGGATGGTGATGGTCGTTCCGGTTCTGCGCGCTCCTGCGCGACCGGCTTCTGTCCCCCTATCGGCACTGCCGGGGGGAACTGAAGGGTCTTGTGACCAGAACGTGAAGCAGGTCCGCTGCGTCAGGCGGCAGCGTCTTCGGCAAGGGTGGTCTGGCCCATGTCGGCGCTGTCGAGCAGGGTCTCGATGTCCAGCAGGATCAGCATGCGGTCGTCGTGGGTGCCGATGCCGGAGATGAAGCGGGTATCGACAGCGGCGCCGAATTCCGGGGTTGGGCGGATCTGCTCGGCCGAGAGCGGGATCACGTCCGAGACGCTGTCGACCACGATGCCGACCACGCGGTCTTCGACGTTCAGCACGATCATCACGGTGAAGGCGTCGTAGCGGGCGTTGTCCAGGCGCAGCTTCAGGCGCAGGTCGATGACCGGCACGATGGTGCCGCGCAGGTTGATCACGCCCTTGATATAGTCCGGGGCATCCGGCACGCGGGTGACCGCGTCGTAGCCACGGATTTCCTGCACCTTGAGGATGTCCACGCCGTAGTGCTCGGCGCCGAGGGTGAAGCTGAGGAATTCGCCACCGGCGCTGGCGGCGGAGCTGGTCTTGTCGTTCATCGAGGGGTCCTGGTTCTGCCGGAAGTCCCGGTGTCAGGCTCGATATCGGCCCCGCGTGGGGGGACTTTAGGTGCCGGGGAAGAGACCTCCACGCATGGCGTGGATCTACCGACGATCGGTAGTGCCGGCCGCTGGCCGGCAACGGCACTTTCCGGATTGCGGCCAGCGGCCGGCGCTGCCAGGTGACTACATCTCGCCGTTACGGCGCGCCTTGCGCTGGCGGTCGATGCGGAAGATGTAGCGCTGGATGGCGCTGTCGCCACCGCGCGGCAGGCTGTCAAAGCGCATGCCCACGCGCTTGACCTCGATGCCGTTGGGCTGGCGCTGCGGCAGCAGGTTGCAGACCACCAGTTCGATGTCCAGATCGGGGCCATCGGGCAGCGACAGCTGCGCCGGGTAGCGTTTCTGCAGGCTGAACACCGCGCAGTCGTTGGGTACCACTACGGCCAGACCGCCGCCGCTGATGTCCACGACCCGCATCGACAGTGCTTCGGCGCGGGCTTCGCCGGGTGGCAGCAGCAGCTGTGGCGAGTCGGTGACCGGGGTCTCGAGCCGGTACAGCTCGCGGCGCTGCAGGTGCACCAGTTCGTCCGGCAGCGGGGCGCGGAAGGCGACGTGGCCATCGTTGTCCACCCGCTGCAGCGCGTGCAGGCGGAACCGTACGAGGACACGTTCCAGCTGGGCGAAGCAGAGCAGGTGGTCGGCCTGCTCGGCGGCACGGTTCGATGCCTCCTGCGGGCTGCCGTCGAGCAGCAGGTAGTCTTCGTCCTCGTCGAGATCAAGCAGGGCGGTCGGGAACGAACGGTCGCGGCCGTCGATATGCGCATTGATCAGTGATCGCTGCTCGATCAGCGAGCGCAGCAGCTGGCGCAGCTGGCGGGGGTTGCGGACCAGGAAGCGTTCGTCCGCGGCGTCGGCCGCGTGGACATCGTGCAGTTCAGTGTCGTGGCCGTCGGACATGGAATCTGTGATCAGGGGCGGGCGCCAGCACGCGTTGGCGCGAGGCTCGATGGGGATATCGGCCTCTGCACTGGATTATGAAGTGAGAATTTCATCACTTTCCACGAATAAGGAGTCCGATCCCTTTCCCGAGGGAAAGGGACCTGACCCTGTGGCTCTCCTGGTGCATGGGGTCGGATCCCTCTTTCAAGGAAGAGATCTCTAGCCCCAGTGTCTTCAGAACTCCTGCCAATCCCCTTCTGCAGCCAGCGCCGGCTGGGCGGTCGATGCGCGCATCGGACGGACTGGCGCGGCCTTGCTGGCAGGCAGGGCGGCCGCGACCTGGCGCGGCTGCGGCGCATGTGCCAGCCGTGCCGGCGCATCGGCGACGCCCCGCGATGCCAACCGGAAGCGCGCGACGGCTTCGCCCAGCTGCACGGCCTGGTCTTCCATCGCACGCGCGGCAGCCGTGGCTTCCTCCACCAGCGCGGCGTTCTGCTGAGTGGTCTCGTCCATCTGCACCACGGTCTGGTTGACCTGCTCGATGCCGGCCGACTGTTCCTGCGAGGCGGCTGAGATCTCGGCCATGATGTCGGTCACCCGCTGCACCGAGGCGACGATCTCGCCCATGGTGCTGCCGGCCTGATGGACCAGGCTGGAGCCTTCGGCCACCTTGCCGACCGAGTCATCGATCAGGCCCTTGATCTCCTTGGCGGCGGCAGCCGAGCGCTGGGCGAGGGTACGCACCTCGCTGGCAACCACCGCGAAGCCGCGGCCCTGTTCACCGGCGCGGGCGGCTTCCACCGCAGCGTTCAGCGCCAGGATGTTGGTCTGGAAGGCGATGCCATCGATGACCGAGATGATTTCGGCAATCTTCTTCGACGAGGCTTCGATGGCCGACATGGTGGTCACCACCTGGCCGACCACTTCGCCGCCCTGCGAAGCCACGCCATGCGCGCCGATGGCGAGCTGGTTGGCCTGGCGAGCGTGTTCGGCGTTCTGGCGCACGGTGGACGTCAGCTCTTCCATCGATGCAGCGGTCTCTTCCAGGTTGGCGGCCTGCTGCTCGGTGCGGCGCGACAGGTCGCTGTTGCCGGAGGCGATTTCGCCCGCGGCCAGGGTGATGCTGGAGGCGCTGGCCTGGATCTGGCCGACGATCTGGGTCAGCTGTGCGACGGTGGCGTTGGCATCGTCGCGCATGCGGGC
This sequence comes from Stenotrophomonas sp. 57, assembly GCF_030291075.1. Taxonomy (NCBI): domain Bacteria; kingdom Pseudomonadati; phylum Pseudomonadota; class Gammaproteobacteria; order Lysobacterales; family Lysobacteraceae; genus Stenotrophomonas; species Stenotrophomonas sp. 57. The sequence goes on from NZ_CP127407.1 coordinate 2,091,851, forward strand.
GAACACGCCGTTGAACTGGCCTTCCATGCGCGCGGTCAGGTCGCCGGTGGCGATCGACTGCAGCAGCTGCGAGAGCTGGCCGAGGTTGCCGTCAGCCACGTGCATCAGGGTGTTGAGGTGCTCGATCATCAGCTTGAAGTCGTGCTGGAAGCGCTGTGCGTCGCCGCGCTGGCTGAAGTCACCGGCGGCGGCCGCCGCGGCCAGGTGCTGGATCTGTGAATTGATCGCCAGCAGGCTGGCCTTGGCCGCGTCCATGGATTCGTGCAGGATCGCGCGGCTGCCGGGCAGGCGGCGTGCATCCGGGGTCAGATTGCCGATGGCATACTGGTTGAGTACTTCAATGGCATCGACGATCGCATCGAGGTGTTCGAAGATCACCGTGTTGATGCCGTTGGCCAGCTGGCCATAGACGCCCGGGAAATCTTCCGGAATGCGGTGGCTGATGTCCGGGCCGGCATGCATCTGCGCCATCAGCTGGGTCTGCTCGGAGAAGCGGCGCAGCATGGTGGTCATCTCGCTGGTTGCGGCGAGCATGCGACCGGCTTCATCTTGGCTGGTGGCTTGGGTGTTGACGCTGAGATCGCCGCGAGCGACGGCCTGGATGGCGGTAAGCGCCTTGCCAAGCGGGCCGGTGACTGCGCGCGAGATGACGATGGCCAGCGCGGCTGCGAGCAGGGACAGTAGTACCACGCAGCTGACTACGGCGATGACGCTGTTGCGGTGGGTGGCGTTGGCGCCCTCGATCTTGCCCTGCATCTGCTTGCTGAGGAATCCGCTCAGAGCCTTCAGGTCATCGAACGCCTTGCGCCGTGCCGGCCGCGATTGCTCGTCGGAAATCTGCTGGGCCAGCGCGGCGTCGCCGCTGTTCACTGCTTCACGCAGCCTGGCATTGGCAGCGAAATAGGCATCTACGTCGGCCTTCACCGGCGTGAACAGCGCACGCTCGGCGTCACCCGCAGGAATGACGGCGTAGGCCGCCAACTCATCGCGTACTGTCTGCGCGGTGTCATCCATGCGCTTGTTGTAGTCGGCAACCCGGTCAGGCTGGTCCAGCATCGTCAGCAGGGCCATTTCGTAAGTGCGGAACTCGCCCAGCAGCGAGCGCGCCTCGCCCAGGTGTTGGAGAGAGGGCATGTCGTTGGTCGCCATCGAGCCCAGCTGTGCATTGGCTTCGGAGAGGCGCAGCAGCGCGAACACGCCCAGGACCACCGTCATCAGGGTGGTCAAAGTGAAACCCAGCGCCAGCTTGCGGGCGATGGGCAGATCGTGGAACCACTTCATGAAATGCTCCAGGAGACAGTGGAGCCGCGCGCGGGCGGCCTGGGAAGGGGCAATGCGTAACGGCGTGGCTGGGCGTCTTGATAGTGACCGCCGTCACAGACAGATAGCGGCGTCAGACCAGAGGACTTTAAGATCAATGTCACAGTCACCAACCCGGCAAGACCATGTGGAAAGCGTTGCGGCGCAATTTCCCTGGCCCGCGCAGGGGGATTCAGGTGTGACCGCCGGCACGACCAATGTCACACAATGTGGTCAGCCCGATTGAAGCGCGCGCAAACGAAAACCGCCGCCCCTGCGGGCGGCGGTTCCGGGTAAAACGCGGCGCGGCAGGTCAGGCAGCCTGCGGCACGCGCAGCGAGCGCACCAGGCCGCCGATGTCGACGATCAGGGCCACGCGGCCATCGCCGAGGATGGTGGCACCGGACACCCCACCGATACGGCGGTAGTTGTTCTCGATGTTCTTCACCACTACCTGCTGCTGGCCGACCAGCTCGTCTACTTCCAGTGCGATCTTCTGGCCGTCGCCTTCGACCACTACCACCAGCGATTCGCTGCCCGGTGCGCGGTTGCCATAGCCGTAGTACTCGCTAAGCGACAGGATCGGCAGATACTCGCCGCGCACGCGCAGCACGCGGCCTTCGCCGGCCATGCTGCGGATGTCCTCGGGCTGCGGCTGCAGTGCTTCCAGAACATAGGCCAGCGGCAGGATCAGGGTTTCGCCGGCCACGGCCACGGTCATGCCATCGAGGATGGCCAGGGTGAGTGGCAGGCGGATCAGCGTGCGGGTGCCGGCGCCGAGGCTGCTTTCGATCTGCACCTCGCCACCCAGCGCCTGGATGTTGCGGCGGACCACGTCCATGCCGACGCCGCGCCCGGACAGATCGGTGACCGCATCGGCGGTGGAGAAGCCGGGCTGGAAAATCAGGTCCCAGACCTGCGAATCGGTCGGGTTGTCCGGCACGGCCAGGCCGCGCTCGGTGGCCTTGGCCAGGATCTTGGCGCGATCCAGGCCGCGGCCGTCGTCGCTCACTTCGATGACGATGTGCCCGCCCTGGTGCGATGCGGCCAGGGTGATCGTACCGGTTTCGTCCTTGCCCGCGCCGCGACGCACGTCGGGCATTTCCAGGCCGTGGTCGATCGAGTTGCGCACCAGGTGCACCAGCGGATCGGCGATCTTCTCGATCAGGCCCTTGTCCAGCTCGGTGCCTTCGCCGACGGTGCGCAGGCGCACCTGCTTGCCGAGGCGGCTGGACAGGTCGCGGACCAGGCGCGGGAATCGGCGGAACACCGCATCGACCGGCAGCATGCGCACGCCGATCACCGCTTCCTGCAGGTCGCGGGTGTTGCGTTCCAGCTGGTCCAGGCCGGCGAACAGGCTCTCGGCGTGGACCGGATCCAGCGCGTGCGAGACCTGCTTGAGCATGGCCTGGGTGATGACCAGTTCACCGACCAGGTTGATCAGCGCATCGACCTTGTCGACGCTGACGCGGATCGAGGTTTCCGCTTCCTGGCTGGCGCCGCCGCCGGTGGCGGGCGCAGCAGGCGCCGCCGGTACGACGGCAGCCGGTGTGGAAGGGGCGGTTGCAACGGGCGCCTGTGTAGCCAGGCTCGGCGGTGCGGCCGGACGGATGTCCAGTTCGCAGTCGTCCAGCACCCAGGCGAAGGTGTCTTCGATCTTGCTGCGCGGCACTTTGCCGACCAGACCCAGGTCCCACGCCAGGTGGGCCTCGAGCGGGTCGAGCTGGGCAAAGCCGGGTAGGCGTTCCATGCGCGCGGCCACCTGCAGCGAACCGAGGTGTTCCAGTTCGCGGATGATGCGCAGCGGGTCGTTGCCGCTCATGAACAGCGACGGCGCGGGGGTGAAGCCGATCTGCCAGGCTTCCGGCGTGTCGTCCACCTTGGCTGCGGGAGCGGCCGGGGCGCTCGGCGCGGCCTGTCCGGAAAGCACGGCTTCCAGGCGTGCCTTCACAGCAGCGACGGCGGCGGGGTCTGCGGCCTGGCCGTGCTCGGCTTCGCGCAGCAGGGCGCGCAGCACGTCCACCGAGGACAGCATGGCGTCGACGGCGTGGCCTTCCAGCGCCCGCTTGCCGGCGCGCAGCTCATCGAGCAGCGTTTCCAGCACATGGGTCAGGCCGGCGATCGTATCGAAGCCGAAGGTGCCGGCGCCGCCCTTGATCGAGTGGGCGGCGCGGAATACCGAATTGATGATCTCCGCGTCCTGCTGCCCCGATTCCAGGGCCAGCAGGCCAGCCTCCATCGCGTCGAGGCCTTCGCGGCTCTCCTCGAAGAAGGTGGCGTGGAAGCGTTGCAGGTCCATGCTCATGGCAGTGGTGGTCCGGAAGCGAAGAGGGGGAGCGGTGCCGGGCGATCAGCCCAGCACTTTCTGCACGGTGGCGACCAGCTGTTCCGGATTGAACGGCTTGACCAGCCAGCCGGTGGCGCCGGCGGCCTTGCCTTCGGACTTCTTGTCGGCGGCCGATTCGGTGGTCAGCATCAGCAGCGGGGTGAACTTGTAGTCCGGCAGCTGGCGCAGTTCGCGGATCAGCGCGATGCCGTCCATGTTCGGCATGTTGACGTCGGTGACCACCGCATTGAAGCGTTGGCCCTTGGCGCGACCGAGCGCGACCGCGCCGTCTTCGGCTTCTTCGACGGCAAAACCGGCCGAGGTGAGGGCGAAGGAAACCATCTGGCGCATCGACGCCGAATCGTCCACCACCAAGATACGTGCGCTCATGCAGCGTTCTCCACAGATTTCAGGTTGTCATGGGTTACGTCCAGGCCCAGGGCCTGGGTGACGCCCAGCAGGCGCGCGGCGTCACGGAAGGTTGCGGTGCAACCGTGGAAGCCGGTGCCCAGGCCTGCCTCGCGGCGGGCCTGCACGAAGGCACACAGCACCTGCACGGCGGCTGTGTGGATGCGGGCGACCTGGCTTGCATCCAGGGTCAGCTCGCCTGCCTGCGCCACCAGCGGGGCGAGGCGGTTCTTGAGCTCGGTGCTGCTCTCGATGCCGAGATCCTCACCCAGTTCGACAGTGCTCATCGTTGCTCCGGACAAACGGTTCCGTGATCCATAACGGCACCCCGGCGGGGTTCTTTAGAGGAATCGACGCGGTGCGTCGGGTCAGCTCAGCAGCCGGGTGGCGTCGAGCAGGATCATCGGCCGCTGGCTGACGCGTGCCACGCCGCGGAACAGGTCGTTCGAAATCTGGCAGATGCGGGCGGTATCCGGCGGTTCGATCTGCGAATCGGTGAGGTTGGCGACGTCTTCCACTGCCGACACGCGCAGGCCGATGGTCTCGCCGTCCTCTTCCAGTACCACGATGCGGGTCTGGGCGTCGTCCTCCGCTGCCGCGGCGCCGAGGTGCAGGCCGAGGTCCATCACCGGTACCACCTGGCCGCGCAGGTTCATGATGCCGAGCATCGCTGGTGCGGTGCCGCGCAACGGCAGCAGCGGCACCGGCAACACCACTTCCTGCACTTTCAGCAGCTCCAGTGCGTAGGCCTGGGTGCCGCAGCGCAGGCGCAGCCAGCGTGAGGTGCGCTCGCCGGCGCGGCGGTTCTGGGGGTGTGGGCTGCTGGCGGGCTGGTGGGCCTGGGCCTGCAGCTCCTGCCAGCTGCTGGGGCGGTTGCCGGCAGGGGCATCCACGGCCACCCGTGGGGGCGGCGCGACCGCGCTGCGTGCGGCGGGGGCCGGTACGGGGCGCGGCGCCGGGGGCGTGATGACTGCCGGAGGCGGCGTCGGTACGTCCTCGCCACCGGCCGCGGCTTCAAATGCCGCCTGCAGGCCCGGGCTGTCAATGTGGGCGAGCTGATGGCTGTCGGCCGGGTCGGTCTCGTAGATCACTTCGTCGGGCAGGTCATCCCAGGTCGGCTCGCGTTCGGCGGCCGCTTCGCTCGCTGGGCGCGGCCCGGCGCTACCGGCGGTGGCGGCTTGGAAAGCGGCCTCCAGCGCGGCCGGGTCCTCGGCTGGGGCGACGGTTCCTGTTTCGTAGATCACTTCGGCGGGCAGGTCGTCCCAGGTGGGCTCGCGTTCCGTGTCGGTCACGGCCGCGGTCACGGTCACGGGCGTCGATGCGGCGTTGAAGGCGGCCTCCAGGGCTGCGTCGTCTGCAGCGGGCTGTGCGACGACCGCGTCCGTCTCGTAGATGACTTCGGCGGGCAGGTCGTCCCAGGTCGGCTCACGCTCGGGTGCTACCTCGCTCGCCGGGCAGGGGCCGGCGCTATCGGGTGACGGCGTGGCAGGCGGGGGTGCCACAATCGCTTCGCCCAGCAACTCGTCCAGGTAATCGTCCAGTACGCCGGTGCTGTTCATGCGGCCTGCTCCAGGACGCGGGCATCCTCGCCGAGGATCCAGTTCAGGGCGCGGCGATAGGCGGCCAGGCCACGGCCCGGGTAGTCTTCGCCCACGCTCGGCAGGGTCAGGCCGGCGGCATTACTGATGCGGGTGTCGATCGGAATTGCGTCTTCCCACACGCGTGCGCCGTGACGGTCCTGCATGGTGCGCAGCGATTCGTTGCCGGCACGCGTGCGGCGGTCGAACAGGGTCGGCAGGATCGAGATCGGCAGGGGACGGCGGCGCGAGCGCTCGACCATCTCGCCGGTGCGTACCATGCCATCCAGGCCATGCAAGGCCAGCGGCTCGGCCTGCGTCGGGATGATCAGGCGGTCGGCCGCAGCCAGTGCATTGATCATCAGCAGGCCCAGCGTCGGTGCGCAGTCGAGCAGGATGTAGTCGTGCTGGCCCTGGTGGCGCGCCAAGGCGTTCTGCAGGGCCAGGCCGAGGCCGGGCTGGTTGGCGCTGCGGCGCTCCAGCGTGGCCAGCGCCGACTGCGCGCAGACATAGTCCAGCCCTTGGATGCTGCTGGCATGGCACAGGCTGGAGAGATCTGCTGGCGGGGCGCCGAACAGTTCCAGCACGCCGGCCGGCGGCGGGTCCACCGGTACGCCGAAGGCGCGGCTGAGCGAGGCATGGGGATCGAGATCGATCAGCAGCACGCGATGGCCGAGGGCGGCCAGGCCGCGGCCGAGGGCGAGGGTGGTGGTGGTCTTGCCGACTCCGCCCTTCTGGTTGGCGACTGCCCAGATGCGCATCGGTTTACTCCTTCATTGCCGGGGGAACGGCGGCGCCGACACGGCTGCCAGCCGGCACCGGTGGCAACTTCACCGGTGCGATGGGGGAGGTGGGGACGCTGGCCGGAGTTGCGGCGGCTTGTTCGGTTGCGGTGCTGTCGGTGGCGCCGGTGGCTGCGTTCAGGCGCTGGCCGAGCGGATCCACCGAATGCGAGGTGTCGGCCAGGATGATGACCATCACCCGGCGGTTGCGGTTGCGGCCCTGCGCACTGTCGTTGTCTTCGCGCGGGCGGAACTGGCCGTAGCCGACCATCGCCAGCCGCGACGGCTGCACGCCCTGGTCGGCGAACAGGTGGACCACGCTGGCCGCGCGCCCGGCCGACAGTTCCCAGTTCGAGGGGAAGGTGGCGGTGGCGATCGGCACGTTGTCGGTGTGGCCTTCCACGCGCACGCTGTTGGGCACGTCTCGCAGCACCTCGGCCAGGCTGGCCAGCGTCTGACGTGCATGCACGTCCAGCGCGGCCGAGCCGGTCGGGAACAGGATGTCGCTGTTGATCTCGACCTCGATCCACAGCTCGGTACGGCGCACGCTGATCATGCCGCGGTCGATCAGCGGCGCCAGCGCGGCGGTGAGGCGGTCGGCGATGCTGTTGAGCTGGCGCTCGGCGCGGGCGATCTGCTCCTGGTTGTGCACCGACACGGGCATGCGCATCTGCGAGGCCATCGACGGCAGCAGGGTCGGGTCGTGCGAGGGCGCCGGCGCGGACGGGCCGATCTTGGTGCCGGACTTGATCACCGAGGGGCTGTCCCAGCCGCCGCCCTGCACCTGCTTGTTGCCGACCTGCACCGGGTTGATCGTGCGCGGCGCACCCCCGAAGGCATCGGTGAGTGCGTCGGCCATGATCCGGTACTTGCCCTCGTTGACCGAGGAGATCGCGTACATGACCACGAAGAAGGCGAGCAGCAGCGTCATCAGGTCGGCATAGGGGATCGCCCATGCTTCGTGGTTGGCGTGCTCTTCGTGGTGCTTGCGGCGGGCCATGTCAGTGCAGGAAGCCGGAGAGGTTGGTTTCGATGTTGCGCGGGTTCTCGCCCTGGGCGATCGAGATCAGGCCTTCGATGACCATCTCGCGGTCGCGGGTGTTGTGCGAGATCACACTCTTGAGCTTTGCAGCGATCGGCAGGAACAGCAGGTTGGCCGAGGCGATGCCGTAGATGGTGGCGGTGAACGCGGCAGCGATGCCGTGGCCCAGCTTGCTCGGGTCGGCCAGGTTCTTCATGACCGCGATCAGGCCGAGCACGGCGCCGATGATGCCCAGCGTGGGCGCGTAGATGCCCATCGCCTCGAAGACCTTGGCGCCGGCCTGGTCCTGGTGTTCCTGGCTGCCCAGTTCGATTTCCAGCATGTGCCGCATCGATTCGGGTTCGACGCCGTCCACCAGCAGCTGCAGGCCCTTGCGCAGGAACGGGTCCTGCTGCGCTTCCACCTGCGATTCCAGGCCCAGCAGGCCCTGGCGGCGGGCGATGTTGCTCCACTCGACGATCTGCTGGATCAGTTCGCGGCGATCGCTGTGCGGCGGGCGCACGACCCAGCGCACGATCTTGAACGCATGCTTGAACACGGCCGGCGAGGTGTGCAGCAGGATCGCGGCCACGGTACCGACGATGACGATCACAAACGCCGCAGGCGACCACAGCGACGCCAGGCCGGCGCCCTTGAGGATGCTGCCACCGACCAGCGAGGCCAGGGCGAGAAAGAGTCCAATGAGGCTGAGTCTATCCATGGTTCCGGTATCGGCTTGTATGAATGGGACTTGAGACACCGGGAGAATCTGGTGCAACGGAGTTCACAGTTTTCCGCGTCGCCGGGCATGGCCCGGCGCAACCACGACGGGGGTCATCTCAACCCGTCCACGTCCAGGATCAGCGCCATGCGACCATCGCCGATCAAGGTTGCACCGGCATAACCGCGCAGGCCGCGCAGAGCCTTCGGCAGGGGCTTGATGACCACTTCCTCGCGTCCGCGCACCTGGTCCACGACCAGGCCGAAGCGTGCTTCGCCGGCCTGCAGCACCACGATGGTCAGCAGGGTCGAGGCGGCCGGCGTCACATCCAGCCACTGACGCAGATCGACCAGCGGCAGGGTGTGCGAGCGGCGATCAAGCACGGCGCGGCCATCGAACCATCCCAGCGAGGTCCGGGGCGCGTGCAGCACCTCCATCACGCGGGCCAGCGGCAGCGCATAGACGTCCTCGCCGGCCTGCACCAGCAGGGTCGGCAGGATCGCCAGGGTCAGCGGCACGCGGATCAGGAAGCGGCTGCCACGACCCAGTTCCGACTGGATCTGGATCTGGCCGCTCAGTTCGCGGATGCGCGACTGCACCACGTCCATGCCGACGCCACGGCCGGAAATATCGGTGACCTGCTGCTTGGTCGAGAAGCCGGGCAGGAACACCAGGTGCAGGCACTCCTCGCTGCTCAGGCGGGCGGCGGCTTCCGGGTCGATCAGGCCCTTCTCGCGCGCCTTGGCGCGCAGCTTTTCCGGGTCGATGCCGGCGCCATCGTCCTGCACCTCGATACTGACGTAGTCACCTTCCTGCTGGGCGGACAGGCGCACGTGGCCCATCCGTGGCTTGCCCTGGGCCTCGCGCAGCTCGGGCATTTCCACGCCGTGGTCGATGGCGTTGCGGACCAGGTGCACCAGCGGATCGGCCAGCGCTTCGACCAGGTTGCGGTCCAGCTCGGTCTCGGCGCCGATCAGCTCCAGGTCCACTTCCTTCTTGAGCGAGCGGGCGACATCGCGGGCGACCTTGGGAAAGCGCGAGAACACCTTGCCGACCGGCTGCATGCGGGTGCGCATCACCGCCGACTGCAGGCGGGCAGTGGCAATGTCCAGCGTCGATACAGCGCGGTCCAGCTCCTCATCGCGCAGGCGTGCGCGCAGGGTCTTCAGGCGGTTGCGTGACAGCACCAGTTCGCCGATCAGGTTGACGATCGCATCCAGGCGCTTGGTATCCACGCGCACGGTGTGCTCGGCTTCGGCCAGCGGTTTGGCGGCGGGCTTGGCTGCCGGAGCGGCGGCCGCTGGGCGAGGCGCCGGCGGGGCAGCGACCGGCTTGCTGCCGGGCGCGGCGCCACCATGCAGCTGGTCGAGCAGGGCTTCGAACTCGTCTTCGCTGATCAATCCATCGTCGGCCTTCTTCGCCGGTGCGACCGCAGTCGGCGCGTTGCCGCCGTGCAGCTGGTCGAGCAGGGCCTCGAATTCGTCTTCGGTGATCAGGTCGCCGCCAGCGGCAGCCGGTGCGGCGGCGCTCGGGGCTGCGGTACCGCCACCGTGCATGTCGAACTGGGCGATCAGCTCCGGCGGGGCGTAGCCCGGTTCGGTGCCCGACGACACCGCGTCGAGCATTGACTGCAGGTAGTCCAGCGATTGCTGGGCGGCGTCGAAGTGATGGGCCTGCAGCACGGCCTGCCCGGCGCGCGCGATCCCCAGTGCTTCTTCGGCGGCGTGACACAGCTCGACCATGGCGGTGACGCCTAGGAAGCCGGCGCCGCCCTTGAGCGTGTGGTAGCCGCGGAACACCGCGTTGAGCTGCTCGCTGTCCTGCGGCGCCTGCTCCAGCGACACCAGCTGTTCGCCCAGGCGGTCCAGGATTTCCTGTGCCTCGATGATGAAATCGGCAGTGATGTCGTCGGATACCGCGCTCATGGTTACAGCCCCAGATCCGACAACAGGTCGTCGGCGTCGTTCTGCGAGACCGCGTGGCGGTCCAGTCCCTTCAATGCCGGCCCGGCCAGTTCCGGGTCGGTGCGATGCTGTTCCGGCGGCAGGCCGAGTGCGCCGAAACCTTCGTGTACGCGGCGCACGATGCCGACCACGCGCCGGATGATCTGTCCGGTCAGGTCCTGGTAGCTCTGGGTCAGGGCGATTTCGGTGAGGTTGTGGCGGATGCGCTCGAGCTGCGCGTCCTGGCCGGGCTGCAGGCCTTCGGCGCGCAGCTGTTCGGTCAGGCTGCGGCATTCCTCGGCCAGGTCCAGGGTGCGGTGGGTGGCCTGTTCGGTCATCGCCACCACGTGGTCCAGGCGTGCGCAGGCGTCGTCCAGTTCACCGGCTTCGCTCGGCACGGTCGGCAGTTCACCCAGCGCTTGACCCAGCTCGCGGGCCAGCCGCGAAAGGCCGCTCATCATCGGCTGCGTGCGCAGCGCGACCAGTCCGTCGATGCGTTGCCGCCAAGCGGCTTCGTCACCGGACTCCAGCGCGTCCAGGGCTTCCTGCAGGCGCAGGGCGAGGGCGTTCCTGTCGACCGTGGTATCCATCAGGCGCTGGCCGCCAGGCGTTCGAAGATCTTGCCCAGCTTCTCTTCCAGCGTCTGCGCGGTGAACGGCTTGATGATGTAGCCGTTGACGCCGCTCTGTGCCGCTTCGATGATCTGCTCGCGCTTGGCTTCGGCGGTGACCATCAGCACAGGCAGCGTTTTCAGCTTGGCGTCGGCGCGGATCGCCTTCAGCAGCTCGATGCCGGTCATCACCGGCATGTTCCAGTCGGTGACCACGAAATCGAACGGCTGGCTCTGCAGCAACGACAGCGCGGCATGCCCGTCCTCGGCTTCGGCGGTGTTGGTGAAGCCCAGATCGCCCAGCAGGTTCTTGACGATGCGACGCATGGTCGAAAAGTCGTCGACGATCAGGATGCGCATGTTCTTGTTCAAAGCAGAGTTCCTTTGTTGTTCATTCCGGGCGGCCGGGGGCAGCCGCCTCGGGGATGTTCATTCTTCAAGGCCGGCGTCGACCGCCTCGAATATCTTCAGTCGGCCCCGCAGGCGCAGTACCGCCTGGCCGTGGATCTGGCAGACCCGCGATTCGCTCACGCCGAGCACTGCGCCGATCTCCTTCAGGTTCAGCTCCTGCTCGTAGTACAGCGAGAGCACCAGCTGTTCGCGCTCGGGCAGGTGGCCGATGGCCTTGCCCAGCTCGCGGCCGAATTCGCCGCGCTCCAGCACCTGCTGTGGGGTCGGGCCGCCCTGGGCGACGGTGTCCAGCTCGCCCTGGTCCTCGATGCGCGATTCCAGGCTCAGCACCTGGCCGCGTGCGGCGTCTTCCATCAACCGCAGGTACTCTGGCAACGGCATCTCCATCGCCGCGGCCACTTCGGTGGCGCTGGCGGCACGGCCGCTGCTCTGTTCGAGGCGGCGGATGGTGGCGGCGGCGTCACGCGCACGGCGGTGCACCGAACGCGGCACCCAGTCGCCGCGGCGGATCTCGTCGATCATCGAGCCACGGATGCGGATCGAGGCATAGGTCTCGAACGAGGCGCCCTGGTCGGCGTCATAGCTGCGCGAGGCTTCGATCAGGCCCATCATGCCGGCCTGGATCAGGTCGTCCACTTCGACGCTGGCCGGCAACCGCGCAGCCAGGTGGTGGGCGATGCGCCGCACCAGATCCGAGTGCTGGGCGATGACCTCGTTGGCTGCCGAGCGCTGGACCTCCCGGTACTGGGCTGCGCCTTTCATGCGGCCACCCCGCGCTGCTTGAGGATGCGCTCGAGGAAGAACTCGACGCCGCCACGCGGCTCGGTCGGCGCCTGCCAGCGGGCGGTGCGGCGGGCAATCTCGGTGATCGCCAGCGCGGCCGGGCTGGACGGATAAGCCTTCACCACCGGCTGCTGGCGCTGCACCGACAGGCGCAGCCAGTCATCCTGCGGCACGCAGCCCAGGTAGTTCAGCGAGACATCGGCAAGGAACTTCTCGCAGACGCGGGTCAGCTTCTCGTACAGCACGCGGCCTTCGTTGGGATCGCGCACCATGTTGGCCACCACCTGGATGCGGTCCACGCCGCGCTCGCGTGACAGCACCTTGATCAGTGCGTAGGCATCGGTGATCGAAGCCGGTTCGTCACAGACCACCACCACGGTGTCCTGCGCGGCCTGGCAGAAGGTCAGCACGCCGTCGGTGATGCCGGCGGCGGTGTCGACCACCATGATGTCCAGCTCGCGTTCCAGTTCGGAGAACACGTTGACCAGGCCGACATGCTCGGCCGGGGCCAGCTCGGCCATGTGCCGGCGGCCGGACGCGGCCGGGACCACCAGCACGCCATTCGGGCCTTCGACGATGACGTCGTCCAGCGAGCAGCGGCCGGCGACCAGGTCGGCCAGCGTAAAGGTGGGGTTCAGTCCCAGGATCACGTCGATGTTGGCCAGGCCAAGGTCGGCGTCCAGCAGCAGCGTGCGCTTGCCCATGCCGGCCAGTGCCACGGCCAGGTTGGCCGAGACATTGGTCTTGCCCACGCCGCCCTTGCCGCCGGTCACGGCAATGGTGCGCACAGGGCCGAGCGGCTCGCTGCGGGTGGCCGACAGCGGGAAGGTCTTGGTCAGCTTGGCGTACTCACGCGACGGCATGGTTCAACTCCGGGTTGCAGGGCATATCGGCCGCTCGGCGCAAATCTTCAAGGCGAAGTACAAGATTGGCTGCACTGGCCCGGTGCAGGTCGTCCGGAACGTCCTGGCCATCGGTCACCCAGGTGATCGGCAGGGCATGGTCCACGGCCACCGACAGGGCGTTGCCGAAGCGGCCGGTCTCGTCCAGCTTGCTCAGTACCAGGCCCTGCAGGTTGGCGGCGCCGAAGCGGCGGACCACCTCGTCCATGTCGCCGAAGCTGGTGTTGGCCGGCAGCACCAGCAGGGTGCGGACCTGGCGGGCGGCGCGCAGCCACTGCAGCTGGGCGGCCAGTGCGCGGTCGCGCGGGCCCAGCCCGGCGGTGTCGATCAGCACCAGCTTGTAGTCCTTCAGGCGTTCCAGCAGCTGGTCCAGGTCGGTGCCGCTGTTGGCCTCGTGCACGGCGATGCCGAGCTGGCGGCCGTAGCCGTACAGCTGCTCGCGGGCGCCGATGCGGGTGGTGTCGGTGGTCACCAGGGCCACGTCACGCGGCGCGTGCTTCTCGGCGAAGCGCGAGGCCAGCTTGGCGATGGTGGTGGTCTTGCCGGCGCCGGTCGGGCCGACCAGGGCAATCACGCCGCCTTCCTCCAGCGGGTCGACGGGGGCGATCGGCAGCTTGCGCGAGATCAGCCCCAGCATCAGGCCACGGCCACGGTGGGCTTCGGTCTCCAGCGGGATCTGCATGGCCACGTCGCGGGCCAGGCCGGCGTCGAAACCGTACTCGTCCATCAGATCCAGCGCGGTGGCGCGCACCGGGCAGCCACGCAGGCGCTCGTCGGTGAAGCGGTTCATCTCGCGCTCGATCACCTGGCGCATGCCGGCCACTTCCTGGCGCAGCTGGCGGATCTCGGCGTCGTCCTGGGCGACCACGGTCAGCACCGGGGCCGGGGCGAGGGTAGGCTCCGGCGAGGTTTCGATGACGGCGTCGGCCACTGCCGGTTCGCTGGCGGCGATCTCCGGCTGTGCTTCGGTCGGAGCCGCGCCCGGCAGTGGCGGCGGCTGCACGGCGGGGGCCGCGCTTTCGTGATGCATCTCGTGCGGCGGGTCGATCTGGAAGCGGGCACGGTTGGCTGGCGCGCTGGCGGCCGGTGCCGGTGCCGGTGCAACGATGGCCTCGGCGAACGGGGCGAAGATCTGTTCCGGCAGCGCCGGTTCGTTGACGGCAGCTCGGGCCAGGGTCGCGGCGAAGCCGGTGCTGCCGCGGGTCGGCACGATCTCGTCGGCGCTGTCCAGGGTGCGGCCGGTGGCACCGACCGCGGCGCGGGCGAGGGCGGCCACGGCAGAGGTGGTCGCGGCAACCGGTTCCGGAGCGGGGGTGTTGCTGCGACGGCGGGTGACTGCGGCAATGACGGCATCGGCGGCGGTGCGCGGCTTGGGGGCCGGCGGCGGTGCGACATCACGGCGCGAGGCTTCCAGCGCACGCTGCACGGCGCTCTCGTCGTAGTTGGCGGCGGCGACGATCTCGATGCCTTCCTCGATCCGGCGGTTGGACAGGATCACGGCGTCAGGACCATGTTCCTTGCGCACCAGGTTCATGGCCGAGCGCATGTCGGCGGCGACGAATCGTTTGATTTTCATGCTGTGGTCACGGGACGAAGACGGCGGGGTGGCGGTAGGAGAACTCGGGTGGTCGGTGGTCTGCACGGTGCGGGTTCCCCTTGGTGTCTGTCTGTTGCGTTGGTTCGAAAGTGGTGTCTGTTTTCTGGCGCATCGGAGGGCGGCGTCAGCTGATCGTTCCGACCAGCTTCAGGCGCTTGTCCTCCGGCACCTCGCTGTAGGCCAGGACCGACAGCGACGGAACGCTGTGGCGGACCAGGCGGGCCAGCGCGGCGCGCACCGGGCCAGGTACCAGCACGACCGCGGGCTCGTTGCGGGCTTCCTGCTTGCTGACACATTCGGCCAGGCTCTGGTGCAGTCGCTCAGCGAGTCCGGGTTCCAGCGCGGCGCCGTTGCCCTGCGTGGACTCCTGCAAGACACGTTCCAATTGCGGGTTGAGGGTGAACACCGGCAGCTCCGCCGACATTCCGGCGATCTCCTGCACGATGAAGCGGCCCAGTGCGGTGCGCACGGCGGCGGTCAGCACGGCCGGGTCCTGGCTGTTGGGCGCGTGTTCGACCAGTGCCTCGGCGATCTTGCGCAGCTGGCGGATCGGAATGCGCTCGACCAGCAGGTTCTGCAGCACGCGCACCACCGCCGACAGCGGCAGCGCCTTCGGCGTCAGATCTTCGACGAGCTTGGGCGCGCTCTTGGCCAGGTTGGCCAGCAGGTGCTGCACTTCCTCGTGTCCGAGCAGTTCCGGCGCGTGCTCGCGGATCAGGTGCGAGAGGTGGGTGGCGACCACGGTGGCCGGGTCGACCACGGTGTAGCCCAGCGTTTCGGCCTGGGCGCGCTGGTGCGGCTGGATCCAGGTGGCGTCCAGTCCAAACGCAGGGTCCTTGCCGGCGATGCCTTCCAGTGCGCCGAGTGCACTGCCGGGATCCAGCGCCAGCTCGCGATCCGGATGGATTTCGGCGGTGGCCACCGGCACGCCGTGCACCAGCACGCGGTAACCATTGGCCGGCAACTCCAGGTTGTCGCGGATGTGTACCGAGGGAATCAGGAAGCCAACGTCCTGGGTCAGCTTGCGGCGCACGCCCTTGATGCGCGCCATCAGTTCACCGCCCTGGTTGCTGTCCACCAGCGGGATCAGCCGGTAGCCGACCTCAAGGCCCAGTGGATCGACCGGGCGCAGCTCGTCCCAGCTCAGTTCGGCGGTCGGTGCCGGCGCGGCGGGGCGGCCCAGCGCATTGAGCGCGGCGGCGTCATTGCCTCCCGCTGCCGGATCGGTGGCGGCGGTCTTGCCCTTGCGGTAGACCTTCCAGGCGATGAAGCCGAGGATCGCGGCCAGCGTCAGGAAAGCGACGTTGGGCATGCCCGGCACCAGGCCAACGACGCCGATGATGCCGGCGGTGATCGCCAGCGCACGGTACTGGCCGAACACCTGGCCGGTCATGGCCTGGGCCATGTCCTGGGAACGCGAGGCCCGGGTGACCAGCATCGCCACCGCGCTGGACACCAGCAGTGCCGGCAGCTGCGCCACCAGGCCGTCACCGATGGAGAGCAGGGTGTAGGTGGCAGCGGCATCGCCGAACGGCATGCCATGCTGCAGCACGCCCACGGCCAGGCCGCCGAGCATGTTGATGAACAGGATCAGGATGCCGGCGATGGCGTCGCCGCGGATGAACTTGCTGGCACCGTCCATTGCACCGTAGAAGTCGGCTTCCTCGCGGACTTCTTCACGGCGCAGCTTGGCTTCTTCACGCGTCAGCAAACCGGCGTTGAGGTCGGCGTCGATCGCCATCTGCTTGCCGGGCATGGCGTCCAGGATGAAGCGCGCGGTCACTTCCGAAACCCGGCCGGCGCCCTTGGTGATGACCACGAAGTTGATGATGGTCAGGATTGCGAACACCACGATGCCGACCGCGTAGTTGCCGCCGATCACGAATTCGCCGAACGCGGCGATGACCTTGCCCGCGGCGTCGTGGCCGTTCTGGCCGTTCAGCAGGATGACGCGGGTGGAGGCCACGTTCAGCGCCAGCCGCAGCATGGTGGTGATCAGCAGCACGATCGGGAAGATGGTGAAGTCCAGCGGGCGCTTCACGTAGACCACCGCCAGCAGCACCATCAGCGAGATGGCGATGTTGAAGGTGAACAACGCGTCGAGCACGGGTGCGGCCAGCGGCACCACGACCATGGCCAGCAGGGCCAGCACGATCAGCGGCGCGCCAAGGCCCTGGCGGATCATTTCCAGGGCGCGGCGGGTATTGAATCCGGTCGAGGGCTGGGCGCTCACGGGCGGCCTCCCTTGCCGAATTCATCCACCTGGATGTGCGGGGCGTCCGGCATCGGGCCAGTGCGCCAGGCACGCAGCTGGTAGACGTAGGACAGGACCTGGGCAACGGCCGAATACAGTCTCACGGGGATTTCCTTTCCGAGTTGGCCTTCCCGATACAAGGCGCGTGCCAAAGGCGGGGCGGAGACGATGGCAACCTTGTTGCCGTCGGCCACTTCACGGATGCGCAGGGCGGTCTCGTCCACGCCCAGCGCGACCACGGTGGGGGCGTTCATGGCGCCGCCTTCGTACTTCAGGGCCACCGCGTAGTGGGTGGGGTTGACCACCACCACGTCGGCGGTGGGTACCGCCTCCATCATCCGGCGGTTGGCCATCTGCTGCTGCAGCTGGCGGATGCGGCCCTTCACCTCGGGGCTGCCCTCGCTTTCCTTCATTTCCCGGCGCAGCTCTTCACGGGTCATCTTCAGCTTGCGCATCCAGTTCCAGCGCTGGTACGGCGCGTCGATGGCGGCCAGCATCAGCATCGCACCGGCGGTGGCCAGCAGCAGGCGCAGGGTGAAGCCGAGGCCGTCGGTGATGGCGGTCTCCAGCGGGTGGTGGATCAGCCCGCGCAGGGTGTCGAAGCCAGTCCAGACCACCAGGCCGGCGGCGACGCCGACAAAGGCCACGCGCAGCAGCGACTTGGTGAACTCGGCGATGGCCTCCGGGCCGTACAGGCGCTTGAGCCCGCTCATCGGGTTCATGCGGTTGAAGTCGGGCAGCATCGCCTTCTGCGACCAGCGCAGGCCGCCCATCACCAGCGGGGCGACAAAGCTGGCCAGCAGGCAGACCAGCACCAGCGGCGCGATCACCAGCATGAACTGCAGCAGCAGGTCGCCGAAGTGGCCGAACAGCTCCTTCGGGTTCTGCCGCAGGCTCTGTTCCGGGCTCAGCGCCTGCTTCATCCAGGCCGTGGCGCCACGGCCGATCGAGCCGCTCATTGCCATCACCGCCAGCACGCCGGCGCCGAACACGGCGGCCGTGCCGAGCTCGCGCGAGCGCGGCAGGTTGCCCTGTTCACGGGCGTCGCGCAGGCGTTTTTCGGTCGGTTGTTCGGTCTTTTCGCCGGCGGATTCGTTCTCGGACATCACGGGGCACTACGGCAGGGGATGCCGGGGTGCGTGCAAGAACCGTTCCACGCACGGCGTGGATCTACCGACGGCCCTCGTCTAGGCCCGAGCCCACGCTTGGCTGCGGTTGGGGCCAGGCACGAAGCGCAGCCGAGCGTGGGCTCGGCTCTACAGGAGGGTGCCGCAGGAATCGTTCCGTGATCGCGGGCGGGCGCGCTGCCCGGCGTTATCCGGGCGGGTGTTGTTGCGGCGGGCTCTGCGCCAGTTCCACCCGCGGCCGCGGCAGGTCGTGCAACTGCATGAAGCGTGCTGCATCGACCGGGCGGCCCAGCAGGTAGCCCTGCAGGTAGTCGCAGCCCAGCCGCTCCAGGTAGGCACGCTGCGCCGCAGTCTCCACGCCCTCGGCGACGATGTCCATGTCCAGCGCGTGGCCCAGCGCTACGATCGCCGAGACGATCACCACGTCTTCGGCGCTGTGTTCCAGGTCGCGCACGAAGGCGTGGTCGATCTTGATCTCGGTGGCCGGCAGCCGCTTCAGGTACAACAGGCTGGAATAGCCGGTTCCGAAATCATCGATGGAGATGCCCACGCCCAGCGCCGACAGCGCCTGCAGCAGGCGAAGGCTGGTATCGGTATCGCGCATGACCGTGCTTTCGGTGATCTCCAGCACCAGGTGGCGGGGGGCAATGCCATAGCGTTCGATCACTTCACGCACATCCTGCAGCAGGTGCGGCGAACTGAACTGCACCGGCGACAGGTTCACCGACATCGACCAGCCTTCGTGACCGGCGTGGTGCCAGCGCCGCAGCTGCTGGCAGGCCTGGTCCAGTGCCCAGCGCCCGATGTCGTTGATCGCCCCGCTGCGCTCGGCCAGGCGGATGAATCGATCGGGCGGAATCAGGCCATGTTCCGGGTGCCGCCAGCGGATCAGCGCCTCGGCACCGGCCACCTTCTGCGTTGCCACGCGGATCTTGGGCTGGAAGTTCAGGAACAGCTGGTCGCTGCCGATCGCCCGGCGCAGGTCGGCCAGCAGCCGGAACTGCTGCTCGGCACTGTCGTTCATCCAGTCGGCGAACAACACGAAGGCGTTGCGTCCGGACTCCTTGGCCTGGTACATCGCCGCGTCGGCAAACGCCATCAGCTGCCGCTCGCTGGCGGCGTGGTCGGGGCAGATCGCCACGCCGATGCTGGCGGTTACCTGCAGTTCGTTGTCCGGCAGCAGCGGTCCACTGCCGACCGCCTGCAGGATGCGCCGGGCGAGGGTTGGCAGATCCTCGTCATGCTCGATGCGTACCACCAGCACGAACTCATCGCCCCCCAGGCGGGCCAGCATGTCGTGGGGGCGCAGCAGCTGGCGGGTGCGCTCGGCCACCGCCACCAGCAGCGCGTCGCCGGCCTGGTGGCCATAGGCATCGTTGACCTGCTTGAACCCGTCCAGATCCATGAACATCACCGCGAAACGGCTGCCGCCCTGTTCGGCCTCGGCCAGTGCCTGCACGATGCGCCGCTGCAGCAGCAGCCGGTTGGGCAGGCGGGTGAGCGGATCATGCAATGCAGCCTGGGTCAGCTCCTGCTGCGCGTCGGTCAGCGAGGTGCTCAACATCGAGTTGCGCAGGCGCAGCAGTTGCGCTTCCACCCGCTGGTCCAGCCACGAGACCACCAGCACCACGGCCAGGATTGCGACGGTCAGCACCACCACCAGCATCGCCAACCATTCGCTCTGCAGGCCATCGCCGACCGCCGCGCCACAGATGCTGCCCTCGGGGAAGCGTGCGGCGGCCATGCCGGTGTAGTGCATGCCGACGATGGCCAGCCCGAGCAGGCCGGCGGCCGCGAGCCGATCGCCGACACGGGTGCGCTGCGCGCGCAGGCGGAAGGCCACATACAGCGCGGTCCACGAGGCGGCGACCGCCACCAGCAGCGAGAACAGCAGCCAACCTGGGTCGTAGTCGATGCCGGGTCGCATGCGCATGGCGGCCATGCCGACGTAGTGCATGCTGGCAATGCCGGTGCCCATCAACAATGCGCCGCCCGCCAGGCGTGGATGCGGCAGGGTGCGCAGTGACACCAGCCACAGTGCGAACACCGACGAGGCGATGGCCAGGGCCAGGGAGAGCAGGGTGATGGGCAGGTCGTAGCCGAGCGGAATGGGCAGATCGAAGGCGAGCATGCCGATGAAATGCATCGACCAGATGCCCAGGCCCATCGCGAAGCCGCCCCCCAGGCGCCACCACCAGGCCGCGCCCTTGCCCGGCGCGGTGACCGTGCGCCCGGCCATCGCCAGTGCGGTGTAGGAAGCCATTACGGCGACCAGCAACGAGATCGCCACCAGCCACGGATTGTACGTGCCTACCAGCATTCGTCAGTCTCCCGGACCTGCCTGTCGACGGAAACTACGGTGGGGCATGCATGAGGCAGGCCGTCGCGCAGGCGCGCCGGCCAAGTGCGGCGTCCCCCCTGGACGCCGCGCATTCACTCTAACGCGCAGACCCGGGGGAACTTCAAGCGGTAAAACGTGAAATTGCGCCCCTGTAGGGCCGAGCCCATGCTCGGCTGGCGCTCAGGCCAATGGCAGCCGAGCATGGGCTCGGCTCTACAGAAACGGATGCATGGCAAGCAGTAAAACGTGATGATCAGGTCAGTGTGTGACCGCGTCGGCCGCCTGGAAGGCCGCATCGAACAGGCGCTGCACCGGTGGGCCCATTTCCCCTGCCAGCAGGGCCAGCAGGAACAGGCCCAGCAGCAGTGAGACCGGCAGGCCCAGCTGGATCGGGTTCAGTGCCGGGGCAGCGCGGGCCAGCACGCCAAACGCCAGGTTGACCGCCAGCATCGCCACCGTCAGCGGTATGGCCAGGGTCAGTGCGCCGCGCAGTACGGTCAGCAGGAAGGTCGGGGCGATGCTGAAGAAGGCGTGCGGGTCGGGCAGCGGCGCGCCGATCGGCAGCGCCCGGTAGCTGTCCACCACCAGCGAGATCAGCGCCAGGTGGCCATTGGCGGTGAAGAACAGCAGGCCGAACATCAGGTAGAACCACTGCCCGATCACGCCCGAGGTGCCGCCGCGCAGGGGGTCGCTCATCTGTGCGAAGGCCAGGCCGGTACCCTGGGCGATCAGTTCGCCGGCCAGCGCACCGGCTTCGAACACCAGGCGCAGCAGGAAGCCGATGGACACGCCGATGGCCAGTTCGCGGGCGATGGTGAGCACGGTGGCGGCATCAAAGCCCGTCCATTCCGGTACCGGCGGCAGCAGCGGCGCCAGCGCGATGGCCAGGGTGCCGGCCAGGATCACGCGGATCCGCGCCGGCACTGCACGTGTACCGACCATGGGCATGGCCATCGCCACCGCGCCGATGCGCAGCATGGTCCACAACACGGTGCCGATCATGCCGAAGGCCTGCAGGCCGTCGGCAGCCATCTGGGTGGCGGCGTCCATCGAGGCGCGTGTCCTAGCCGATCAGGTGCGGGATGCGCTGGAACAGCAGCGTGGTGAATTCAACCAGATGGCCGATCAGCAGGCTGCCCAGCGCGAACAGCACCGCGGTCAGCGCTGCCGCCTTGGCCACGAAGGCGATGGTGGGTTCGTTGAGCTGGGTCGCGGCCTGCACCACGCCCACCACGACGCCTACCACCAGCACGGTGAGCAGCAGGGGGCCGGCCACCCACAACACGGTGATCAGGCCGCCACGCAGTTCGGTCAAGGCAAGTTCGGGAGACATGGTTTTTCCATCGGTAGCGCCGGGACGTGCCCGGCGACGCTCATGTAGCGTCGAGCCATGCTCGACGGCCATTACGGGGTTGGATCAAGCCGGATTGAAACTGGCCGCCAGCGTTCCCACCGTCAGCACCCAGCCATCGACCAGCACGAACAGCAGGATCTTGAACGGGGCCGACACCAGCATCGGCGACAGCATCATCATGCCCATCGACATCAGCACGCTGGCCACCACCAGATCGATGATCACGAACGGGATGAAGATCAGGAAGCCGATCTCGAAGGCGGTCTTCAGCTCGCTGGTGACGAACGAGGCGACCAGCACCGGGAACGGGATCGCGTCGGGGCTGGCGTAGGTGCCGTGCCCGGCGATGCCGGCGAAGGTCATCAGGTCGGTCTCGCGGATCTGCGCCAGCATGAAAGCGCGCAGCGGCGTGGTGGTCAGCGTCCAGGCGGTCTGGAAGTCGATGTCGCCGTTGAGATACGGCGCCATGCCGGTGCTCCAGGCCTTGTCCCAGGTCGGCAGCATGATCATCGCGGTGAGGAACAGGGCCAGGCCCAGCAGCACCTGGTTGGACGGCGTCTGGCCGGTGCCCAGCGCCTGGCGCAGCAGGCCCAGCACGATGATGATGCGGGTGAACGAGGTCAGCACCAGCAGCATCGACGGGATCAGGGTGATCGCCGTCATCAGCAGCAGGGTCTGCAGCGGCAGGCTGACCGGCGCACCGCCGATCTTGCCGACGTTGATATCCGGCAGCGGCGTGGTCGGTGCGCCGGGCGCAGCGAACGCCAGTGCCGGCAACAGGCACAGGGCAAGCAACAGCAGCCACGGTATCAGGGTGGCAAGACGGGTACGGGTGACACGCATGTCAGGGGTCCTTGCGCAGCCGCTGCTGCAGCAGCTGGGCGAAATTCGGCAGGTTCTTGAAGTCCGGCACGCGTACCGGCGCCGGTGGCGGCAACGGTTCGGGCAGGGTATGCAGGGTATTGATGCCACCGGCGGTGACGCCCAGCAGCAGTTGCTGGCCGTTGACCTCGACCACCACCACGCGTTCCTTGGCGCCGACACTGAGGCTGGCCACCAGCTTCATGCCTTCGGCAGGGCGGAAGCCGCTGCCGGGCATGCGCTTGAGCAACCAGCCCAGGCCGATCACCAGGGCCAGCACTGCCAGCAGCGCCAGCACCGCACCAAACAGGCTGGGTGCGGCGGCTGCATGCTGGCCGACCTGCGGGCCAACCGGGGCGGCGGCCTTGCCGACCGCCAGCAGGGTGGAGGCCAGCAGGCTCAACGCAGTCTCCGGATCCGCTCGCTCGGGCTGACCACATCGGTCAGGCGCACGCCGAAGCGGTCATTGATCACCACCACTTCGCCGTGGGCGATCAGCGTGCCGTTGACGAACACATCCAGCGACTCGCCGGCACCCCGTTCCAGTTCCACCACCGAACCCTGGTTGAGCTGCAGCAGGTTGCGGATCGGCAGGCGCGCGCGACCGACTTCCAGCGACAGTGTCACCGGCACATCGAGGATCACGTCCAGGTTCAGGTCCGGGCCGTTCGCCTCATCGGCCTGCAGGCTGCTGAACTGGGCCGGGGTGGGTTCGAGGGCGTCGATATCGTTCATTGCGGGTCTTCCTGGATGACGGGTACGCGCGGGCGGGTGCCCGGCGGATGGGTAGCGGTGATCTTCACGGCGTTCATGCCGTTGGCGATGCCGAACTCGCCGGTAAACACCGGGATGTTCTCCACGCACAACGGCACCTGCGGGCTGAGCTCGATCGGCAGGATGTCGCCCACCTTCAGCTGGGTCAGGTCACGCAGCGTCATGCGCTTGCTGGCCAGCACGCTGGACAGCGTCACCTCGGCGATGTTGAGCTGCTCGCGCAGGGTCTGGCCCCAGCTCTCGTCGCGGTCGTTGCGATCACTCTGGATACCGGCGTCGAGCAGTTCGCGGATCGGCTCCAGCATCGAGTACGGCAGGGTCACGTGGATGTCGCCGCCACCGCCATCGAGCTCGACGTGCAGGCGGCACACCACCACGTACTCGCGCGGCGTCACGATGTTGGCGAAGTGCGGGTTGATCTCCGAGTTGATGTACTCGAAGTCGACATCCATCACCGGTGCCCAGGCCTCGCGCAGGTCGGCGAAGGTCTGCTTCAGCAGCAGGTGGATGACCCGCATTTCGGTGGCGGTGAACTCGCGGCCTTCGATGCGGGTCGGGTAGCGCCCGTCGCCACCGAAGAAGTTGTCGACGATGGCGAACACCAGGGTCGGCTCGAACACGATCAGGCCGGTGCCACGCAGCGGCTTGAAGCGGATCAGGTTCAGGTTGGTCGGCACATACAGCGAGTGCATGTAGTCGTTGAACTTGATCAGCTCGATGCCGCGCACCGACAGCTCGGCCGAGCGGCGGATCAGGTTGAACAGGCCGATCCGCCACAGGCGGGCGAAGCGCTCATGGACCATTTCCAGGGTCGGCATGCGACCGCGGATGATGCGGTCCTGACTGGCGAAGTCGTACGAACGTGCTTCGCCGGACGGCGGTTCCGGATCGGTCTCGACCGCGCCACTGTCCACGCCGTGGAGCAGGGCATCGATCTCGTCCTGGGACAGCAGGTCATTCATCGGGGGGCCCTTACTGGGTCACGAAGCTGGTGAACAGCAGATCGTCGGCGCCGTTGCTGCCGGTCTCGGCCTTGAGCACCTTCTGCACTTCGGCCAGCGAGGCGGCCTGCAGCTTCTGCTTGCCGGCGACGTCGGCGATCTGGTCGGGGCTGACCTGCGAGAACAGCATCAGCAGGCGCGCGCGGATGGCCGGCGCGTGGGTCTTGATCGCTTCCAGCGCGGCCGGGTCACGCGTCATCAGCTGCACTTCCAGCTGCAGGTAGCGCGGGCCGTCGATGGGGCCGTTGAGGTTGACCACGAAGGCCGGGTCCAGCGCGAAGTACTGCGCCGGTGCCGGGGTGGCGGACTTCTTCGGGGCCTGCGCGGTCTTCTCTTCCGGCTTGGACTGGGTGAAGAACCAGACGCCGCCACCGGCGGCTGCGGCGGCCAGCACGGCCACCAGGGCGGTGATCAGGATCGGACTGCGCGGCTTGGCGGCCTTGTCCTTCTCGGCGGTCTTCTTGGTTTTGTCAGCGGCTGCGGCCACGGGGTGAAGCTCCTGAGGGTTGCTTCACCGGGATATGCAAGGGCCGTGCCGAAGGCGGAGGAGAGGGGTGCGACGGAATTCCGTCGGGGTGCCGGTGGGGCCGTGCGGAGCAAGCTCCGCACCCACCAACGCGATACTGGCAGGTGCCAACCACTCCGCTCTGGTGGGTGCTGACCGCACTGCTCCGGTGGGTGCCAACCTTGGTTGGCACACCTGTCAGGCGTACGCGTCCAGCAAACCGCGCTGGCGGATCAACTGCGCGGACGACACGTTGCCATCGCCCGGCGACGGTTCTCCGTCACCGGCCATGCCGCCGGCGCCGGATCGCCCCGACGCATTGCCGTCACCGCCGGGGGCCTGGTGGCCGACATCGGCATGAGCCAGCTGGAAGCCCTGTTCGCCCAGCAGTTCACGCAGGCGTGGCAGGCTGTTTTCCAGTGCTTGGCGCACGTCCACATGCGGGCTGCTGAAGCTGGCGTGCACCTTGTCGCCGTTCAACTGCAGGCGCACATCCACCGGGCCCATGTCGTCCGGGCTCAGGCGGATGTGGGCGTGGCCGATCTTCTGGTCGGCCAGCCAGCCCACGCGGGCACCGATGGCCTGATCGAAGCCATCGTCGCCAAGCACCGGCCTGGGCGTTGGTTCGCCATTGAAGACGGCGTTGCCAGCAGCGAGCGCGGCCTTGAGATCCTGCAGGGCTGCCGGGGCAGGGGCGTGCAGCAGTGGGGCGGCGCTACGGTCGCCGATCGCGGTCAGGTCGCTGCTGTCGCGGTCGCCACGCTTGCCGCCGGGCAGGATCATCTCCGGCAGTGGAAGGGTCGTGACATCGTCGGTGCCGGCGGCCGACGGTGTGCTGTCAGTCGTCGATGCGGTGGCAGCGCCCGGCCCCGGGGGCGTGGCAGGCAGTACCGGACCGGCAGTGACGGGCAGCGTCGCTCCGGTACTGGTGGTGGCCGGCGGAGTGGCGGCCGGGTCGGCAGGTGCCGGCATGGCCAGGACCAGCCCAGCCAGGCCCAGCGGCGGCCACGGCGCGTCTTCGCTGGCAACAGGCGTGTCCTTGTCCGTAGCCGGATCACCCGCACCCGGGGCTTGCGGCGGCAAGGGCGACGTGTCTTTACCCGAGGCTGCCGCATCCGTGCTGCGTTCTTCGGGCGCCTGGCCCTTGCCGTCGGCGGTCGTCTGCGGCTTCGGTGCCGAGGTGGGCGGTGACGGTGATGTGGCGGCGCTGGCAGGCGCGGGCGAGTCCGGCGCGCCGCCCTGCAGCAGCTGGCTGAAATCCTTGCTGCCCTCGCTGCGTGGCGCGCGCGCTGCAGCGCCGCCGGTCGTCTGTGTCTGCGCGTTGGCGCTGCTGGCGAGCGGGGCGGGCATCACGAGCGGCCTCCCTGCTCCGCACCATCCTGATCCTCGGCCTGCGCCAGGCGCGCACGGCGCGCCCCAATATCGTCCATCTCGCGCTGGTCGCGGCGGTCGGTCACCACTTTCTCCTGCGCACGGTAGCTGGCGGCCAGCTGTTCCAGTACGGCCTTGTCACGGCTGGCCAGGATCAGGCGGGCGCGCTCGGCTTCCACCTTTTCGCGGTTGCCGTTGACCGTGGCCTGCTGCTGCTCGACGGCACTGTCCAGGCGGTCCAGGAACGCGCGCCGGTTGAGCAGCTGCGCCGGGCTGGTGGCTGCCATCTGCGCGTTTGCGTACTCCTCCGCATAACGGCGCAGTTCGTCCAGTCGCGATAGATGGGTGTCGAGCACGCGCTGGCGTTCGGCCAGGTCGCGGGCGACCGCGTCCTCGTGTTCCTGGGCCCGCTTGAGCAGGGGATCAATGCGCTTGGACTGGTTCATGGCTTAGCTCTCTTGTTCCACCAGGCGCTGCAGCGCCGCCTGGCTGTGCGGGAGATCTGCGGCCTTGGCAACGTCCTGGCCGAGGAACTCCATGATTTCCGGCCAGCGCTCCAGGGCTTCGTCGGTGGCCGCATCGTTGCCGCGCTGGTAGGCACCGATGGCG
The DNA here is from genome assembly GCF_030291075.1 of Stenotrophomonas sp. 57. Taxonomy (NCBI): domain Bacteria; kingdom Pseudomonadati; phylum Pseudomonadota; class Gammaproteobacteria; order Lysobacterales; family Lysobacteraceae; genus Stenotrophomonas; species Stenotrophomonas sp. 57. The sequence continues at coordinate 2,118,428 of NZ_CP127407.1, forward strand.
ATCAGGTCGCGGTTGGCCGAATAGGCCGAAACCAGCCGCTTCAGCTTGCGGATGCGCAGCCGCCACGGTTCGTCGGCGATTTCCGTGACCACGCGGCTGACCGACGATTCGACGTCGATGGCCGGGTACAGACCGCTGTCGGCCACGCGCCGCGAGAGCAGGATGTGACCGTCGAGGATCGCGCGCGCTGCATCGGCGATCGGATCCTGCGGATCGTCGCCCTCGGTCAGCACGGTGTAGAACGCCGTGATCGAACCACGCCCCTTGGCGCCATTGCCGGCGCGTTCGACCAGTGCCGGCAGTTTGGCGAACACCGACGGCGGGTAACCGCGGGTGGTCGGCGGTTCACCGACCGACAGGCCGATCTCGCGCTGCGCCTGGGCGAAGCGCGTCAGCGAGTCCATCAGCAGCAGCACGTTCAGGCCCTGGTCGCGGAACCATTCGGCGATGGCGGTGGCGCGGTAGGCACCGTGCAGGCGTGCCAGCGGTGGCCGGTCGGCCGGGCTGGCCACCACCACGGCGCGGCGCAGGCCTTCCTCGCCCAGCGTGGTTTCGACGAAATCACGGACTTCGCGGCCACGTTCACCGATCAGGCCGACCACGATCACGTCGGCGGCAGTGTAGCGGGTCATCATGCCCAGCAGCGTCGACTTGCCGACGCCGGAACCGGCGAACAGGCCGACACGCTGGCCGCGGCCGATCGGCAGCAGCGCGTTGATCGCGCGCACGCCCACGTCCAGCGGCTGGGTGATCGGTTCACGTGCCAGCGGATTGATCGAAACGCCGGCCATGCCGACATGGCCTTCGGCGCGGATCGGGCCCTTGCCGTCCAGCGGCACGCCGTCGCTGTCGATGACGCGGCCGAGCAGGCCTTCGCCCACTTCCACGCCACCGCGGCGCGCCGACGGCACCACGCGGGCGTTGGGCAGCAGGCCGTGCAGTTCAGCGCTGGGCATCAGGTAAGTGCGCTCACCGGCAAAGCCGACCACTTCGGCATCGACCCAGCCACCGTCGACCACTTCCACCTTGCAGCTGGCACCCAGCGGTGCCTCGCAACCGACCGCTTCGAGCGTCAGCCCGACCGCGCGGCGCAGCACGCCCTCACGGATCAGGCCACGACCATGCGCGGTATCCACGCGCAGGCCGTCGAGGCGGCGGGCCAGGCGCAGGTTGCGGGCAACGGCCCAGTCGGCCGGCGGTGGCGTGGGCTGCGATCCGGGCGTCATGCGCCTGCTCCGGTCTGGCGGATCACCGCATCCAGCGCACCGCGCAGGCGGGCTTCCAGCGTGCCGTCGATGCGTACCGCTTCGGCATGCACGCGCAGGTCGCCGCGGCTCAGGCTGGTATCGGGCACCAGGCGCTGCTGCGGCGACAGGTTCAGCAGGGGGGCGAGGGCGGCGATGTCGTCGGGGTGCAGGCGCACCTCGACTTCGCGGGTGCTGCCACCCACCGCGTCGATGGCCTCACCGACCAGCTGTGCCAGCAGTGCCGGGTCGGCCTCGTAGGCACGTCCGACCAGTGCACCGGCGATGCGCACGGCCAGCTCGCCGAGCGCACCGACCACTTCATTCTCCAGCCGCACGAGCGGCCGGCTGAAGTTGTCCAGGATGCCTTCGATCTGCGCGGCGAGGCGCCGCACCTCGGCCTGGCCCTGGCTGTAGCCGTCGGCATGGCCGTGCTGGAAGCCTTCCTTCTCGGCGCTGTCCTGGATCGCCTGGATCTCCTCCAGGGTCGGCAGCTGCAGTGGTGGCTCGGGTTCGTGTTCCGGGTCCGGCCCGGTGAGCTCGAAGACATCTTCCTGCGCCAGCGCCGGTTCGGGCTGGGCCAGCAGGTCCGGGGCAAGCCAGCGCACGACGTTGCTCACAGCATGGCCTCCGCGCTCCCACCGATGGTGACGGTGCCTTCATCGGCCATGCGCTTGACGATGGCCAGGATCTCGCGCTGCGCGCCTTCCACGTCGGACAGGCGCACCGGGCCACGGGCCTCCATGTCCTCCAGCAGGATTTCGGCCGCACGCTGCGACATGTTGCGGGTGATCTTGTCGCGCACCTTGATGTCGGCACCGCGCAGGGCCAGGCCCAGGCGCTCGCCGCTCACTTCGCGCAGCACCAGCTGCATTTCGCGGTCGTCCAGGTCGACCAGATCGTCGAACACGAACATCAGGTCCTGGATGCGGTTGCTCAACGGCGCATCGATGCGGGCGATCTCGCCCAGGATCGCCTGGTCCTGGCCGCTGTCCATGAAGTTCAGGATGTTGGCCGCGCACTGCACGCCGCCGATGTTGGACGACTTCAGGTTCTGGTTGCCGGCGAACTGGCGCTCCATGATCTCGTTGAGTTCATTGAGTGCGTTGGGCGGAATGCCGTCGAGGGTGGCGATGCGCAGCAGCACGTCCACGCGGGTGCGGTCGGGCAGCAGCTTCAGCGCGTCGGCGGCCTGGTCGGTTTCCAGGTGCGCCATCACGATGGCGATGATCTGCGGGTGCTCGTTGCGCACCAGGTCGGCCACCGCGCGCGGGTCCATCCACTTCAGCGCATCCAGGCCGGTGGTGTTGCGACCGAGCAGGATGCGGTCGATCAGGTTGCCGGCCTTCTCGCTGCCCAGCGCCTGCACCAGCATGTTGCGGATGTAGTCATCCGAGCCCACGCCCAGCGAGGTCTTCGAGCCCAGCTCCTGGCCGAACTGGTCCATCACCCGTTCCACCTGCTCGCGGGTGATGTCGGTCATGGTGGCCATGGCGATGCCGATCTTCTGCACTTCCTTGGGTTCCATGTGGCGCAGCACTTCGGCAGCGTCCAGCTCACCCAGGGAGAGCAGCAGTACGGCCGCGCGCTGCACGCCGGTCAATTGCGGCTCAGTCATTGGCCACCCAGCCCTTGACCACCTGGGCCACGCGCTTGGAGTCGGTCTTCACGGCTTCACGCGCCATCCGCAGTCGTTCCTCATATGAATCCACCGGCAGGGCCAGTGCATCCGGCCCACCCAGGCTGGCCCGGTCGGCGCCCAGCGCCGGCAGGGGCATGCCATCGTCATCGACCAGTTGTACGTCCGCGGTATGCGGTTCCAGTGCCTGTTCGTCGTTCTTCCTGCTCGGCCCGGTAATCGCGCGCAGTGCCGGGCGCAGCACGCCGAACAGCAATGCCAGCACCACCACCGCGCCCAGCAGCATGCGGCCGGCGTCATGCACCCACGGCAGCTCCCACCAGGCCGGGCCTTCCTCGGGCGTGATCTCGCGCACGAACGGGGCGTTCATCACCGACACGGTGTCGCCACGCTCGGCGTTGAAGCCGACCGCCTGCTTCACCAGGGCCTCGACGCGGGTCAGTTCGGCGGCCGACAGCGGCTGCGGGCTCATCTTGCCGTTGGCGCCGGCGCGCGGCACGTTGTCCACCAGCACTGCCACCGACACGCGCTTGATGCGGCCCGCGGGCTGGCGGGTGTGCTGCAGGGTGCGGTCCAGCTCGTAGTTGCGGGTCGCGTTCTTGCTGCTTTCGGTCGGGGTCTGCGCGGTGGCCGGCGCGGCCTGCTGGCCCGGCGGACTGTTGCTGGTGGCACCCGGTACACCCTGCGGGCCCGGCGTGCTGGTGGTGTTCTCGCTCATCTGCTCGCTGCGCAGCTTCTGCGGTTCACCGTTGTAGAGCTCGCGGGCTTCCTCGGTCACCGAGAAATCCATGTCCACGCTCACTTCCGGATTGACGCGGCCAGGGCCGGTCATCGGTTCCAGCAGCTCGCGGATGCGTTGGTTGAACGAGGTTTCCTGGCGGCGTACCTGCTCGAACTGGGCAGCGTTGACGGCCGCCTCGCTGTTCGGGTCGGTGATGCTGAGCATGCGACCGCTCTGGTCGACCACGGTCACGCGCTCTGGCGCGAGATCCGGGATGCTGGCGGCGACCATGTGCACGATGGCGTCCACCTGGCTGCGTTCCAGCTGCTGGCCGCCACGCAGTTCCAGGGTCACCGAAGCGCTGGCGACATCCCGCTGGCGGGTGAAGGCGCTCGGCTTGGGAATGGCCAGGTGCACGCGCGAATCACGCACCGGGCGCAGCGTGTTGATGGTGCGCGACAGCTCGGTTTCCAGCGCGTGCTGGTAGCGCGCGCTTTCGACGAACTGGCTGACGCCGAAGCCCGGGTCGCGTTCCATGAGCTCGAAGCCAAGCTTGCCGCTGTCGGTCAGGCCGGAGCCGGCCAGCTTCAGGCGGGCGTCGTGCAGGTTCTTTTCCGGCACGGTGATGCCACCGGTGGCGGGATCGAGCGCGAACGGAATCTGCGCGGCGCGCAGCAGATCGGTCGCTTCAGCGGTCGCCTTCTGGTCCAGGCCGGTATACAGCGGGACCATGCCCGGCTTCTGTGACCAGAAGAACACGGACAGGCCTGCCGCCACCGCCACCGCGATCATCGCCATCAGGCCCAGCCGACGGGTGATCTGCAGACTCTGCAGGCGGTCGAACCATTGCCCGGCCTTCTCGGCGTTCAGGCTGTCCTTGGAGAGCGTCAGTGCCATGCGTCAATGTTCCTTACAGCGGCATGTTCATCACGTCCTGGTAAGCCTGGACGAGACGGTTGCGGACTTCCACGGTGGCGCGGAAGGCGATCTGGGACTGCTGCGAGGCGACCATCACCTTGGCCAGGTCGGCGCTGGGGTCGCCCATTTCGAACGCCTTGGCCAGGGCGCCGGATTTCTGTTGCGCGTCGTTGACGCCGGCAATCGCACCACGCAGGGTTTCGGTGAAGCTGGCCGGCTGGGCCTGCGGTGCATCCAGCACCGTGCCCGGCAGGGCGTTGCTGCGCGGCGTTTCGCCCAGCGGGTTGAGCGCCGGCTGTCCCATCTGGGTCTGATAGGAGCGGATCTGCGAAAGGATCGAAGTGACGGAGTGGGACATCTGCAACGGTTCCAGAAACAGGGATGGGGTTGTCTGCTTGAGCCAGTGCAAGTGCCGTGCCGAAACCGGTTTTCGATTCAGTGAAGTGAGGGTGGGGGTGTGCTGGCAGGGCTGCGCCCTGCACCTGCCGACGCCACGTCAACGTCAACGTCAAAAACGGGCTTCCCGTGGGTTGGCGGGGTGGGTCCGGTTGCGGGGGACGGCGCAAGTACATCCATGTAGCCTCGGTCGCGCCATCCGTGGCGCTCACGCCCCCGCAACCGGACCCACCCCGCCTTCGACAGACCTCCGCGATCTGTCAGAGCTCGGGGTCGGATCCCGTTGCGAGGCAACGGGCTCTGACCCCAATGGAGGCGTCATTTAACCGGCGTCGGTTTTCCGCCCTGAGGCTGCAGGGTCCAGTGGCCGGAATTCTGGCGCTGGCGCGGTGCGATGGGGCCGTCGTGCTGGGTGTAGATGAAGCGACCCTGGCGGTCGCTCAGGCAGGTCAGCAACAGGGTGTAGTGGGCGGGACCGGCTGGGTGGCTTTCAGTCATCTGGATTTCCGCGATATGCGGGGCCAGGCGCTGGTAGCGGTAGTTGCCGCCGATGCGGAGATCAGTGCCGAGGATGTCCAGCACATACTGGTTGCCGGCGAAGCTGACCTGGACCATGCGTCCGGCATTGGGGTTGTCCGGTGCGTAAAGCGGGTCGCTGAGGTTTGTGAACTGGCGCTGGTCCAGTGTGGTGGGCAGGGTGCAGTCGGCGGCGGTGGCGAGTGCCGGGAACAGCAGGGCGGCGAGCACGGTGATGCGTTGCATGGTGGAACCTCGTTGGGATGTCCCGTCCATGCTCTGCAACTGCGCGCCGTTGTCTGTAGGAATCATTGCAAACGCAAAGCCTCCGACCCCACTCGGCTTGCGGCCGAAGAACGTGCTCGGGCCGATTTCTACCAGGGATAGTTGAGATCGATCCCGAGTGAGCGGTGTAGTTCCACCTTCTCGGATGAAAGAGGAAAGAACCCCTCTGATAGCTCGTAAAGACATGTGGGCCAGAAGTTACTCTCGGCCCCCATGGATGTGGCATCGCAGTTGCGGAACGAGGCCTCAAGTTCCGTGAGAGTGGACTCCGCCACGCCTTCGTTGGAGTTCAGCGCGGGTCGGATTGCTGCGATGAACGCGGTATGGAAAGCTGAGAAGCTCCTCAGGTCTGAATTGCAGTACTGGGGTGATGCTTCGGAATCGACTGAAAGTAGTCCTACGTAGCCATCTTTGAGGTCCACGAAGAAGAGCCCGCCCAGCACGTGTCCAAAGATCGCCAGGGTGCGTTCGTCTGCCTCAAATCGCTGCAGGCGTGAATGGAACTTCGTGTTGTCGTTGGCATACGGCGAAAGGCGGCCAGCTAGGCGCTGTGCTTCGAGCAGAAAGGGAGAGTGATCGATCTCTTCCTGGCTGATCGGCATGAGGTCCAGCGTTGGCGGTCTGGTTGAGTTCTCCATATGGGCAAAGCTACCGACATATTTCATCGGTGCCTTTAGGAGAAGTTGCAAACGCAGTCGTGTAGCGGAATTCCTCACCCACGCACGGCGTGGATCTTCTCATGCAGCGGCCCCACAAACACCAACGCCCGGGCAAGCCCAGGCGTTGGTGTCCCCTTCATGCTGGAAACGCGTGTCAGCTTGCCAGTTCGGCCTGCTCGCGTTCAATGCCGTACTTGCGCAGCTTTTCCACCAGGGTGGTGCGGCGCAGGCCGAGTAGCTGGGCGGCGTGGGCGACCACGCCCTGGGTGCGTTCCAGTGCTTCGTTGATCAGGCCCAGTTCGATGCTGGCCATGTGGTTGCGCAGGTCCATGCCCTCGTCGGGCAGTGCGGCCGGTGCCGCCGGGCGATTGACGGCGATGCCGTGCTCCAGCGCCGGCTGGTTGCCGCTGCCGGGTGTGTGGAACGAGAAGCTGCGCAGGTCCAGTCGCTCTTCGCTGGCGGCGGGCGGTGCCGGCGCCGGTGTAGCGACGGCGGCCAGTGCCGCATCGCCACGGTAGCGGGCCGGCAGATCCTGCACGCGGACCGAACCGCCCGGGTGCAGCACGGCCAAGCGCTCGACCAGGTTGGTCAGTTCGCGCACGTTGCCCGGCCATTCGTAGCCGGCCAGGGCCTGCAGCGCCTCGGCAGAGAAGCGCACTTCGCCGCGGCCGGTGCGGGCCAGCTGGGTGGCGATGGTTTCCACCAGTGCCGGCAGGTCTTCGCGACGCTCGCGCAGGGCGGGCACGTCGATCGGGAACACGTTGAGGCGATAGAACAGATCCTCGCGGAACTTGCCTTCGGCGATGCGCGTTTCCAGGTCGCGGTGGGTCGCGGCAATCACCCGCACGTTGCAGCGGATGGTCTGGTTGCCGCCCACGCGTTCGAAGCTGCGTTCCTGCAGCACGCGCAGCAGCTTGACCTGCATCGGCAGGCTCATGTCGCCGATTTCATCCAGCAGCAGCGTGCCGCCCTCGGCCATTTCGAAACGGCCCTTGCGGGCGGTCAGTGCGCCGGTGAAGGCACCCTTTTCGTGGCCGAACAGTTCGCTTTCCAGCAGGTCAGCCGGAATGGCGCCGCAGTTGATCGCCACGAACGGGCCATCGCGGCGCGGCGAGCGCTGGTGGATCGCGCGCGACACCACTTCCTTGCCGGTACCGGATTCGCCCAGCACCAGCACGGTGGTATCGAACGCGGCAACCTGTTCGATCATGGTGCGCAGTGCGGTCACCGCAGCGCCGTTGCCGGTCGGGCCCTGGTCCTGCGCAGCACCGGCCTGGTGTTCGGCATCCAGGCGCTTGAGGCTGGCGCGACGCAGCAGGGCTTCCATCTGCGCGTGGCGCAGCGGGGTTTCCAGCGGCCAGATATTGGCTTCGTGCAGGCCATGCTGGTGCGCAAATGCCGAAGCATCACCATCGGCCAGCAGCACCGGCGGGGGCAGGCTGCTGCCACCGAGCCAGTTGTACAGTGCGGTGCTGGCGGCAGTGTCGTCCAGACTGCCGACGATCACCGCCATCCAGTCGTTCTGGCGCTGGCGACCGAGGTCGAAGTCGGCCGCGTCGGAGACCCAGCGCGGGTTGAAGTCCATGAATTCCAGCAGGGCAACGGTGCGCTCGGCGCGCACGGCGTCGTTGTCCAGCACCAGGATGCGCGATTCACTCACGACTGTTCCTCCCTGAGGCCTTCCAGGATCGGCATGACTTCCTGGATGTAGGACAGCTTGCTGACAAAGTTGTCGGCGCCGGCGCGCAGCGCGTGTTCGCGGTGCTCGGCGTCGTCGAAGTGGCTGGCGATCACGATGTACGGTGCGTCGTCCTGCGACTTGATCAGGCGGGTGGCCTGCAGGCCGCCCATTTCCGGCATGGCCAGATCCATCAGCACCACCTGCGGGCGCAGCGTCTCCGAGCGTTCGATCGCCTCCAGGCCATTGCCGGCGCTGCCGACGATCTGCAGCCAGTCGATCTTGCGGAAATGGCGCATCGCCGCATTGATGAAGCCCTCGTGGTCATCGACCAGCAGGACCGTAAGCTTGTTCATGTCCAACATCCTTTTCAGCCCACCCGGGCCAGCTGCGGTTGCCTGGCGCCGAGCCGGCGCCGTTCTCGGGCCGGGGCGATGTCCAGTTGTTCCCGGTATTTTGCGACGGTTCGGCGAGCAATGTTCACCCCCTGGCGCGACAGCAGCCCGGCAATGGCCTCGTCGGCCAGCGGGCGGCCGGCCGGTTCGGCGTCGATGAGGCGGCGGACCATGGCCTTGACCGCCTGGCCGGAGACACTGGCGCCCTCCAGGCGGACCGCGAAGAAGTGCTTCAGCTCGAAGGTGCCGCGCGGGGTCTGCAGGAACTTGCCGGTGGTGATGCGCGAGACGGTGGACTCGTGCATGCCGATTTCCTCGGCCACTTCCTTCAGGGTCAACGGGGCCATGGCTTCTTCGCCGCGAACCAGGAACGCGGCCTGGCGCTCGACGATCACCCGCGCAGTGCGCAGCAGGGTGTCGTAGCGCATCGACAGGCCGCGGCTGAACCAGCGCGCTTCCTGCAGCATTTCGCGCAGTGCCGGGGCCGCTTCGCTGGTCTCGGCCAGGGCCTGTTCGTACTGGCTGTTGATCGACACGCGGCGGCTGGTGGCCGGGTTCAGGGCCACCTTCCACTGGCCATCGGCATGCCAGGCCACCACGTCCGGCACCACCACGGCATTGCGTTCCGGCAGCAGGCTGTCGCCCGGGCGCGGTTGCAGCGACAGGATCAGGCGCACGGCTTCGCGCACGTCGTCGATCTCGGCGTCGTGCTGGCGGGCGAGGGCGGGGTAATCATGTGCGGCCAGCGCTTCGAGCGCGCCATCCAGGATGCGCGCGGCCAGGTGGCGGGCGGGCACCACGCCGTGCAGGCTGCGCAGCTGCGCCTGCAGGCCTTCGCGCAGGTCCTGCGCGGCCATGCCGGCAGGTTCGCCGTGCAGCAGCTGCTGACGGATGGCCTCGACGCCCTCGGCAGCGATGTCGAACTGGGCGCTGGCCAGCAGCTGCAGCTGCGCCAGCGGCGCCTGCAGATAGCCGGCCTCGTCGCAGTGGTCGAGCCAGAAGGCAGCCACCGCAAGCTCGCGGTCGTCCATGTCCAGCGACAACCGCTGCAGCACGCGCAGCTGCGGGTCGGTCGACTCACCGGCAGCAATGCGCGCCATGCGGTCGTCATCGCCGTCCTGCCAGCTGGCGCCGGCCACGTCCCACATCGAGGGCTCCGGCAGTTCGTCGAACGCGGCGGTGTCCAGCGTGGTGGCACTGATCTCGGTGGCATCGGCGGCGGGCGCTTCGGCCTCTTCGATCTCCAGCAGCGGGTTGGCGTCCAGCAGGCGCTGGATTTCCTGTTCCAGGTGCAGGCCATCGAGCTGCAGCAGCCGGATCGACTGCAGCAGCTGCGGGGTAAGGTGAAGTTGTTGGCCCAGCTGGGTCGAGAGTGCAGCCTTCATCGTGGTTCCCCGGCACCGCTCCCCGGCGCCTTGTGGAACGCATCTTGCTTTTGATCCGGCGAGTGCGGAATCGGGGGGTTCCTGAGGGCTTTCGTGGATGTCCCGACAGGGTGTAGGGGTTTTCCCTACATAAGTGCGGGATATTGACGATGGGTGAAGCTAAGGCATTGATTCGCGGTGCTCGCTCCGTCGATCCCGCCGTGTGCCGTGTACGGATTCCTGTCGGGAAGTGTCGGGGTGACGGGAATTCGTCGCCGATGCAGGGTGTCGCGCGTTGGTAGAGTCGACCGTTAGTCGACTTGCGCGCGGAGCGCGGGACTTTTCCTGGGCCTGATGGGAGAGCAGTCGACTGACAGTCGACTCTACCCTGCCATCGTTGCGTGCCGCCGGGGGGGGGGGGGCGCCTACTCCAGCTCATGCTGGTGGCGCGCAGCCAGCAGCAGCAGATCGTTGGCGCGGCGGCAGCCGAGCGACTCCATCATGCGTGCGCGGTGGGTTTCCACCGTCTTGACGCTGATGCCGAGGTCGGCGGCGATTTCCTTGTTGCTCTCACCCTTGCCGATGCGGCGCAGGATCTCGCGTTGTCGTGGCGACAGCGCGGCGATGCCGGTGGGTTTCTCGCGGCCGAGCATCGGTGCCAGCATCTTGGCGGAGATCTGCGGGCTCAGGAACACCTGGCCGGCATGCGCTGCGCGCAGCGCCAGTTCCAGCTCCTGCGGCGCCGCATCCTTGACCAAAAACCCGACCGCGCCGCGATCGAGTGCATCGCGCACGTGTGCGGCGTCGTCGTGCATGGTCATCATCACCACCCGGGTGCCGGGCGCGCGCAGGCGGATGTCGCTGAGGGCTTCCAGGCCGGTACGGCCCGGCAGTGACAGGTCCATCAGCACCACGTCGGGTGCGTGCTGCAGGGCCAGCTGCAGTGCCTGTTCGGCATTGCTGGCTTCGGCCACCAGCTGCACGTCGGCAAACCCCTGCAGAAGCCGCGCCAGGCCGGCGCGGACGAGGGTGTGATCGTCGACGATGAGAACTCGCACAGGCACGCAACAGATCCGTGTAGGGGAGTCCACCTTAACTTAGCTGAACGGGCGCGCCAAGGCTTGCCCGCCAAGCGTGATGGTGGCAGGTTTCAGCGCGCTCGGCGCGCTTCGGCCACCTGTCGACGGTGCAGGCGGAACAGGTGGCGCTCCATCGCCATTTCCAGGCCATCGCCAAGGCGCTGGAAGCGCAGCCAGAGATAGTGGCCGCCGCCGCCATCCGCTGCTTCGGCGATCACTTCCACTGGCAGATCGATGTGGTCGGGCAGCCAGTCGCTGGGCTGCAGGCGCACCAGGCCGGCCTGTCCGGGGCTGGCACCGCTGCGCGGGCCCAGCTGCAGGCGGATGCCGCGACGCGACCAGCGCACCGGGCGCAGGGTCAGTTCCTGGCCCTGCTGCCGGACCAGCCGGCCGAGCAGCACCATCGCCAGATCCAGCTTGGCTTCCAGACGCTGCAGCTGAAGGCTGGCTTCATTGCGGTCGTCATGCTCGTCAACGCGGCTGTCCTCCACCAGGGCCAGGCTGCGCAGCAGGCCTTCGGCACTGCTGGTACGGCCGGCGCCGCTGCCTGCCTGGAACTCGGCCGGCAAGGCCAGCTCGCAGCTGAGCGTTTCGTCGAACAGCTCGCTTTCGGCGGGGTGGTGCAGCGACGTGGTCGGCAGCTGGGTCATGCCAGTGATTCTGCCTGCAGGTAGGCATGGGCGGCGCGAAGAGAGCGCTGGCCATCGTTCATCAGCGCGGCCACTGCATCGCGGCGCTTGCGCAGCAGGCCGAGCAGATTCTCCTGGCGTTCGAACAGTGCGCTGAGCGGCGCGTGGTCGGCCGTGGTCAGCGGCTGGCTGAGCAGGGCGTGCAGGGTGCTGTCGTGGCCATCGAGCAGGCTGTCAGCCTGGTCCAGGGCGTCTTCGCCCAGGGCCTTCTCGAAGGCGTCGAGCTGGGCGTGCAGTTCATGCAGGCTCATGGTGCCACCGCGGCCGGGCGGCGTTGTTCGTGCGGAATCGCATTCCAGGCGCTGTCGATCTCGCCCAGCAGCTGCAGGGACTCATCGAGGGCGGCGCGGTCGTTGTGCAGGTTGGCCTCGGTCAGGCGCTGCAGCACGTAGTCGTAGAGTGCCGACAGATTGCCGGCGATCTCGCCGCCGGCCTCGTGGTCCAGCGAGCCGTTGAGGTGGCCGACGATCGCGCAGACTTCGCCGATCGCCTTGCCCTTGCCGGCCTGGTCGCCACGCTCGAGGCTGGCCTGGGCGCGCCTCACGCGCTCCAGCGCGCCTGCCAGCAGCATCGCCACCAGCTTGTGCGGATCGGCATCGGCGACCGCACTGGTCACTCCCACCTGGCGGTACTGCTCGGCATATTGACGGCTGGAACCGTACATTCGTGATTCTCCTTGCGCGGGGTGCCGCCGGCAGGTCGCGGGGACCGTGGCCGGCGGTGCGGCGTTGATTGCTGTTGCGTCCGTTATCGGTGCATTGCACGCCAAACTTGAGCGTTGTACGCAGACCTTCAGCGGTTCAGCTGCGCCAGCTGCTGCTGCAGCGAGGTGTTGCTCTGCTGCAGCTTGCCCATCAGGCTGTCCAGCGCCAGGAACTGCTTCTTGTAGCGTTCCTCGACGTTCTTCATGCGCGTGTCGAGGTCCTTGCGGCGCTTGTCGATGTTGTCCAGCGTGGTATTCAGGCCCTTGGTGCGGGCGACAAAGGCGCCTTCCTTGCCGACGGTGGTGCTGACGTAGCCGTCAACCATGGTGTACAGCGTGCCTGCACCGCCGGTATCACCGGTGATGGCCGCGCGGATCTTCTCCGGCTGGCTGGCCAGTGCAGCGGCGAACTTGGTGGTATCCAGCACCAGGCTGCCGTCGGCATTGGGATAGCCGCGCGTCTGCAGGCCCAGCACCTTCGGATCCAGGCCATCGGCGGAAAGCTCCTTCAGCACGCCGGACATCATCGAGCGCAGCTGGCTGGAAGCACCACGCATCTGCGCGTCGCCGGTCAGTGTGGCCGCTTCCTTGGTCTTGGCGTCGTACTTGGTTTCGGTGTTGATCGCCGCGATCGCCGCGTTGTACGCGGTCACGAACTCCTGCATCACCTTGGTCGCAGCGGCGGTGTCGGTACTGATCACCACGGTGCTCTTGCCTGGAACCTTCAGGTTCAGGGTCAGGCCCGGCACGGCGTCGGCCACTGTGTTGCTGGCGCTGACCACCTTGACGCCATCGATGGTCAGTTCGGCATCGGCGGCAGCGGTGTTCTGCTTGAGGCTGCCGACCAGTGCGCCCAGCTTCGGGTCGCTGCCGCCGTATTCCAGCTTGATCGCGTTGGCCGCACCGGTCTTTTCCTGGGCGATCGACAGGTACTGGTTGTCGCCGGAGGTGATCAGCGTGGCCTGTATGCCTTCCTTGCGACCGGCAGCATCGATCTTGTTGCGGATGGTCGTCAGCGTATCGCCGTCCTCCACCTCCACATTCATGGTCTTGGCCTTGTCACCGACGCCAACGGTCAGTGTCAAGGTTCCGGCACCGAAGGTGTCGGTCTTCGGGAATGAGGTGTCGGCAATCAGCTTGTGCGCGGTGGCCAGGGAGGTGACCTCCACCTGGTGCGTGCCGTTGGAGGCGGCTGCCTTGGTCGTGCCGAGGTCGTACAGCGCCACCGAGGCTGTCAGAACGTCGTCGGCATTGGTGGGGCCGGCCTTGCCGGTGGCTGTCACGGTGCGCGTATCGAACGCGGTGGTGGCCTTCAATGCGGTCAGGGCGGTCTTGAGCTTGTCGAAGGCCGCGGTGACGGTGCCGATCGACGACAGCTGCATCTTGGCCTTGGACTGCTGCAGGTTCAGCGCATTGTCGGCCGGCTTGCGGTCTGCCGCGACCAGCTGGTTGACGATGCTGGAGATATCCAGCCCCGAGCCGATGCCACCGTATCCAAAGTCTGCCACGTCGTTTCTCCTGGTATACGGGCCGGCTCGCCGTGCGGTGGCCCGTCGTCAACGAAAATAGCGGCCTGCGCCGCTGGGTCTTGAGGACTTCGTTGATGCATGCGCCGTGCCAATGGTACGGCGCGGGTTCTGGCACGCGGGTTGCAGGAGGGTTGGGGCAGGGTGCGGGTAGGTTCACCGCGGGCTGCCGGGAGTCTGCAAAAGACCCTCCCCCAATGCAGGGGAGGGATCAGGCTACTGACAATCGGGGGGAGACGAAGCCGCCCGGTACGTACAGTCAAAGGTACAGCGCTGAAAGAGAGGTCCGCAGGAGCGGGCGATGCCAAGCCGGTTCGGGAGTGATCCCGGGCCGGGCATGGCCCGCGCCTTCGTGCCGCTAGGTGGTTCCGGTTGGATGCTGCCGCCGGCCAGGGCCGGCGGCAGCATCCGCTTCTACGTCTAAGTCGCTGCGTAGTAGACCGGACTGCCTGGTATCAGCGCAGCAGGCTCAGCACGCCCTGCGGCACCTGGTTGGCCTGGGCCAGCATGGCCGTACCGGCCTGCTGCAGGATCTGGGTGCGGGTCAGCTCGGCGGTTTCCTTGGCGAAGTCGGTGTCCTTGATGCGGCTACGCGAAGCCGACAGGTTTTCCGTCGAGGTCTGCAGGTTGGCGACGACCGAGGTGAAGCGGTTCTGGATCGCACCCAGGTCAGCGCGGGTGTTGTTGATCGAACCCAAGGCCTTGTCAATGACTGCAATTGCCTGCTGTGCACCAGCGACCGTATCGATCTTGACGTCCTTCAACAGCTGAGTGCCACCAGCCGGAATGGCGGCATCGTCATGGGCCGTCACTTCGTCACTGGTGAAGCTGCCGGTGCCCTCTGTAACGGCCAGGCCGCTGAACTTACCGTCCTTGTCAGCACTTTCCTTGACCGAGGTCAGGGTGATCTTGCCGGCAGTGGTTGCGTCTGCCTCCGCGTAGACGCCTGCTTCGCCGATCTTCGCGTTGATGGCTGCAACAGTGGCCTTGGTAGCCGCCTTCAGATCCTCGGCGGCATTGCCGGTGCTGGTGATCTTTACATCGCCAATGTCCACCGCACTGGTCAGGCTGCCGCCACTGATCTTCAGGCCGGAGATCTTCAGTTCTTCGCCTGCGACCGGCGTGCCACCCGTAGCTGCAGCAAGGGTCATGGTGTTGCTGTCGAAGGTGGTGCTACCAAGGGCGTCAGCCTTGGCGTTCACAACCTTGTCGATAGCAATGGCCTGACCTGCATTGGCACCGACCTGGAACAGCTGGCTGGAGAATGAGCCATCCAGCAGCTTGGTGCCGTTGAAATCCGACTGCTTGGCGACGCGGTCGATCTCGCTGACAAGCTGGGTCACCTCGGCCTGCAGGGCCTTGCGGTCGCTGGTCGAATTGGTGGCGTTGGCAGACTGCACCGACAGCTCACGGATACGCTGCAGGTTGTTGCCGATTTCCGACAGCGAGCCTTCAGCGGTCTGTGCCAGCGAAATACCGTCGTTGGCGTTGCGGATGGCGACGTCGATGCCGCGGATCTGGGTGCCGAAGCGCTCGGAGATCGCCAGGCCTGCAGCGTCATCCTTTGCACTGTTGATACGGGAACCCGACGACAGACGCTGGATGGTGGTGGCCAGCGAGGAGCCGCTCGTGCTCAGGTTACGCTGAGCGTTGAGCGACATGGTGTTGGTGTTGATGACTTGTGCCATGAGGAAAGTTCCTTGAGCAGTGCACGTACGAGGGGATCAACGCTCCTGACGTGCTTCAGGAGCGCCGTATGTCAGCGCTGCAACAGGCTGAGCACGTTCTGGGGGACCTGGTTGGCCTGGGCCAGCATTGCGGTGCCGGCCTGCTGCAGGATCTGGGTCCGGGTGAGTTCCGCCGTTTCCTTGGCGAAGTCGGTATCGCGGATGCGGCTGCGGGATGCCGACAGGTTTTCCGAGGAGGTCTGCAGATTGGCGACCACCGAGGTGAAGCGGTTCTGGATCGCGCCGAGGTCGGCGCGGACGCTGTTGACTGATTCCAGCGACTTGTCGACGATCGACAGGGCCTGCTGGGCACCTTCAGCGGTGGTGATGTTGATGTCCTTGACGAAGCTGGGCTTTGAGCCGGTGCCGATGGTGCCGCCGGTGCCACCTGCGGCTTGATCCAGGCCGATCTCTGTGAAATCTGTCACCGGCGTCGGGACAGGCGTGGTCGACTTGGACGGTGCGCCGGCGTTACCCAGAGCGAACGTCTGACCATCCTTGACCGATACCAGCTGGATCTTGCCGGATTCGATCTTGGCCATGACGCCGGTCTCGCCCAACTTGCCGTTGATGGCAGCAGCGGTGGCGGCGGTGATGGATTCGCCGGCCTTGACCGTGATATCGCCGATGTCGATGCTCTTGGCGGTGCCACCGTTGGGCGGGGTGACAGTGATCTGCAACTGCGAGAACACCGAGTCCGTGGCGGCCTTGTCGTTGGTCAGTCCCTCGCCCTTGTAGACATCGGCAAAGGTGGTGGAGCCCAGCGATTCAGCCTTGGCATCCACCACGCTGTTGATCGCAATGGCCTGGCCCGCATTGGCGCCCACCTGGAACAGCTGGCTGGTGAACGAGCCGTCCAGCAGCTTGGTGCCGTTGAAGTCGCTCTGCTTGGCGACGCGGTCGATTTCGCTGACCAGCTGGGTCACTTCGGCCTGCAGGGCCTTGCGGTCGCTGCTGGAGTTGGTGGCGTTGGAGGCCTGCACGGCCAGTTCGCGGATGCGCTGCAGGTTGTTGCCAACCTCGCTCAGCGAGCCTTCGGCGACCTGGGCCAGCGAGATGCCGTCGTTGGCGTTGCGGATGGCCACGTCCAGACCACGGATCTGGGTGCTGAAGCGCTCGCTGATGGCCAGGCCGGCCGCGTCGTCCTTCGCGCTGTTGATGCGCAGGCCGGACGAGAGGCGCTGGATGGTGGTAGCGAGCGAGCTGCCGCTGGTGCTCAGGTTGCGCTGAGCGTTGAGCGACATCGTATTGGTGTTGATTACCTGTGCCATGGGGTCGTCTCCTCTTATATGGAACCCGTTGGTGAATGAAACGAAGCGCCGCCTGTTTTTTTGTGTGGCTGTGTGCTTCGCTGTTGCCAAATGAATAACGGCGCTTTGTCAACAACCTTTAGCCGTGAATTCCGTTGAAGCCGTAATTCGTTGCCGGAGGCTGTTTTCCCGGGGTTTTCCAGCCCTGGAGGGGCGTGAAGGCGACCCCGGAAGGGGCGGTTGGGCAGGCCCAACCAGCGCTGATGAAGGTATCGGCGGGGTGGGGCCGGGCTTGATGGGCAATCACGGAAAATCCACTGGCGCACCCTTCCGGTAGCGCCGGGCCACGCCCGGCGACTGCAGTGGCTTCGGCAACCGGAAACGAAAAAGGCCGCGATGCAGGGCATCGCGGCCTTTCAGGGCTGACGGGGAAGAGCGGTCAGCCGATCTTGTTGAACAACGACATCGACTGCATCTGCGAGAAGATCGTCTGCGCCGCCTGCAGTGCGGTGCTCTGCAACTGGTACTGGCTCAGAGCATCGGCGTAGTCCAGGTCGCGCATCTGCGACAGGGTGGTCTTCAGGGTCACGCTGTTGGCTTCACGCATGTCGGCGGCATTGTCCAATGCCTTCAGCTGCGCGCCACCCGCCGCACGGGAATCGATCATCCGCTCCGATGCGCGCGCGATGTCACGCAACGCGCTCTGCAGTTCGTTCTGCTGTGCGCTCATCTTCGCGGTGGTACCGGTGTCGGCATCCAGCGCGGTAATCAGCTTGTCCATCGTGTCGAAGATGTCGCGGCTGGTCGCCGGCTTCACGTTGAAGCTGTCGCCGGCAGCAGGTGCGCCGGTGATCTGCAGGCGTACACCGTTGACTTCCACGTTGTCACCGGCCTTGAACGTGCCGGTGCCGGTCACGTTGCCGGCACCGTCGAGTACCTGGTACTGATCGGCGGCGGTAAAACGGATGCTGAAGGATTGCCCGTTCCAGCTGTCGCTGCCATCGCGGGTGATGTTGGTCAGCACGCCGTTGCCGGCATTGCCCGCCGCAGCGCCGCCATCGACGAAGCCATCGCCGGTGGGGATGCGCATGAAGATTTCGCTGCCGGGCAGGGCGTCGCGCACGTAGGTATCCGGACCGACTTCGATCTGGCGCTGGGTCTGGTCGCCGCGGTAGACCACCTTGCCATTGATCTTGGCAAAGGGCGGATCACCGTCGTTGGTACCGCCGAATACATAGCGGCCGGTGCCGTCCTCTGCGTTGGCCAACGACAGCAGGCCGTCGCGGATCTGGTTCAGCTCGGTGATCAGCGTCTTCTTGTCGGCCGCGCTCAAGGCGGGGTTGCTGGCCTGGATGGTCAGGTCGTTGACCCGTCCCATCAGATCATTGACCTGGGCCAGGGTGTTTTCCTGCACGCCCAGCCGGTTCTGCACGTTGCCGGCATTGAGCTTCATCCGGTCCAGGGCCGCCAGGCTGCGGTCCAGGCCCACGGCAGCGCCGGCGCCGACCGGATCGTCCTTGGCGCTGACGATCTTGCTGCCGGTGGCGATCTGCTGCTCCAGGTGGCTGAGCTTGGCCTGCTTGGCCATCATAAGCGACACGGACTGATTGAACATCATGCTGGTGGAGATGCGGCTGCTCATCGGCGGACGGCTCCCAGGATGGTCTGGAACATGCTGTCGGCGGTGGAGATCAGCTGCGAGGCGGCCTGGTAGGCCTGCTGCAGGCGCAGCATGCCGGCGGCCTCCTCGTCCAGATTGACGCCGGACACCTCGTCGCGGGCCTCCTGGGCCTTGTCATTGATCACCAGCTGCGCCTCCAGCGAATACTCCGCCGAGCGGGCGGCGGCACCGACCTGGGTGGTCAGGCCACCCAGCGCACCGTTGAGGGTGACCGTGCCGCTGTTGAACGCCTTCGCGCTCTCCACCTTGGACAGGCGGGTTGCATTGCTGTTGTCCGAGGAGCCGGCCGGGGTCGGGGTGATGTTGAAGGTATCGCCGACCTTCGGCACACCGTCCAGCACGAAGCTCCAGCCATTGGCGCTGATGGTCTGGCCCGGGGTGTAGGTCTGCGGCGGGCCGCCATCGATGGTGTAGGTGGTGGCCGAGGTGAACACGATCGCGGCCGGATTGCGCAGGTTTGCGTTGCTGGAATCGCTGACGGTAACGCCGCTCAGCTTGCCGGTGCCGGTGTTGGAGGTGGCAGCCGCACCCTTGACCGCAGCGGCGGCGGCAATCCGCGAGGGATCGGTGATGGCCACTTCCATGCTGCCGGCCACGCCTGCGGTGGGCTGCAGCAGGAATCGGTCGTTGGCGGCGGGGGTGCCGCCCACCACCAGCGCGACACCGTTGATCACCAGCGGATCGGCGGCCGTGCCGGTGCCGGTCAGCGGAACGTTGGCGCCGGTGTCGGCGCGGCTGGCCTTCCAGTTGGTGCCATCGAACTGCAGCACCACGTTCTGTGCATCCAGCTTGCCCAGGTCGCCATAGGTGGCGCTGAGGCTGGCGGTGCCGGTGTTGGCGTTGTTGGCGGTGACGCGCGGGTTGCCGATATTGAAGAAGTCGCCCCCCAGCTGGCCATACATGTCCACGCCCTGGTGGTGGGCCTGGTTGAACGTCTCGGCCAAGCCGACGGCCAGCTTGCCCAGTTCGGCCTGGGCCGGGGTGAGTACGGTGTCGCGGAACTCCAGCAGGCCGCCGATCTGCCCACCCACCGCCTTCGGATCGAGCCGGATCGTGTTGCCCTGGGTTTCCAGCGCCAGCTGCAGGCGCTCGGGCTGGTACGGGTCGGCCACGGTGGTGACCTTGGTGGCCGTGGTGCCCACCACCAGCGCGTTGCCGCCGGCGGTGTAGACGTTCATGATGCCGCCGTCCTGGATCACCGCGGTGCCGCCGGTGTAGCCGATCAGCTGGGTGATCAGCTGGTCGCGCCGATCGAGCAGGTCGGGCGCGGCGGTGGCGATGTTGGTGCCGATCGCGCCGTTGATCTGCGCGATCTCCTGCGCCAGGCGGTTGACCTCGGTGGCGCCGGCCAGCAGGCCATTGTTGACCTCGCTGTTGAGGTTGTTCAGGTGCGTGTTGAGCTGCACGAAGCGGTTGGCCAGCGCCTTGCCGCCGTCCAGCATGTTCTGGCGGTCGGCGGTGCCGGAGGCATTGGAGGACAGGCCGCTGACCGAGTCGAAGAAGTTCGACCACACGCCAGAGACATTGGTGGCGGCATCGGAGAACAGCGCGTTGACCCGGTCGGCCATGCCCGAGAGCTGCTTCAGGCGCGCAAGCTCGCCGCTGCTGTCGAGCAGGCGCGAGATCGCCAGCTGATCAGCAGTGCGGCGGATGTCGGTGATGCGCGTACCGTTGCCGACCGTGCCGTAGCCATAGTTCTGGGGATCAGCGGTGGCGAAGTTGACCTTCTGCCGGCTGTAGCCCGGGGTATTGAGGTTGGCCACGTTGTGGCTGGTGGTCGCCAACGCACGCTGGAAGGCGAGCAGGGCACCGGTACCGGTGGAAAGTACGCTGGACATGGGGTTCCTCAACGACGAGTGATACCCAGCGCCGCGGTTGCGGTGCTGGCGAAGGTCTGGCCAAGGCGCGTGCCGGCGTCGGCCACGGCGCTGACGGCGCGCTCGATGGTCGGGCCGCCGGCGATCGCGGCGATCTTGGCCGCATAGCGCGGGTCGGTGGCATAGCCGGCGCGCTGCAGCCCTCGGGCGAAGCCCTGCACGTCGGTACCGGCCTGCAGGGCCTGCTGGTAGCGCGGGCTGGTCTTCAGCAGGCGCACGTAGTCGGCGAAGCTTTCGGCCGGCGAACTGTAGGCCCGGAAGCTGGCGGTCTCGTTGCGGCGCACGCCATCGACATATTCATGGGTGCCGGCCGTGGCACGCTGGCCATTCCAGCCATTGGCCTTGATGCCGAACAGGTTGTGCGAGGTGCTGCCATCGGCATGCTTGATGTGGCGCTTGCCCCAACCCGTCTCCAGCGCCGCCTGGGCGACCAGGGCGCGGGCGTCCACGCCCAGCTCCTTGGCTGCACTCTGTGCGTGCTGCCAGATGCTGGCCACGAAACCTTCGGGCGTGTGCTCGCCCAGCTGGGCCACGGCGGTACGGGTGGCCATGGCGTCGGCCGGGCTGATCGCGGTACCGCGGTTGCTGGCGGTGGCCGACCACTGATCGCTGTTGGCGGCCCAGTCCTCGCCCTGCAGGCTGCCGATGTACGGATCCTCGGTGCCCAGCGAGCGGTGCATGCTGCTGCTTTCGCGGCCGGCGATCAGGTCCAGTGCCTGCTCCATCGGAGCGACAGCGGCCTGTGCGCCCGACGGGGCGCCCGCGGCCATCTGTTGCAGCAGGCGCACGGCCTGGCTGCCGTCTTCCAGTGGCAGCGACGGCGCAGGCCTGGCCGGTGCATTGAGCTGATAGGCGCGGCTGGCCTTGGCCGGATCCACGCGGGTATCCAGCGCCGGGCCATCGGCGGCCTGGCCGGACAGCTGGCGGCTGATCATGCCGGACAGGCCCAGGCCCTTGCCGCGGGTCATCGCCTCGGCAATCTTCTGGTCGTACATGTCGCGGAACATCTTGTTCTCGCCGGGGAACAGCGAGTCGCCGAAGCTGGCGTCACGCATGCTCTTGACCAGCATCTGCGCGAACTGGCCTTCCAGCTGCCGCGCGACCTTGTCGATCTTGGCCGGATCGTTCTGTTGCGCCGGGTGCAGATCGAATGCGGGATTGATGCGCATGTCAGATCACCTCGAGCTCGGCACTCAGGGCGCCGGCCTGCTTCAGGGCTTCCAGGATCGCGATGAGATCGCCCGGTGCCGCGCCTACCGCATTCACCGCGTGCACGATCTCGTCCAGGGTGGTGCCGCCGCTGAACTTGAACATGCGGCTGCCGTCGTTGGTGGCGGTGATGGTCGACTGCGGACTGGCCACGGTGCGGCCGCCGGACAGCGCGTTGGGCTGGCTGACGTTGGTGTTTTCCTGGATCGTCACCGTCAGCGAGCCGTGCGAGATCGCGGCCGGACCGACTCGCACCTGCTGGCCGATGACCACGGTGCCGGTACGCGAATTGACCACCACCTTGGCCGGGGCGCTGCCCGGGGTCAGTTCCAGGTTCTCGATGCGTGCCAGCAGGCCGATGCGTGCGCCCGGGTCGGTCGGTGCGGTCACGGCCACGGTCACGCCATCGACGGCGCGCGCAGCGCCTTCGCCGAACGCATTGTTGAGCGCGGCGACCATGCGCGACACCGTAGTGAAGTCGTTGTTGTGCAGGTTCAGGGTGATGTCACCGCCATTGGCCAGCGGATCGGGCAGGGCACGTTCAACCGTGGCGCCGTTGGGAATGCGGCCCACACTGGGCACGTTTACCGAAACGCGCGAACCATCCTTGCCCTGTGCGCCGAAGCCACCCACGATCAGGTTGCCCTGCGCGATCGCGTAGATCTGGCCGTCAGCACCGCGCAGTGGTGCCATCAGCAGCGAACCGCCGCGCAGCGACACCGCATTGCCGATCGACGACACCGTGATGTCGATCGGCTGGCCCGGCTTGGCGAACGGCGGCAGCTCGGCGTGGATCGCCACGGCGGCCACGTTCTTCAACTGCGGGTTGACGTTCGGCGGCACGTTGACGCCCAGCTCGCCTAGCAGGTTCTTCAGGCTCTGCACGGTGAAGGGCGCCTGGCTGGTGCGGTCGCCGCTGCCATCCAGGCCCACCACCAGGCCGTAACCCACCAGTGCGTTGCCGCGCACACCGCCGACCTGGGCCAGGTCCTTGATGCGTTCGGCGCTGGCCGGGGCTGCCACGATCAGCAGCATCAATGCGATCAAAGAGGTCGCGCGCCGCTGCCAGGAAGAAGCGAAGAGAGATTTCATGGCCATACTCAGAACGGCGTCAGGCCGGAGTTGAAGAAGCGGCTCAGCCAGCCCATCGCATTGGACTGCGCAACCGGGCCGCGGCCGCCGTAGACGATGCGGGCTTCAGCCACGCGGCTGGACGGAATGGTGTTGTCCTGGCTGATGTCGCCCGGGCGAACGATGCCCTGCACCTGCACCAGCTCGTCGCCCTGGTTCAGGCGCAGGTTCTTCTGCCCCTGGACCACCAGGTTGCCGTTGGGCAGGCGCTGCACCACGGTGACCGTCACGCTGCCCTGAAGACGATTGCTCTGTGCGCTGTTGCCCTTGCCGGTGAAGTCACGCTTGCCGGCCGCGGTGGCACTGAGGATGTCCTTGCCACCCAACGTGACCGGCGCCCCGAGAATGGACGGCGTGCCCAGGCTCAGGTTCGATTCCTTGTTGGTGGCGGTGTTGGCACTGGTCTGCGCGGTGGTGTTTTCCAGCAGGGTGATGGTCAGCAGGTCGCCGACATCGCGCGCGCGACGGTCCGAGTACAGCTGCAGGGTCGGGCCGGCCGCGTAGATCGCACCCGCGGTCGGCTCGGCCTGCGGCGGCATGATTGGCTGGATCGGGGCCATTGCCGGATAGGGGCGCACGTCGCCCGCGATCACACAGCCACCGAGCAGGGCGACCACGGCGCAGGCGAGGGCAGTGCGGGCGAAGTTGGAAATGGGCGACATGGCGGTTTCCCGGTTGGGCCGGTCAGAGCTTGTTGTTGAGGTAGCCGAGCATCGAATCGGTGGTGGAGATCGCCTTGGCATTCATTTCGTAGGCGCGCTGGGTTTCGATCATCGACACCAGCTCTTCCACCACGTTGACGTTGCTGCCTTCCAGCGCGCCCTGCACCACGGTGCCCAGGCCGTTGAGGCCGGGGTTGCCGTTCTGTGCCGGGCCGGACGCGGTGGTCTCCAGGAACAGGTTCTCGCCGCGCGCCTGCAGGCCGGCCGGATTGACGAAGTCGGTCAGGGTGAGTGCGCCCACTTCCACCGAGGCGGCGCCATCGGCCATCTTCACGCTGATGGTGCCGTCGGTCCCGATGGTCACCGACTGCGCGCCTTCGGGAATCTGGATGCCGGGCTGCACCGGATAGCCGCTGTTGGTGACCAGCTCGCTGTCCTGGTTGATCTTGAACGAGCCATCACGGGTATAGGCCGAGCTGCCGTCGGGCATCTGCACTTCAAAGAAGCCACGGCCGTTGACCATCACGTCCAGCGCGCGGCCGGTCTGCTGCTGGCCCCCCTGTTCGAAGTTCTTGGCGGTGGCGACCACGCGCACGCCCGTACCCAGCTGCAGGCCAGTCGGCAGCTGCGTCTGTGCCGACGAGGAACCGCCCGGCTGGCGCACCTGCTGGTACAGCAGGTCCTCGAAACTGGCACGGTCCTGCTTGAAGCCGGTGGTGTTGGTGTTGGCGAGGTTGTTGGAAACCACCGACATGCGCATCTGCTGCGCATCCAGTCCGGTTTTCGCGATCCACAATGCCTGGTTCATCTTCGGTGTCCTGTCTGGTGGAACCGGCCGCGCAGTGCGGCCCTTGTCTGCGGGTGTGCAAGCGGTGTGCCAGCGCCGCGGTCAGGCGGCGCCGGAATTCCGTCAGCTGCCCAGGCGCAGCAGGCTGTTGGCGCTGCGCGCGTTGTCGTCGCCGTGCTTGATGACCTGCACCTGCATTTCGTATTGGCGCTGCAGCTGGATCATCTGCACCAGCGCACCGGCGGCGTCCACGTTGCTGCCTTCCAGCTGGCCGCTGTGCACGGCCGTGCCCTGTGCCGGTGCGAACGGCTGGCGCGGGTCGGTGTTGCGGAACAGGCCATCCAGGCCGCGCTCAAGGCGCTCGTCCGGTGCCTGCACGACCTTGATCCGGCCGATCTGTGCCATGGTCTGCGGGCCTTCACCCTGCGGGATGATCGAGATCGTGCCGTCGGCACCGATCTCCATCGCCTGGTAAGGCGGAATGGCGATCGGGTTGTTGTTGTCATCCAGTACCGTGCGGCCGCTGGAGGTCACCAGCTGGCCGTTCGGCGTCACCGACAGTGCGGCGCCACGGGTATATGCCTCGCTGCCGTCGCTGGACTGCACCGCCAGCCAGGTGCCGGTCTGCAGCGACAGATCCAGCGGTTTGCCGGTGATGTGCTGCGAACCGGGCGTGCGGTTGAACCCGGCGTCGACGTGCAGTGCATCCACCCGCGAGGCAAAGCCCGGGCCCTTGATCGGAAAGGCTTCGGTGTTGGCCAGCGCTTCCTTGAAGCCAGGTGTGTCCGAGTTGGCGAGGTTGTGGCTGAGCGTACCCTGCGCCTGCAGGGAGGCGCGGGCACCGGTCATCGCCACGTAAAGGGCTTTATCCATGCGGGGAGTTCCGTGACAGGGTCAGCGGGTCATCAACGGATGTTGATGACCGTCTGGGTGATCTGGTCCTGGGTGGTGATCATCTGCGCGTTGGCCTGGAAGTTGCGCTGCGCGGTGATCATGTTGACCAGCTGCTCGGTGAGGTCCACGGTGGACGCTTCCAGCGAGCCGGCCTGGATCTTGCCGAGATTGGAGGTGTCCGGCATGCCGGTGCGCGGCGTGCCCGACTCGAAGGTCTCCACCCACAGGTTGTTGCCCTTCGGTTCCAGGCCCTGGGTGTTGTTGAAGGTGGTCAGCGCGACCTGGCCCAGCGGCTTGTCGTCGCCGTTGGAGTAGCGCGCATAGACCACGCCCGACTCGGACACGGTGATCTCGTTGAGCTTGCCCGCCGCGTAGCCGTCCTGCTGTGTATTGCGAAGGGCGAACTTCTCGCCATACTGGGTCGAACCGCTCACATCCAGCGTCATGTTCAGCTGGCCGGCGCCCGTGGTCGGGGTGAAGGTGCCGAGGCTGACCTTGCCGTTGGCCGGACTGACCAGCTTGCCGCTGTTGTCGAAGGTGACCGGGGTCGGGTTGCCGGCCGGCTGGCCATCCACGTAGTTGCGCACGGTCCACTCGTTCGGGTTGGCGCCCTTCACGAAGTACGAGACCTGGATGTGGCTCACGCCCAGCGAGTCGTACACGGTGATGCCGCCGCTGGAGTGGTTGTAGCTGTTGGAGTCAGCCGGGTCGAACGTGGCCACGGTGGGCTGCTTGGCGTTGGCCGGCAGGGTGAACCCGACCTTCACTTCGCTGGTCTGCTTCGGCGGGCTGTCAGTGGTCAGCAGCTGCAGGTCCACCAGGCGGCCGGCATCGAAGTTGGTGCCGTCGGCATTCGGTGCGAACACCTGCAGGCGTGCACCCTGCGGATTGACCACGTAGCCGGACGAATCGGTCTGGAAGTTGCCGGCGCGCGAGTACACGCGCGAGCCGTTCATGTTCATGGTGAAGAAGCCCTCACCGGAAATGGCCATGTCCAGGCTGCGCCCGGTCTGTTCGTTGTGGCCCTGGATGAACTGCTGGGCGACGTTGGAGACGCGCACGCCCGAGCCGGTCTGGTTCTTCGACAGGCCGTAGCTGGTCGAAGCAAACAGGTCGGCGAACTCGGCGCGCGACTGCTTGAAGCCGGTGGTGTTGACGTTGGCGACGTTGTTGGCGGTGACGCTCAGGTCGGTGTTGGCGGCATTGATGCCGGACAGCGAGACGTTGAAGCCCATGGGATGCTCCTGGTTGATGCGGAATGTGCGGCTCAGCTGACGCGGAGCACGTAGTCGATCGGGGCCGTGCCCAGGCCCTTGAGGTTCAGGTACAGGCCGTCGGAACCGACGGTCACGCTTTCCACCGGCGCCTGTACGTAGGTGGACAGCTTGGTGCTCTTGCCCGCGGTGTCGACGTGGTTGGCGACGATGGAGTACTTGCCCGGCTCCATGCGCTTGCCGTTGGCATCCTTGCCGTCCCACTGGAAGGCGGTTTCGCCGGCGGCCTTGGCTTCCACGCTCAGCGACGTGACTTTGGCACCGTTGGCGTCAGTGATGTCCACGGTGATGATGCCGGCCGACGGCGCAGCCACCGTGCCTTCGACGCTGCCTTCCTTCTCAAGCACCAGCTTTTCCGAAGGGACCAGCACCTGGTGGCCGACCAGCGCCGCACCACGCAGCACCTGGTCGCTGGCCATCGATTCCTGGAAGCCCTTCACCGTCTTGTTCAGATCGGTGATGCCCTGCACGGTGGACATCTGCGCCATCTGCGCGACCATCTGCGTGTTGTCCATCGGCTTCAGCGGATCCTGGTGCTGCAGCTGCTCGGTCATCAGGCGCAGGAAATCGGCCTGGTCCAGCGTGTTCTTCTTCTTGGTGGCGTTGCTGTTCGGGGCGTTCAGACCGAGTGCGGTATAGACGTCCTGGTTGGTCTGGTTGTTGACGGCAGTGGTCATGGCGGTATCCGGTACTGCGGGCCTCAGCGGCCCATGGTCAGGGTGGCCAGGGCCAGTTCCTTGGCGGTGGTCAACATCTCCACGCCGGCCTGGTAATTGCGCGAGGTCGAGATCAGGTTGACCATCTGCGCCACCGGATCGACGTCGGGCTGGTAGATGTAGCCATCGGCATCGGCCAGCGGATGGCCCGGCTCGTAGCGCTTGATCGGCGCTGCATCGCTCTGGGTGATCTCCTTCACCTTGACCGAGGTGATGTTCGGATCGTTCTTGCTGGTGACGGCCTGGAAGATCGGTTCCAGCGGCTTGTACACGGCGTCGGCGGAGCCGGCGACGGTATCGGCGTTGGAGAGGTTGGAGGCGATGGTGCTCATGCGCACCGACTGCGCCTGCAGCGCGGAGCCGGCGATATCGAAGATCGGCAGGTTGCTCATGGCTTATTGCCCCGTGATCGCGGTCAGCATGGAACGCACCTTGCTCTCAACGAAGCTGAGCGAGGCGCGATATTCGAGCGCGGCGCGGCCATAGGCGGCACGCTCGGCATCGGGATCGACGGTGTTGCCGTCCAGGCTGGGCTGCACGCCTTCGCGCGCGATCTGGAACGGATTCAGGCCACTACTGATCTCGTAGTGCTGCTCGTGGGTGGTGGCCATCAGGCCATTGGCATCCTGTCCCTGGGCGTGGCGCAGGGCGGCATCGAAGTCCAGGTCCTGGGCCTTGTAGCCGGGCGTGTCGGCATTGCCGAGGTTGCTGGCGATCAGCTTCATCCGCTGTTCGCGCAACGGCATGGCCTGGGCGTGGACGCCCAGATAGTCGGTAATCAGGTTGCGCACGGTGCACTCCCACGGGAACGTTGCCCCGGAAGCTGCAAGGGGTGTGCCAAAGCACGGTGCGTCCTGGTAGAGCCGAGCCATGCTCGGCTGCATTTCGTTCAGGCGCCGCACAAGCCGAGCATGGGCTCGGCTCTACAGGACAGGGCCTTACGCCGCCATCGCCACCTTGCGCAGGCGGTCCAGCACGAAATCAGCCAGCTCGTGCGGCGAGTACTTGGCGACGAACGCGTTGGCGCCCACGCGCTCGACCATCGCATTGTTGAATACGCCCGACAGCGAGGTGTGCAGCAGCACATACAGGCCCGCCAGGCCCGGATGGCGCCGGATTTCCGTCGTCAGCGTATAGCCGTCCATGGCCGGCATCTCGATGTCCGAGATGACCATGGCATAACGTTCGGCCGGGTTCTCGCCCGAGGCATGGATCTGCAGCAGGTGGTCCAGCGCCTGCTTGCCGTCGGAAAGCAGGGTGGCACCCACGCCCAGCTGGTCCAGCACGCTGCGGATCTGCTGGCGGGCCACGCGGGAGTCGTCCACCACCAGCACCTGCAACTGCGGGCCGTCGGCCGGCATTGCCATCGCCGGGTCCAGTACCGCTTCACCGCGTACCTGGGCGATGTCGGCCAGCACGCTTTCCACGTCGATCACCTGGATCAGCTCGCCCTGGAAGCGGGTCACCGCGGTCAGGTAGCTCGATTCGGCGCCCAGCTCCGGCGGCGGATGGATGTCCTCCACCGCGATGTTGACGATGCGCTCCACGCCGCTGACCAGGAAGCCCTGGATCGAGCGGTTGAATTCGGTGACGACCAGGTAGCCGGGGGCGGTATCCGCATCGGGCTCACGTTCGGGGTGGCCGATGGCCAGGCCCAGGTCCAGCACCGGCACCGAGCGGCCACGGACGTCGGCCACGCCGGCGAACTGGCTGGGCAGCCCAGGCACCTGGAACAGCTCCGGGCGCCGCAGGACTTCCTGCACCTTGAAGACATTGACGCCAAAAAGCTGACGTCCGCCGAGACGGAACAGCAGCAGCGCCAGGCGGTTGTGGCCGGCCAGACGGGTCCGCTGGTCGATCCGGTTGAGCAGGTCATGGGACATGGCTGCTGTATCGGCGCCACAGCGGCGGAACTTGAGGGTGGTCTGCCACGTGCGTGCTCTGTACCGCTTCTGCCCCTCTGTAGAGTCGACTGTCAGTCGACTGCTCTTCGCGGTCGACGGCGCTTGTCCGATCTCGGGAGATCCCGCACTTTGCGCGTACGTCGACTGACAGTCGACGCTACACATTCCTATTCCCATCCTCGGTCCCCCCGATCCCATCCCGGCCAAGAGACCCGGTCGCTCTGGCACACCCCTTGCACGCACCAGGGCCAGATCCCATCGACAGGAGGCGCCATGCGCCGGATCACATCCCTAATCGCCATCGGGCTGGCTCTGGCGTCGCCGTGGGTGGCCGCTGTGGACTGGCAGCCCGTGGCCAGCATCCGCGCCGCAGCACTGACGACCTTGCCGGCGGGCAGCGAGGGCGAGGCCCAGGTGGCCGATGCGCTGCGCCTGCCGAAGTGTGGCGGCGCGCTGCAGGTGCAGCCCACCGCCAACACCACCGTGGAGGTCAGTTGCCCCGATGCGGGCGGCTGGCGCCTGTTCGTACCGGTGAAGGTGCGGCGCAACCAGACCGTGCTGGTGCTCAATCGTGGAATCGGCACTGGAGAAACCCTCACTGCCGCCGATATCACCACTGCCCAGCGTGACGCTGCCCGGATTGCCGGTGCGGTGTTGGCCGATCCCAACGCAGCGATCGGTCGCATCGCCCGCCGTCCCTTGCAGGCCGGGGCCCTGCTGTCGAACAACGATCTGGTGGTGCAGCGTCTCATCAAGCGAGGAGACAATGTGGCCCTGGTATCGCGTCGCGGCTCGGTCGAGGTCCGCATTGCCGGTCGTGCGATGGGCGATGCCGGTGAGAATGAACGGGTCTCGGTGGAAAACCTGTCCTCGCGGCGGATCGTGCAGGGCACGGTCGATGCCGCAGGTGACGTAATCGTGGCGCGTTGATTTACCGCAAAATATCCCTAAAGATCGCGGCCCTGAGGCCGTTATCCCTTGTGAACGGCAACTCCAGGACACCCCATGAGCCAGAAAATCGACGGCAACCTGCAGGTCCCCCAGGCACTGCGCAGCGTGACGACCCCGGCCAGCAAGCCCGGCGTCAGCAGCGATGCGCCGGCGCGCCCGGTCGAGGCTGCCGACAGCCTGCGCCTGACCGGCGAGGCCACCAATCTGCAGGCCATCGAGCGTGAGCTGACCACCGCCCCGGCGATTGACGCCCAGCGCGTGGCCGCCGTGCGCGAGTCGCTGCAGAACGGCACCTACAAGATCAATCCGGACGCGATCGCATCGCGCATGCTCGATCTGGACCAGCAGCTGCAGGGATGACCGCAGCGATGAGCGAGCCGCTGCAGCGTCTCGCCCAGGCCCTGGACGTTGAACGCCAGGCCCTGGTCGAGCACGACGTGCACGCCCTGATCCGGGCTACCGGGGCCAAGCTGGAAGCGCTGCGTGCGCTGGAAGGCGCGCCGCCGGTCGGGCAGGGCGAACAGCTGCAGGAACTGGCCGAACGCAATCGCGCCAACGGCGTGCTGCTGTCGCGGCGGCGTCGCGAGGTCAACTGGGCACTGCGCCAGCTTGGCCGTACCGAAGACGCCTCGGCCTACGACGCCAAGGGCCAGTCACACAACGTCACTGCCCGCCGCCCACTCGCCGTTGCCTGACGCGGCGGCGGCCGCACAACCCACCCCCGCGGGCTGAAGCCCGCTGCGTGACCGCGTATATTGGGCGCCTGTTCGAATGCCCCGAGTCGCCGTGTCCGCTGCCAACGCCCTGGTTACCGCCCCCCTTCCGCCGCAGCCGGTGCTGCAGGCCCTGCTTGAGCGCCTGCGCGAAGGACTGCTGCTGTTCACTGAAGACGGGCAGGTGGCGCTGGCCAATCCAGCCGCGCAGAACCTGCTGGCCAAAGGCGCAGATGGCGCATTGCCGCCACCGCAGCGTCTGCGCGAACTGCTGCCCCCCGATGCGCTGGAACAGGCCCGCCAGCATGGCCACTGGAACGGCAGCCTGCCGCTGGGTGAGGGCGTGGTCATTGCCCACCTGTACCACCACGGTACGGTGGGTGAGGGCCACTTCCTCGCCTTGTTCCGCCACATCGAGGGGCAGGAAGACTACGAGCGCGAACTCCAGCAGCGCCACGCCGAACTGCGCCAGGCCTACCTGCGCCTCAACGGCACCCAGGAGAAGCTGCTGCAGTCGGAAAAGATGGCCTCCATCGGCCAGCTCGCGGCAGGTGTCGCGCACGAGATCAACAACCCGATCGGTTACGTCCACTCCAACCTGGGCAGCCTGCAGGAATACCTGCGCAGCCTGTTCACCGTGATTGAAGCGTACGAGCGCGCTCTGCGCGCGCCGGACCCGAAGGCGTTGATTCCGGAAATCGACGATATCCGTGACCGCCTGGACATCGATTTCATCAGCCGCGACCTGCCGCAGCTGATGGCCGAGTCGCGCGAGGGCATCGAGCGCGTGACCCGCATCGTGCGCGACCTGAAGGACTTCTCGTATTCCGGCCGCGACGAGTCGTGGAAGCTGGTCGACCTGCATGCAGGCCTGGAATCGACCATCAACATCATCTGGAACGAGCTGAAGTACAAGGTCACCCTGCAGCGCGAGTTCGGCCAGCTGCCGCTGGTGGAGTGCCTGCCGTCGGAGTTGAACCAGGTCTACATGAACCTGCTGCTCAATGCCGGCCACGCCATCGCCGAGCGCGGCACGATCACGGTGCGCACCGGTGTCGATGGTGATCATGTGTGGGTCGAGTTCGAAGACACCGGCGGCGGCATCTCGCCCGAACTGCGCCAGCGCATCTTCGATCCGTTCTTCACCACCAAGCCGGTCGGCAGCGGCACCGGCCTGGGGCTGTCGATCTCCTACAGCATCATCAACAAGCACCATGGCCGCATCGATCTGGACAGCACGCCAGGCGTGGGTTCGCGCTTCCGTGTGGTGTTGCCGGTGAAGCAGCCGCGCTGACCGCTTGTGGTAGTGCCGGCCGCTGGCCGGCAACCTCATTGAACCTGACATCCAGAGCAGCCGGCCCGCGGCCGGCTCCACCAGAGGGGGCGGTCACCGCAATGGTCGATCCTCACCGCCGTCTCCGCTTTCCACCGGCGCCGGACCGGCATTGCTGCGGCGCTGTTCCTCGTAGGTGCGGAACGCCTGGTGGATGTGCTTGCGCAGCTCATCGTCGTTCCAGGGTTTGGTCAGGAAGCGGTAGATCGCACCACGGTTGATCGCGTCGGTCACCGTGTTCAGATCGGTGTAGCCGGACAGCACCAGGCGGATCGTATCGGGGTACAGCATCTTCACCCGGCCCAGGAACTCGGTGCCGCTCATGTCACTCATGCGCTGGTCGGACAGGATCACCTGCACATCGTTGATCGCCAGCAGGTCGAACGCATCGCGCACGTTGCCGGCCGCCAGGATGCGGTAGCCATCACGGCGGAACAGGCGCACCAGCGAGCGCAGCACGTTCTCCTCGTCGTCCAGCAGCAGCAAAGTACGGTCCGGGCGGGTTTCGGCGAACGCCTCCGGACGCAGGTAGCGGCGGCGCAGGGTCATGCCGGCGGCATCGGCCGACATCGGCTCGCCGAACAGGTAACCCTGGAACACGTCGCAGTCGTTGCGGCGCAGGAAGCCCAGCTGCGCCTGCGATTCCACGCCGTTGGCAATCACGGTCATGCCCAGCTGGTGGCCCATGGCAATGATCGCGCGGGCGATGGCCGCCTCGCGGTTGCCGGCGGGCGCGCTCTTGATGAAGCTGCGGTCGATCTTCAGCTTGTCCACTGGATAGCGCACCAGCGCGCTCAGGCTGGAATCGCCGGTGCCGAAGTTGTCCAGGCTGAGGCTGATGCCTTCGTTGCGCAGGTTGGCCAGCGTCTCGTGCACGAAGTTGACGTTGTTGGTCAGTGCGCTCTCATTGATCTCCAGCGTTAGCATCTGCGCCGGCACGCCTGCGGCCTGGATCAGGCCCATCACTTCGGCGAAGAAATTGGGCCGCAGCAGCTGCAGGGTCGACACGTTCACGGCGATGGTGAAGTCATCGAAGCCCTGGTCGCGCCACAGGCGGGCCTGCTTCAGTGCGCCTTCCAGCACCCAGGTGCCGATCTGCACGATGATGCCCAGGCGCTCGGCAGTGCGCATGAAGCGCTCCGGCACCAGCATGCCCAGGGTAGGCGACTGCCATCGCAGCAGCGCTTCCATGCCCACCACGTGGCCATCGCGGGCACTGACCAGCGGCTGGTAGCGCAGCTTCAGCTCGCCATTGGGAATGGCATCCACGATCTGGCGCGCGATGATGCTCTCGCTGTGCGCACTGGGCGGGGTGTCCACTGCATGGATGCGCACGGCGTTGCCTCCCTCGCGGGCCGCTTGGTACAGCGCATCTTCGGCGTGATCGAGCAGGCGCGACGTGCTGCTGGCATGCTCCGGGCACAGGCTCACGCCCAGCTTGCCGGTCATGAACAGCGTGTAGGGCAGCACCGACAGCGGCAGCTCCATCTGCTGGCGGATTTCCTCGGCGAAGTCCTCCGGCAGCGGCACGTCGGCGGCGCGCGGCACCGCGATCAGGAATTCGTCACTGCCGTGGCGCCACAGCTTGCCGCGTCCGCGCAGGTAGGACTGCAGCCGCTGCGCCACCAGCACCAGCGCCTGGTCGCCCACCTCGGCGCTCATGTTCTCGTTCACCGAAGCGAAGTGGTCGATGTCCGCGTGCATCAGCATCAGCGCGGTGCCGCCGGAGGCCGCCTCGGCGACCATCGCCTGCAGCTCGGGGTTGCCGGCGCCGAGGCGGTCGGGGGCATCGTCGATGCTGACCGGGGGCTGGTTGGGGTTCCACATAGGCTCAGTATTCCGGTGAATCGACGGCAGCCATGCTGGCCGCCTGGTAGGGGAGGTGGACGTCGATCAGGGTGCCCTCGCCGTGTGCGGACTCGATCCGCACATGGCCGCCGACACTCTGCGCGCGCTCGCGCATCACGATCAGGCCAAGGCCGCGCGGGCCGTCAGGGTCGAAACCTTCGCCGTCATCCCGGATCTGCAGGTGCAGCCCGCGCTGGCCGACGTCGCGCAGCTGCAGCTGCACCTGGCTGGCACGCGCGTGCCGCAGCACGTTGGTCAGGCTCTCCTGCGCGATGCGGAAGCAGGCCTGCTCGATGCTGTTGTCGGGGCGATTCGGAAGCGGTTCGATCTCGGCCAGCAGTTCCACCGGCGAGGAGCGGAACAGCACGCGTGCCTGCCAGCTGAGGGCCGCTTCCAGGCCCAGGGCATCCAGCTGCGGCGGACGCAGCAGGGTGGAGATGTCACGCAGCTTGGCCACGGTCGTGTCGGCCAGGCCAACGATCTGCGCCAGATCCTCGGCGCGGCGCTGCGGATCATCCTCGTCCTGTGCTGCGTAGGCCGACAGCTTGATCGCAGTGATCGCCTGGCCGATGTCATCGTGCAGGTCGCGTGAGATCGCGCGGCGTTCATCTTCCTGCAGCGAGAACAGGCGCCCAGCCATGGCCTGCAGTTCGCGGTTGCTGGTTTCCAGCGCACTGCGGGTGCGTTCGGAATCGCTCAGGTCGCGCACGATCAGCAGCTTGCAGTCGCGGCCGCCATAGCGCACTTCGCCCACCGCAAGGCCGGCGTGGAAGCTGCGGCCGTCTGCGCGCTGCATTGCCACCACGCTGCTGTGGCCAGGGCCCAGGTGTGGCTGCCCGGCGCGCAGCTGGCCACGCACGCGGGCCAGGTCACCGGCAGCCACCAGGGCCGACAGGGGCTCGCCGAGCAGGGTATGGGTGCCGTAACCGAACAGGCTGGCGGCCCAGGCGTTGGTGTACAGCACATGCTCGTCGGAAAGGATCACCACGCCATCGGGCAGCACCCGCACCAGCTCGCGGAACTGCTCCTCGCGCTCGCGCAGCAGGCGCCGCGACTGTTCCTTTTCGGTCACGTCCTGCAGCGTTCCCAGTACCCGGCTGCGGCCGGACTCGTCGGTGCCACTGGCCGCACGCAGGTGAACCATCAACGCGCGGCCGTCCATCGACAGCAGCGGCAGCAGCACATCCACCTGTACCGGCTCACCGGAGCAGAGGTCGGCCAGCAGCTGTTCGGTCTGGCTGGCGGTAGCCGGGTCGGCGGGTACCAGCAGCTCGTCGAAGCGATGCCAGCGGCGGGCTTCGGGCGGGCGCCGGCCCAGCAGGCGATAGACCTGGTTGGAATAGCGGCCCAGGCCTGTGGACGGATCCAGCTCCCACGCGCCGATGCGGGCCAGCTCGTGCGCTTCTTCGACCCGCGCCAGCGCCTGGTCGCGGCGCAGCTGCGCCAGATCCTCGGCCGTGCGGTCGATGGCGATCAGCAGGCGCGCGTTGTGGCCGTCGTAGCTGATCGCGTTTGAACGCAGCTCCATCTGGCGCAGGCTGCCGTCGCGCAGCTGCAGCTGCGTGCGCAGGATGCACAGCTCCTCCGGCGCCTCCCGGATCGCCTCCAGTTTGGTCTGCAGCGCCTGGTCCTGGCCCGGTGGCCACAGCGCGTCGATGGTCTGCTCCAGCAGCTCGTCGCGTTCCCAGCCGAAAGCACTGCATGCAGCAGGGTTGGCATCGAGGATGGCCAACGTGTCCAGATCGTAGACCAGGATCGGGCCCGGATTGCCTTCGAACATCTGCCGCAGGCGCAGCTCGGAGGCCTGCTGGCGGGCATGGGTGTGCAGCACATGCTCGGCCAGCGGGCGCAGCAGCAGATACAGCAGCCCGGCACTGGCCAGTGCAAAGAACGAGCCCTTCACGCTCTGCCACATCGTGGCCTGCTGCGGGTCGGACACCAGCGCCTGTACCGCACTGTCGGAGGCGATCATCCAGGCCAACGCCATCACCAGATAGCTCAGTACCACCCGCCGGCGGTCGCGGCTCAGCGCCTGCGCCATCCGCGGGTCGGGAACTGGGGCGGTGCCGGTCGGTTCTGCGGGCATGGACGGGCTGGATGAAAAGGGGCGCCGGCCATCTTACCGCGCAGCTGTGCCCTGACCACTCAATTATCCGCTGCAGGGGCCGTTAACCACTGCGTGCCCCGCTGACGGGCGTGTCATCCGGAGCAAGATCGCGTGGACCAAGGGATCATCGCCAGCCTGCTGCAGCACCCGCTTGCGTCGGCACTGGTCATCGTCGACCGTACGGGGCGCCCGCTGGCGGCCAATCCGGCTGCGCGCGAGCATGGCCTGCCGGCCACCGTGGCCTCCTATGCGCCGATGCTGGAAGATCTGCGCCTGATGGCCGCCGATGGCGGCATCGTGGCCTGTACGTTGCCGGGTGGCCCGCGAGGCCACTACGACGGGCACCTGCGTGCCGTGCACGATGGCGCTGGCAATCTGCTGGCCTTCACGCTGAGCATTCCCGAGCCGGTACCGGTGGATGGGGGCGGGCGCTGGGAGCTTGCGCTGGACAGCGCCGGCCACAGCCTGTGGGACTGGGACATTCCCAGCGACCGCGTGGTGCGCACCCCGGCGCTGGGCGACGAGACCGCCACCGAAATGCTGGCGCGCGTCCACAGCGAAGACATCGGCCAGGTGCGTGCTGCACTGGACCAGCACCTGCGCGGGCAGAGCGAGCAGTACAGCGCGCAGTTCCGCTTCCGTCAGGCGGACGGCCAGTGGCGCTGGGTGCTCGACCGCGGTCGCGTGGTGGCGCGTACCGCCGACGGGCAACCCTTGCGCATGGTCGGCACGCATACCGACATCGAGCAGCAGAAGCAGCTCGAATCGCTGCTGCAGGAACAGCAGCTGCACTTGAGCGAGGCGCAGCGCATCGCAAGCATGGGCAGCTGGTCGTTCGATCCCAACACCGGCCACTTCTGGTGGTCGCCGGAACTGCGCTCGCTGCTGGCGCTGGAGCAGGGCGCCGTGCCCGGCCAGCGACGGTGGTTGAAGCAGCTGCATCCGCGCTCCCGCGGTGCGCTGCGGGCGGCGTGGAGGCGATTGTGGCGGGACGGCCGCGCCGCCAACCTGGAGCTGGAACTGACCCGCGGCCATGAGCCTTCGCAGCACCTGCGGCTGTGGATGCAGCCGCTGCTGGACATGGACGGGCAACCCAAGCGCCTGCTCGGCCAGGTGCAGAACATCACCGAACAGCACCAGACCGATGCGTTGATCCGCTGGCGCACCGAACTGCTGAACCGGGTCTCCGCGCTGGGCCGTATCGGCGGCTGCGAGATCGAAGTGCAGACCCGCAGCATGCAATGGACCGAGGAGTGCTACCGCATCCATGGCCTGCGCAAGGAACCGATCACCCTCGACCAAGCGCTGGCGCTGTACACCGAGGACTCGCGCAACGCGTTCGAGGCGGCGCTCGCCCGTATCGCCAACGGCGGCCTGCCCGAGCAGCTGGACCTGTGCTTCTACCGCCAGTCCGGCCTGCGCGTCTGGGTGCAGGTGCTGATCGAACTGGACCGCCGTGATGGGCTGCCGCCGCGCTTCGTGGTGCTGTTCCGCGACATCACCCGGGAACGCGAGGCCAACGAGCGCATCGAGCTGCTGGCCCATTACGATCTGCTCACCGGTCTGCCCAACCGCGTGCTGCTCGGCGAGCAGACAGCAGAAGCCATCGAGGAAGCGCGCGACCGTGGCACCTCGCTGGCGATGCTGTTCATCGATCTGGACGGCTTCAAAACCATCAACGACAGCTTCGGTCATGCCACCGGTGATGCGCTGCTGAAGGCCGCTGCGACGCGCCTGCACCAGAACCTGCGCAACAACGACCTGTTTGGCCGCTTCAGTGGCGACGAGTTCATCGTGGTGCTGCGCGATCTGGCCGAGCCGGAAGACGCCGGCCACGTGGCGCGCAAGTTGATCGCTTCGCTGGCCGAGCCGCTGCGCCGTGGCGACACCACGTTGAAGGTCGGCGCCAGTGTCGGCATCGCGATGCTGGGCGACGCGCAGACCGACTTCGATTCCCTGCTGCGTGCCGCCGATGCGGCGATGTACGCGGCCAAGGAGGCCGGCCGCAATACCTACCAGTACTACAGCCAGGACGCGCTGGCCCGCATCCAGCGCAAGCTGGAGCTCGAGCATGCACTCCACGGCGCCATCGAGCGCGAAGAGTTCAGCCTGGCCTACCAGCCGCTGCTGCATGCCCATCATGGCGAGCCACCGGCCATCGAAGCGCTGCTGCGCTGGCACCGGCCCGGGATCGGCTACTGCAGCCCGGCCGAGTTCATCCCCATCGCAGAGAAGTGCGGCGAGATCGTACGGATCGGCGACTGGGTGCTCAATGAAGCCTGCCGCCAGGCCACCGCCTGGGACCGCGCCGGCCTGCACTTTGATCGCATCGCGGTCAATGTGTCGGCGGTGCAGTTGCGGGATCGCGGCTTCGCCGAACGCGTGATCGAGATCTGCCATGCCCATGGCTGGCCGCCGCAACGGCTGGAACTGGAGCTGACCGAGTCGGCGCTGATCCGTGACACCGACATCCTGCGCCACTGCTTCGATGTACTGGAGCGCCATGGCGTGCCGCTGGCAGTGGACGACTTCGGGACCGGATTTTCCAACCTCAACTATCTGAACCGCTTCCCGGTGGGCCGCCTGAAGATCGACCGCAGTTTCGTGCAGGGCATGCTGCATGATTCGGGCACGGCCGAGGTGACCCAGGCGATCGTGCACCTGGGCCACGCGCTGGGCATGAAGGTGGTGGCCGAGGGCGTGGAAACGCACCAGGAAGAAGACATGCTGCGCCGCCAGGGCTGCGACGAGATCCAGGGCTACCTGTACTCGCGCCCGCTCAGCCCGCGTGACCTCGCGCAGTGGCTGCGCCAGCCACAGCCGGTTTCGCTGCGCACCGATGCCAGCGGGGAAGCCGTGCTGGTGCGCTGAGGATCCGCTTTGGCAGGTGCCGACCTGGGTCGGCACGAATGCCTGGGCGCGCGACCATCCACGCATGGCGTGGATCTACCTCGGGAATTCCGCCTTCAACTGCATGCGCAGCGTCTCGACGATGGCCGCATAGCGCCGCTTCTGGACCAGATAGCTGCCCACGAACAGCGGCAGCACCAGCAGCAGCGGCGCCACCATCGGGCGCATCGCCACCAGCGGCAACAGCAGCAGCGAGAGAATCGCCACGAACCAGCTGCAGAGGCCGATCACCCGCACCTCGTGCCGTCGCGCGTTGAGTACGATGCGACCGCGCATCACCGGGAAGTAGCGCAGGCCAAAGCTCGGCGCGAAGCTCTCGCGGAACGCCATGCTGCCATCGGGCAGCGCATGGAAGGTCAGTCGCAGCCACTTGTCCCAAGGCAGGTCACGCTCCAGGCTGCCCAGCGAGAGGCGGGCCTGCATGGCCGGTGACGCCGCAATGCGTTCGTTGAACAGGGTGATGCCCCAGCTGAAATAGCCGGCCACCCAGGCCATCAGAAGGACGGTCTCGATAAGCAGCACTGCGATCAGGGCGATGGCCATCGGTCTTCCATGAACGGGACCGGGGCATCATGCCATGCGGGGCGGCCCATCCACGCAAGGCGTGGATCTACTTCAGCGCTTCCCCATCGAGCCCCAGGTCCCACGCCAGCCCCAGCAGCGCCTCGTCCGCCCGCGACGGGGCAGGGCGAGCATCTGCCAATTGCTGCAGCTCGCGGATCTCTTCGCGGGCGACCTCTTCCAGCTGTTGCAGCTGCTCACGCACGCTCGCGTTGCGCGGGCGTTCGGTGTCGGTGAGGGAGGGCAGGGCGCGGATCAGGGTCATGGTGCGTGTACAGGATGCATCCAACGGCGGGTCACAGGCAAAGGCCCCGGACGAACCGGGGCCTTGCGGGCTGCCGGCGACGGCAGCGGACATCAGGGTCAGAACAGCTCGACGGTGCCGGCGCCCATGCTCTGCTGGGCAACCGGCTTGTGCGGCGGGCGTTCCCACTCGCTGCGCAGTTCGCGCAGGCGGCTGCCGGTGCGCTGCAGGGCAGTGGCGATCTCTTCGTCGAACACGCCGCCATTGCGGTGCAGCAGTTCCTGCAGGGCGACTGCTTCGCGGTTGATCGCCGTCAGGCGGTCCAGGTGGGTGTGCACGCCGCCCAGTGCCTGGGTGGCGATGTCTTCGAACTGCAGGGCGCGCACGGCCTCGGCCACGCTGCCATCGATCGAACGGGCGCACTCGGACACTTCGCGCATGCCGTCGCCCAGCGAAGCGTTGATCTGCGCAACGTTGTCGAGCATCGCCGCCGCTTCCTGGCGGGCTTCGCGGGAGCGGTCCATGTCACGCGAGGCCATGTGCGAGACCGTCTCGCGCACCTTGGCGATGGCGTCCTTGGAGCTGTGCGCCAGCTTGCGGATCTGCTCGTTGAAGGTGGTCGAGCGCTCGGACAGGTTGCGCACTTCGTCAGCGACCACGGCGAAGCCACGACCGGCTTCACCGGCACGCGCCGCTTCGATGGCCGCGTTCAGCGCCAGCAGGTTGGTC
The DNA here is from genome assembly GCF_030291075.1 of Stenotrophomonas sp. 57. Taxonomy (NCBI): domain Bacteria; kingdom Pseudomonadati; phylum Pseudomonadota; class Gammaproteobacteria; order Lysobacterales; family Lysobacteraceae; genus Stenotrophomonas; species Stenotrophomonas sp. 57. The sequence continues at coordinate 2,158,748 of NZ_CP127407.1, forward strand.
TGGTCGGCGATCGACTTGACGTCTTCCAGCAGCGCGAAGATGCCATCCAGGTGCTGCGCCATCTGGTCGATGTGCTGCACGGTGGTGCTGCTCTGGCCGCTGACCTGTTCCAGCGCTTCCACCAGCTGTTCCATGCGGTGGCTGGCGTGCTGGGCGAAACGGGCAACGTCGAGGCCGGCATTGCCTTCATCACCAGCGCGGTCGACGATGCGCGACAGGGCTTGGCTCTGCTGGCGCGACTTGCGGTTCATCGCATCGAAGCTGCCGCCCAGGCTGGACACTGCCTGGCGGATCAGGTCACGGGCGCGTTCCACTTCGCCGCGCGAACCGTCAATCTCGTTGCCGACGAAGTTGCGCAGTTCGGTCAGCAGCTGGTCCTGTTCGCGCAGGACACGGGCGTGTTCGGGGGAACGATGTGCCTGGGCGCGGGTGGTCCACCACGCAAAGCCGAGCCAGCTCAGCGTCATCGTGGTCAGGATCGCCCAGCGCAGGGCGGCCGGCCATTCGAAACCGATGGCGATGGGGAGCAGCAGGGTCAGAGCCAGGGGGGCGGCCAGACGGATGAAAATGCGTGAGTACATGGACGTTCTCGGGAGGTGCACGGAGGATGTATCGGCCGTACCCCCTTTCTCTTTAACGTCGATGTGCCTCGAAGTGCATTCTGAATGCGCCGGTTTTCCGGCGCCCTGGCGGCTTCGGGGTCGGAGCCCTTTCCGTGCCGGGAAGGGATCCGACCCCTCGGGCTCACGCCAGTTGGCGATCCACGGCCTCGATCATCGCCTTGCGGCTGAACAGGAAGTCCCAGTAGCTACCGCCCAGCTGGCGCCACAGCACCGCCGAGCGTACCGCGGCCAGCAGCAGCGCGCGGATCTCGGCCACCACGCCGGCCTGGCCCAGGTAATGGGGGTTGCCCTGCACCATCACCCGCGGCTTGAGGTGGCTGATGGTGTCCGCGTACAGGCCGCCGAGGTTGGACAGCACGTCCGGGTGACCGCTGTCGCCCAGCTCGGTGGCCTGGCGCTGGGCGCGCTCGATGCCCGAGGCGACCTTGTTGACGGTCGCGCCGTCCTGTACGAAACGGCGCTCCAGTTGAAGCACCGACAGGGCCAGCTTGGGCAGGATCGGGTCCTGGCCCTGGTTGCGGAAGTAGTTGTGCAGCAGGCGCAGTCCGGCCTTCAGTGCATGGCGGTCACCGAACACCTCCTGCGGCGAGGACGCATCAACGCGGAACACGCTGTCCACGGCGGTGCGCACGGCGGCGGCGTCGGAATGGCCGGTATCGGCGATACGGCGTACCTGCTGCAGGGCCTGGGCAATGCCGGCCAGGGCCAGGACGCGGTCGTCGACAGTGAAACTCATGCAGCGATTACCTCAAAAGGGGAAGGGGTGGTGCGCAGGCGCTGTTCCAGCGGCGCATCGGTGGCGGCGATCACCGCGCCACCCAGGCACACCTCACCGTCATACAGCACCAGTGATTGACCGGGGGTAACGGCGCGCTGCGGGCGCGCGAAGGTGACCAGCACGCTGCCGTCGTCCAGCACCTCGACCGTACACCGCTCATCGGGTTGGCGGTAGCGGGTCTGTGCCGTGCACTCAAACCGGCGGGCGGGGGGCGCGCCGGCAATCCAGTGCGCGGTTTCCGAGCGCAGCCGGTCGGACAGCATCCACTTGCTGTCGCGGTCCTGGTCCACGTACAGCACGTTGCTGGCCACGTCCTTGCCGACCACATACCACGGCGCCGCGGGACGGCCGCGCACGCCGCCGATGTTCAGGCCCTCGCGCTGGCCCAGGGTGAAATAGAACACGCCCGGGTGTTCGGCGATCACGCTGCCGTCGGCCGGGTCGAGGATCTGGCCGGGCTTGGCCGGCAGGTAGCGGCCGAGGAACTCGCGGAAGTCGCGCTCGCCGATGAAGCAGATGCCGGTGGAGTCCTTCTTGGCGTGGGTCGGCAGGCTGACGTCGCGCGCGATCCGTCGCAGGTCGGTCTTTTCCAGGTCGCCGATCGGGAACAGGGTGGCCGACAGCTGTTCCTGGCCCAGCTGGTGCAGGAAGTAGCTCTGGTCCTTGGAGCGGTCGGCACCGCGCAGCAGCAGCCACTGGTGGCCGCGCTGGGCGACGCGTGCGTAGTGGCCGGTGGCGATGCGCTCGGCGCCGAGCTCGCGGGCGGCATCCAGGAAATGCTTGAACTTCACTTCCCGGTTGCACAGCACGTCCGGATTGGGCGTGCGGCCGGCGGCGTACTCGGCCAGGAAGTGTTCGAACACGCCCTGCCAGTACTCGCTGGAGAAATCGCGGAAGTGGAAGGGGATGCCGAGCAGGCCGCACACCGCCACCGCATCGCGGCGGTCGTCCTCGGCGCGGCAGTCGCCGCTGCCATCGTCGGCCCAGTTCTGCATGAACAGGCCGGCCACGGCCTGACCCTGCTGTACCAGGCGCCAGGCGGCGACCGAAGAGTCGACGCCACCAGAGACGCCCACCATCACGCGCGGAGTGCTCATGCGACCTCCCGGACCAGGGAAAGCGGGTGGCGCTGGCCACCCAGGTAATCGGCCACTACCTGCCACACCAGCGGGCTGCGCAGGCGTTCACCGGCGGCCCGCAGCTCGGCCGGCGTCAACCACAGGGCGCGGTCGATGCCGGTGTCCAGCGGCTGCGCCGGGTCGTGCGAGACCGGGCGGGCCGCATAGCAGAAGCGCAGGAAGGCAGTACCGTCACCGGCGGTCCACTGGTAGCAGCCAATGAAGTGGGTCAGCTGCACCGTCCAGCCGGTTTCCTCGCGGGTCTCGCGCAGGGCTGCCTCGGCCAGGCTTTCGCCCGGCTCGAGGTGGCCGGCCGGCTGGTTCAGCACCTGGCGGCCGTCGATGGTCTCTTCAACCAGCAGCACGCGCCCGCCGTCTACCACGACCGTGGCGACGGTGGCATGCGGTGCCCAGCGCAGGTCCGGCGTGGCGTTCAACTCAGAACTCGTCCTTCTTGGTCAGTTCCAGCTCCATCGCGTCGGCGGAGCGGATGGCCGCATCAATGGCGTCGCTGAGCTGGTCGGCCGTGGCATCGGCGTCGATCTTCACCACGAACATGGCGGTGGTGTCCTGCTTCACCCAGCCCCCCATCTTGGCATCCTGCGAGTCTTCCAGCAGGCGGTTGGCCACGGCCACCGGGAACTGCTTGGTCTTGGCGCTGTACGCGGGCGACCAGATCTCGCGGATGTTGTGGCTGCCGAAATCCTCCACCGACGAACGCACGTAGACCATCTGGGTGCGGTCACCCTCGACGTCGAAGACCATGCGGTAATCGCCGTCCTCGTCGACTTCGTAGGCGTAGCCCAGCTTGTCCAGGTGGCGGGCCACGGCCTTGTCGGCCTCCGCTGCGGCAGCGGAGCCGGTGGCAGCCAGGGCGATCAGCAGGGTGGAGAGAAGGGTCCTTTTCATGAAGATCCTGTGAAGCAATACTGAGGGAAAGTGCAATTGTGACGGCGGCCGCGCGTGCCGTCCAATGTGCGGCAGGCCGACGCAGGCTCGCCCGAGCCTCTATAATGGGCAGATGCCTCATGAGTCTTCCCCTGATTCCCAGCACGAGCACGGCGTTGCCGTAGAGCCCGCGCGCCCGGAAGTGGCGCCGCCGCCGTTCTACCAAGTGATGCTGCTCAACGACGACTACACCCCGATGGATTTCGTGGTGGACGTCCTGCAGCAGTTCTTCAGCATGGACCTGGACAAGGCCACGCAGGTGATGCTGCACGTCCACACCCGCGGCCGCGGTGTGTGCGGGGTGTTCACCCGTGAAGTGGCCGAGACCAAGGTTGCCCAGGTCAACGAGTATTCGCGGATGAACCAGCATCCGTTGCTGTGCACGATGGAAAAGGCCTGACCGGCTTTTGGTGCGGGCCTATCTGCGCCTGGCGCGGTGCGCCCGCCGAGGCGGGCACCTACCAGGGCGGAGGCCTGTGGGGCCGAGCACGCGCTCGGCTGCTGTTCGCCCAGGCATGCAGATTTCAGCCAGAAGCAGCCGAGCGCAGGCTCGGCTCTACCGCTGGGTCACGCTTCCGCGAGTGCCTCCAGTGCCATCCGCGCCACCGTCTCATCGATGTCAGCCGTGTCGCCGTCATCCCGGAACCACACCGCCGACAATCCCGTGCTGGCCGCGATCCAGCGCAGCAGGCGCGTGCGTTCCAGCTCCGCCAGCGCCGTGACCCGTTCAAGGCGAGCCACAAACCGTTCCGGCCGCGTCGCGACATGGATGCGCGGGCCGCAGAGATCCGGGTTGCTGAACAGCGTGGTGTAGTCGAAGGCGCGGTCGCCCAGCAGCCGCTTCGGGTCGATCGCCAGCCAGCCACGTGCGCCGAAATCGAGCACGTTGTCGTGGTGCAGGTCGCCGTGCAGCGGCCGGATCTCCTGCTCTTCCTGCAGCAGCCCTTCCGCCAGTGATCTGCACTGTTCCAGCAGTGGCGGCAGCGCAGCCCTTGGCTGCAGCAGGTCGGCGAACCATGTACGCAGGCAGACCAGCTCCGCTGGCGGTGCGCTCCGTGGCCGGTGCAGCCGCTGCAGGACCTGGCACAGGATCGTGGTGCAGGTGTCATCGTCGCCCTTGATCGAGCGTTGCCGCAGCGAATCGCCGCTGGCGCGTTCGACCAGGATCGCCGGTCCCTCGTGGGCCAGCAGGCGGGCAGCACCGTCACCGTTCCACCAGCGCAGCAGGCGATGGGCGTTCTGCTCCTCGGGTTCGTCGCTGACCTTCAGCATCGCCGGTTCGCCGGCGTCGGTCAGCACCGGCCAGAGCCGGGCGCGGGGCGTTTCGATGGCGCGGCCATCACGCCGCAATCGCCAGCGGCTCAGGTAGGGTTCGCTCATGCTGGGCGGGCTGTCCTGGAGTGAATGAAGATCAAGCGATGTGTACTGCTAACGCCATCTGAACGCAGCAATCCGCTAGGGTGATGGAAATCGCGTAGTCAGGCCGCATATTGTCCCCATCTGCCGCCGGAGTAATCCATGTTCAGCAAAGACCTCGAACACACCATCGGCCAGTGCTACAAGCGCGCCCGTGAGGCCCGGCATGAGTTCATGACGGTCGAACACCTGCTGTTGGCACTGCTCGACAACCCGTCCGCCCAGGCCGTACTGAAGGCCTGTGGTGCCGACGCCGAACGCCTGCGCCAGGAGCTGGAGCAGGCCATCGAGGCCTCCGTGTCCCGCCTGGCCGAAGATGACGGCCGCGACACACAGCCGACCCTGGGCTTCCAGCGCGTGCTGCAGCGGGCCGTTTACCACGTGCAGTCCTCGGGCAAGAAAGAGGTCACCGGCGCCAACGTGCTGGTCGCCATCTTCGGCGAAAAGGACTCCCACGCCGTCTACTACCTCAACCAGCAGGACGTCACTCGCCTGGATGTGGTCAATTACCTGTCCCACGGCATCGCCAAGCTGGGCGAGGAAGGCGAGCAGCCATCTTCTTCCTCCGAGGGCGAGGGCCGCATGGAGGGCGGCGATGGCGAGCCGAAGGGCGATGCCCTGACCGAGTTCGCCAGCAACCTCAACGAGCAGGCCCGGGCTGGCCGCATCGACCCGCTGGTCGGTCGCGCCGACGAGATCGAGCGCACCATCCAGGTCCTGTGCCGCCGCCGCAAGAACAACCCGCTGTACGTGGGTGAGGCCGGCGTGGGCAAGACGGCCATCGCCGAGGGCCTGGCCCGCCGCATCGTCGAAGGCTCGGTGCCGGACGTGCTGGCCGACGCGGTGATCTACTCGCTCGACCTGGGCGCGCTGGTGGCCGGCACCAAGTACCGGGGCGACTTCGAGAAGCGCCTGAAGAGCGTGCTGACCGCGCTGAAGAAGGTGCCCAACGCGGTGCTGTTCATCGACGAGATCCACACCATCATCGGTGCCGGTTCGGCGTCGGGCGGCACCATGGACGCGTCCAACCTGATCAAGCCGGCGCTGGCCTCCGGCGAGCTGCGCTGCATCGGCTCGACCACCTTCCAGGAATACCGTGGCATCTTCGAGAAGGACAGGGCGCTGGCCCGTCGCTTCCAGAAGATCGACATCGTCGAGCCGACCGTGGGCGAGACCTACGAGATCCTGCAGGGCCTGAAGTCCAAGTACGAGCTGCACCATGGCGTGACCTATTCCGACGAGGCGCTGCAGGCCGCAGTGGACCTGTCGGTGAAGCACATCGGCGACCGCCTGCTGCCGGACAAGGCCATCGACGTGATCGATGAGGCCGGCGCCCGGCAGCGCCTGCTGCCGGAAGGGCAGCGCAAGGAGCTGATCGACGTCGAGGAAGTGGAGGCGATCGTGGCCAAGATGGCGCGTATCCCGACCAAGCAGGTCAGCGCCACCGACAAGGATGTGCTGCAGCACCTGGAGCGCAACCTGAAGATGGTGATCTTCGGCCAGGACCCGGCCATCGAGACGCTGTCCTCGGCGATCAAGCTGGCCCGTTCGGGCCTGGGCAACCCGGAAAAGCCGATCGGCAACTTCCTGTTCGCCGGCCCGACCGGTGTGGGCAAGACCGAGGTGACCAAGCAGCTGGCGCTGCAGCTGGGCATCGAACTGGTCCGCTTCGACATGTCCGAATACATGGAGCCGCATTCGATCAGCCGCCTGATTGGCGCCCCTCCGGGTTACGTCGGCTTCGACCAGGGCGGCCTGCTGACGGAAAAGATCGTCAAGACGCCGCACTGCGTGCTGCTGCTGGACGAGATCGAGAAGGCACACCCGGACATCTTCAACATCCTGTTGCAGGTGATGGACCGCGGCGTGCTGACCGATACCAACGGTCGCGAGGCGAACTTCAAGAACGTGGTGCTGGTGATGACCACCAATGCCGGCGCGGCGCAGGCCTCGCGGCGTTCGATCGGCTTCACCAAGCAGGACCATGCCACCGACGCGATGGAGACCATCCGCCGCAGCTTCACCCCGGAATTCCGCAACCGCCTTGACGCAGTGGTGCAGTTCCAGGCGCTGGGCTTCGAGCACATCCTGCGCGTGGTCGACAAGTTCCTGATCGAGCTGGAGATGCTGCTGCAGGACAAGCACGTCAGCCTGTCGGCCACCCCGACCGCCCGTGATTGGCTGGCCCACCATGGTTTCGATCCGCTGATGGGTGCCCGTCCGATGGCCCGCGTGATCCAGGACAAGATCAAGCGTCCGCTGGCCGACGAACTGCTGTTCGGCAAGCTGGTCAACGGTGGCAAGGTCAACATCGACGTCCGCAACGACGAACTGGTGGTCGAGACCCAGGCCGAGCCGGAGCGTCTGCTGCCGGTGACGGTGGAGTAATCCCGCGCCGGACCGGCTCCGGACGTGGTGGGAGAACAAGGGCGGCTTCGGCCGCCCTTGCCTTGTCTGCCGTCAGCGGCCGCGGCGGCGTGCTTCCCGTGTGAACTGCTCGGCATCGATCGGCTCGATGCGCGCGACCTCGCAGCTGCGGCGACCGGTTTCCAGCTTGCTTCGGCCTTCGCCGCACAGTTCCCCCGCGTCCTTCCCGTCGGTCTTGAAGTCGAGGCGGGTGGCCAGCACGGCAGACGGGCAGCTGCTGCGGAAATGCACGACATAGTGGTCTACACCGGAGCGAAGCAGGATGTTCCTGTCGGCACCGGCGCGAACGATCTGCTGTTCGCCCGACAGTGGCACGCACTGCGCCGGTGTGGTGTCGGCGGCATGGGCAGGCGACGCCAGCAGGGTGGTGGCAGACAAGGCCAAGGGGATGAGCAGGGAGGGCAGGTTCATGGCGGGGCAGGGGGCGACGATCCGGACTGGACCGGATCCCAGGGTGCCGCCGCTTCCGCGAATGCGAATCTGCCGCAAGCAGGGCTGACCGATGCCACGGTGAGTTCGGTCACGATGACCTCCGGCAGGGCCGGATTGCGGGCATGACAAAAGGCCAGCAACCAGGGCTGGCCTTGTCGAAGTGGCGCCAGGCGCCAACCGCTTACTTCATGCGGTAGGTGATACGACCCTTGGTCAGGTCATACGGGGTCATTTCAACCTTGACCCGGTCACCGGTAAGGATGCGGATGTAGTTCTTGCGCATGCGGCCGGAGATGTGGGCGATGATTTCGTGCCCATTTTCCAGACGAACGCGGAAAGTGGTGTTCGGCAGCGTCTCGCTGACGGTGCCCTCGAACTCGATGGAATCGTCTTTCGACATGTAGTCCTGTGCGGTTCAGAAAACGGCCACGCTGGGCCTAAGGCGCAGTATTTTACGCGTGACCGGCCCAGCTTGCAAAGTTTGCGTTAACCCTCGGCCAAACGCCGTGCTGGCAAGCGTCCGACGGCCTGGGTCCACGCGCCTTCACGCCCCCCGCGGCGCACGGCATGGCGCACATGGTCCAGGAATTGCGCACGGGGCAGGTGCTCGGCTCCCATCCGCAGCAGGTGTGGGTTCTGCACCTGGGCGTCGATCAGTTCCCAGTCCCAGCCCCGCAGGGTGGAAGCCAGTGCGGCCAAGGCGACCTTGGAGCCGCCGCTGGCGCCACTGAACATGCTTTCGCCGAAGAACATCGATCCGATCGCCACCCCGTAGATGCCGCCGACCAGCGTCTGCCGCTCCCAGACCTCGAAGGAGTGGGCAAAGCCGAGGTCGTGCAGCTGGCTGTAGGCCTCGACCATCGCCGGACTGATCCAGGTGCCGTCCTGGCCGGGGCGTGGTGCCGCCGCGCAGGCACGCATCACGCGGCTGAAGGCGGTGTCGGCGGTGACCTCCCAGTCGCAGCCACGTAGCTGGCGGCGGAAACGACTGGACAGGTGCACGCCCTCGGTGCGGAACACCATGCGGGGGTCCGGCGACCACCACAGGATCGGCTCGCCTTCGCTGAACCAGGGGAAGATGCCTCCGGCATACGCGTTGAGCAGGCGCACCGGATGCAGGTCGCCGCCTACTGCAAGCAGGCCATCGGGCTGGCGCAGTGCGGTCTCAGCCGGAGGGAAGGGCGCGTCCGGCGCATCGGCCAGGCGCCAGGGCAGCTGGCGGGTCATGTCACCATTGTATTCGTCGTGGTGATCGTTGATGTCTGGCACCATCGGCGTCCAACGGCAAGGAGCCCACGCATGAGTGACGCGATTACCGCCATCCTCGATGTGCACGACACCCCGTGCACGCGTAACGACAGCCAGAACATGCTGCTGGCGCTGGCCACTGAGCAGCCGTTCCAGCTCGGTGCGCTGATGCTGCTGGCGCTTGCCCGGCGTTCACCCGGCTCGGCGTTTCTCGACATGGCGCTGGATCTGCTGCCCGACGAAGCGGTAGCGCCGGTCTGTGCCGAGGCCTGGCGTCGCTACCGTGATGGCGAGCGCGGCGAGCTGGTGGCCAGCGTGATGGAATTCGCCAGCTATCAGGCGCCGCAGCTGCTGCAGGACGACTGGGAGGCACTGCTGGCGGTCACCCGTGAGGATGAGCTGCAGCTGGCTTCGCAGGTATGGCGGGACCTGCCCTCCGCCATTGCCGCGCAGTGGGCGCGCATCCTGTCCGAAGCCGATGACGATCGCGAAATGGCGCGAGCCAGAGCGTTGCTGCTTGCGACCCTGCCAGAGACGTACGGCGTTGCCCGCGGCTACATGGTCGACTGGGGACGGCTTGATGCCGAGGTCTGGGCGCACTGGGCAGGCGTCGCCGACGGACGGCAGCCGCGGCGCCTGCATGGGGAGCGGCCGCTGCACATCCGCTTCGGTCGTGAGCAGCATCGTGCGCAGCAGGCCGACGAGCCGAGCTGGCGCAGGCGCATCTGGCGTCTGCACCCGACCTGGAGCAGCGGGCAGGTGCGCCATGCCGGTCAGATGGGTGGGCGGCTGGAAGCGCTCTGTGGCAGCTGCCATGCGCCGCTGCAGCGCCTGCTGCGAACCGATGCTGCCGCGCTTCAACCGGGCGCGGCCGGCGAGATCACGCTGGGCCTGTGCCTGGACTGCTGCGGTTGGGAAGATCCGCCCGTGCGTTTCTATCGCCACGATGTCAGCGGCCTGCCCAGCTGCCACCCCAGCCAGCGCCTGGAGGTGCCGGCCACGCCCACTGACAGCGGTGACCTGATGCGTGCCGAAGTGGGCCTGGTCGCCCTGGACAGCGCGCGCTGGCAGCAACAGGACTGGGGCCAGTCCAACCATCGGCAGAACCTGTCGCGCGTGGGCGGCGCACCGAGCTGGGTGCAGAGTGCCTGGTATCCGGCGTGCATCGATTGCGGTGAGGAGATGCCCTTCGTGATGCAGCTGGATTCGACGCTGCCGACCACCGGTGGAGGCGCGCTGCTATGGGGCAGTGGCGGCATGCTCTACACGTTCTGGTGTGCGAAGTGCCGGGTGAGCGGGCACTTCTGGCAATGCACCTGAGCGCAGCGTACCCGGCATCGCTCTGGCAGGTGCCAACCTTGGGCCTATTGCTCTGGTAGGTGCCCGCCCTGGTCGGCACGCTCGCGGAACGGCCCATGCCCCTGCAGTTCCTGCTGATAGCGGCGCACATCCCGCCGCTCCTGCCGGCACCAGTCCTGCAGCGCTTCTGCAAAGTCCGCATCAGCCACCCAGTGCCGGCTGCGCACCAGCGTCGGCAGAAAGCCCCGCGCCAGCTTGTGCTCCCCCTGCGCGCCCGGCTCGAAACGGCTGAGGCCTTCGCGCAGGCAGTACTCGATGCCTTGGTAGTAGCAGGCTTCGAAGTGCAGCCCGGGCAGGGTGGCGCCACCCCAGTAGCGGCCGTAGAGCGTGTCGCCGCCACGCAGGCAGAGCGCTCCGGCGATTGGCTGGCCTTCCTGCTCGGCGAGGAACAGCACCAGCCCGCGACCCAATGAAATGGCCAGATGGCGCAGGAAGACCTCGGTCAGCGCCGGGGCGTTGCCGTATTCGAGGAAGGTCTGCAGGTAGAAGCGGTACATCGCCTGCAGATCGGCGCGACTGGCCTCGTCGCCGTGCACCACGCGGAAGGTGATGCCCTGGCGGGTGACCTTGGCCCGTTCCTGGCGGATGTTCTTGCGGTGCTTGTGGTCCATCGCGCCGAGGAACTGCTCGAACGTGGCCCAGTCACCCGCGTTCTGCCATTGGAACTGCACGTCCTCGCGCAGCAGCCAGTCGTCACCGAACAGGGCCTCATCGCTGGCGGTGTGGAAGTTGATATGGGCCGAGGATACGTGCAGCGCGGGCAGTGCCTCGCGCAATGCCGACAGCAGCGCGACGCGCCCTGAATCGTGACGGGCCAGCAGGCGCGGTCCGGTGACCGGTGAGTACGGCACCGCGCCCAGCCACTTCGGGTAGTAGTCGCGGCCGTGGCGCGCATAGGCGTTGGCCCAGGCATGGTCGAACACGAACTCGCCGTGCGAATTGGTCTTCAGGTAGCCGGGAATGGCGCCGACCAGGGTGTCGCCGTCCCATTGGGTGAAGTGCTGAGGCTGCCAGCCCCAATCCTCGCGCAGGCAGCCATGTCGTTCCAGGCCAGAGAGGAAGGCGTGGCTGACGAAGGGGTTGCGGCCGTCGTGCAGGGCGTCCCAGTCGGTGGCGGCAATGGACTGCAGGGAGTCGAGGAAGCGGGTGGAGGGCATGGGGGAAGGATAGGGCAGATGAAACGAAAAGGCCGACGCATTGGCGTCGGCCTTTTGTTCGAGTCGAGCATGGCTCGACGCTACTGAGCAGGATCAGCGCTTCAGCTTGCCTTGCCTTCGGCATCCAGGAAGCGCTCGGCGTCCAGCGCGGCCATGCAGCCGAAGCCGGCCGAGGTGATCGCCTGGCGGTAATGCTGGTCGGCCACGTCGCCGGCGGCGAACACGCCTTCCACCGAGGTCTGGGTGGCGTTGCCGCCCAGGCCTGAGCGGATCTCCAGGTAGCCGTTGTTCATCGCCAGCTGGCCGTCGAACAGGGTGGTGTTCGGGTGGTGGCCAATGGCCACGAAGAAGCCGTGGGCGTCGATGTCGCGGGTGCTGCCATTCAGGGTGGACTTCAAGCGCACCCCGGTCACGCCGGCGTCGTTGCCCAGCACTTCCTCCACCTGGTGATGCCAGACGGTCTCGATCTTGCCTTCGGCCACCTTCTTGAACAGCTTGTCCTGCATGATCTTCTCCGCCTTCAAGGTGTCGCGGCGGTGGACCAGGTAGACCTTGCGGGCGATGTTGGACAGGTACAGGGCCTCTTCCACGGCGGTGTTGCCGCCACCCACCACGACCACGTCCTGGTCACGGTAGAAGAAGCCGTCACAGGTGGCGCAGGCGGAGACGCCGCGGCCCTTGAAGGCTTCTTCGGTCGGGATGCCCAGATACTTGGCGGTGGCGCCGGTGGCGATGATCAGCGCGTCACAGGTGTACTCGTGGCTGTCGCCGATCAGCTTGAACGGGCGCTGGGACACATCAGCGGTGTGGATGTGGTCGAAGATGACCTCGGTCTCGAAACGCTCGGCGTGGGCCTGCATGCGTGCCATCAGGTCCGGGCCCATCAGGCCGTGGGCGTCACCGGGCCAGTTGTCCACCTCGGTGGTGGTCATCAGCTGGCCACCCTGCTGCAGGCCGGTGATGACGACCGGCTTCAGGTTGGCGCGGGCAGCGTAGACGGCGGCGGTCCAGCCGGCCGGGCCGGAACCGAGGATGACGAGACGCTGGTGGCGGGAGGGCAGGCTGGTGCTCATGTAGACTCGCGAAAAGGTAGATGGGACAAGGCGCTGGCGATGTTTGCGCAGCATCCGTGGCTGGTCATAGAGTGGCGGCTGGGGCAGGGCGATTCAAGCCGATGAACGGAACGCCGTCATCCAGTGGTGATTCCGGCCCTCCGCAGACTCTGTCAGATGTCGCATAACTGAAAACTGACGCCGTCTCATTTATTATCAATCACTAACAGTGCATTCCAAAGGTATGGTCTAAGGTGGCGAAGCAGGTCCCCGAACGCTCCAAGTCCGACGACAGCAAGGCGTCACGTCGCACGGCCGCAGCGGCGGCGACCGATAATCCACGCCGCCAGCGCCTCTGGCGCGACCTGGGCCTGATCGCCATCGCGCCGGCGCTGCTCTACCTGGCGGCCAGTCTTTTCACCTATTCAGCAACCGACCCGGGCTGGTCGCACACCGGCAGCGTCGTCGCGCCGGTGCATAACCTGGGAGGCCGCGCCGGCGCCTGGATCGCCGACGTGCTGCTGCAGTTGTTCGGTTACATCGCCTTCCTGCTGCCCGTCGTGCTGGGCGCGCTGGCCTGGATCGCCATGTTCGGCCTCAAGCGTGAGAGCAAGGGCGAGAACGACCTGGACCCGGCGCTGCGCCTGGTCGGCCTGGTCGGCTTCCTGATCGCCGGTACCGGCTTCCTGCACGTGCGCCTGTTCAGTGGCGATGTTTCCAGTGCCGGCGGCATCCTCGGCAAGCTGGTGGGCAACTCGCTGACGGTGGGCTTCGGCGCGCTGGGCGCGAACCTGTTCGTGCTGGTGCTGCTGCTGGCCTCGATCACCCTGGCCACCGGGCTGTCCTGGTTTACGGTGATGGAGAAGATCGGCCGTGGCGTGATGTCGCTGGCGCCGTTGCTGGAGCGCAAGAAGGAAGAAGTCACCGAGTGGAAGCAGACCCGGGTGATGCGCGAGGAGCGCCAGGAAGTGCGCAAGGCCGACGCCGAGGTGCGCGCCAAGCGCGAGCCGGTGAAGATCGAGCCGCGCCCGGAACCGGTGATCGAGAAGAGCGATCGGGCCAAGCGCGACACCCAGATTCCGATGTTCCGCGGCGTCAACGGCGATGGCTCGGACCTGCCGCCGCTGGCGCTGCTGGATGATCCCAAGCCGCAGCCCAAGGGCTACGACGAAGAGACGCTGGAGACCCTGTCGCGGCAGATCGAGTTCAAGCTGAAGGACTTCCGCATCGATGCGCAGGTGGTCGGCGCCAATCCCGGCCCGGTCATCACCCGCTTCGAGATCGAGCCGGCACCGGGCATCAAGGTCAGCCAGATCAGTTCGCTGGACAAGGACATCGCGCGCGGCTTGTCGGTGAAGTCGGTGCGCGTGGTCGATGTCATTCCGGGCAAGTCAGTGATCGGCCTGGAAATTCCCAACGTCACCCGCGAGATGATCTTCCTGTCCGAGCTGCTGCGCTCGAAGGAATATGACAAGTCGGCCAGCGTGTTGACCCTGGCGCTGGGCAAGGACATCGCGGGTCGCCCGACGGTGGCCGACCTGGCGCGCATGCCGCATCTGCTGGTGGCCGGCACCACCGGCTCGGGCAAGTCGGTGGCGGTCAATGCGATGGTCCTGAGCCTGTTGTTCAAGGCCTCGCCGAAAGACCTGCGGATGCTCATGATCGACCCGAAGATGCTCGAACTGAGCGTCTACCAGGGTATCCCGCACCTGCTGGCGCCGGTGGTCACCGACATGAAGGAGGCCGCCAACGGCCTGCGCTGGTGCGTGGCCGAGATGGAGCGCCGCTACAAGCTGATGAGCGCGGTGGGCGTGCGCAACCTGGCCGGCTTCAACAAGAAGGTGAAGGAAGCCCAGGACGCCGGCCAGCCGCTGATGGACCCGCTGTTCAAGCCGAACCCCGAATTGGGCGAGGCGCCGCGCCCGCTGGAGACGCTGCCGTTCATCGTCATCTTCATCGACGAATTCGCCGACATGATGATGATCGTCGGCAAGAAGGTGGAAGAGCTGATCGCGCGCCTGGCACAGAAGGCGCGTGCGGCCGGCATCCACCTGATCCTGGCTACGCAGCGCCCATCGGTGGACGTGATCACCGGCCTGATCAAGGCCAACATCCCGACCCGCATCGCCTTCCAGGTCAGCTCCAAGATCGACTCGCGCACCATCCTCGACCAGTCCGGCGCGGAAACCCTGCTCGGCCACGGCGACATGCTGTACCTGCCGCCGGGCACCGCGCTGCCCGAACGCGTGCATGGCGCGTTCGTGTCCGATGATGAAGTGCATCGCGTGGTCGAGCACCTCAAGGCGATGGGCCCGGCCGATTATGTCGACGGCGTGCTGGACGAAGTGCAGACGATGGGCGACGGCGTGGTCGTGGGCGCCACCGGCCTGCCGGAGAACACTTCGTCCGGCGACGAGTCCGACCCGTTGTATGACGAAGCACTGCGGGTGGTCACCGAGACGCGCCGTGCCTCGATTTCCGGCGTGCAGCGCCGGCTGAAGATCGGCTACAACCGTGCAGCGCGACTGATCGAGGCCATGGAAGCGGCCGGCGTGGTCAGCCCGCCCGAGCACAACGGCGACCGCACGGTGCTGGCACCGCCGCCGCCGAAGTAAGACCCGACGTATCCCCACGACGTCCAAGGAACCGACGCATGCTTCATCCCGTCCCAAGCGCGCTGGCGCTGGCAGCCTTCGTGGCTGCCAGCCCGGCACTGGCAGATACCGCCACCTCCGCGCCCGCCACGGCGCCGCCTTCCACCAGCGGCGATACCGAAGCCAGCAACAATTTCAGCATTGTCCGTTACCGCGCCGACTACCAGGTGCGGCCGGATGCCGGCAATGTGCAGACTGAAACCTACGAAGTGCTGCTCAAGACCAAGGCCTCGGTCGAGCAGTTCAGCCAGGTGCGGCTGAGCTACAGCGAGAAGATGGAAACCCTGGAGGTGCTTGGCGCCTACACCATCACCGCCGACGGCCAGCGCCGCGACGTGCCGGCCGATCGCATCTACACCCAGGAAAGCTACTCCAGCGCCTCGGCGGCGATGTACGCCGACCGCAAGGTGCGGGTGATCGTGTTCCCGAACCTGGCGCCGGGCACGCGGCTGTACTACCAGGTGCGCCGGACCCAGCTGACGCCGTACTTCCCGGGCTATTTCGGACTGTGGGAGACGTTCAATGTCTTCACCGAATACGAGGACGCCGAGGTCACCCTGAGTGCGCCGGCCAACCTGCCGATGTTCGTCGACAGCCGCGGCGTGCAGGGCAGTGATCGCCCGACAGTGAAGAACGGCCAGGCGCAGTGGCGCTGGCGCTACCAGCGGCGTGAGGCGATGCCGGCCCAGAACTGGTCGGCCGCCGGTTGGGAGTTCGGCCCGAACATCATGGCCAGCACGTATCGTGACTGGGCGCAGATGGGGCGTGCCTACCAGCGCAAGGCCGGCCCGGCGGCACAGGTCACGCCGGAACTGCAGGTGCTGGCCGACCAGATCACCACTGGGATCAGCGACCGGCGCGAGCAGGCCGATGCGCTCTACCGCTGGGTGGCGCAGAACATCCGCTATGTGGCGGTGTACCTGGGCAATGGCGGTTTGGAACCGAACAGCGCGCAGAGCATCCTCGACAACCACTACGGCGACTGCAAGGACCATGTGACGATCCTGGAGGCGCTGCTGGCAGCCAAGGGCATCGCCAGTTCGCCGGTGCTGATCGGTGCCGGTGGCGGGCCGACGCTGCCGAAGATCCCGGTGCTGGGCCGCTTCAACCACGCCATCACCTACATTCCCGAATTCGACCTGTACCTGGATTCGACCACCGCGTGGGCGCGCTTCGGCCAGCTGCCGGAAGGTGACCTGGGTGCGCCGGTGATGCGCACCCGCGACGCCACGCTGGCACGCACCCCGGCCAACACGCCCGAACGCAACGCCACCTCGATGGAGGTGCGTTTCACCTTCGACGCCAACGGCAACCTGCGCGGCGAGACCACCCCGAAACTGGGCGAGAACGCGGAGATCGGCATGCGCGCGCAGTTCTCGCAGCTCAACGCGCAGAACCGTGCGCGTGCTGAAGAGCAGATCATGGCCGCGTCCGGTTTCGATGGGCGAGGGCAGCTGCAGATCCAGGGCGTGCCAGGCGACCTGACCCGGCCCTTCGGCTATCGCATGGCGTTCCAGGCCGAGGACTACGCCGATTTCAGCGTGGCCGGCGGCATGGCCGTGCCGGACCCGCCGGGCGGCGAGTCGGTGCGCGGCCTGTACGCCACTGCCTCGGCGCCGGCCAACGAAACGCCGTTCTACTGCAACGCCAGCCTTCGCGAGGAAACCTATCGCCTGCAGTTCCCGGCCAATGCACCGATCATTGCCATCCCGGCGAGCCAGCGGTTCAGCAATGCCGCCGGCGAGTACCGGGTGGACTGGAGCCGCGAGGGCCAGGAAGTCACCGCGCATCACCGCCTGCTGCAGAACGCGGTGCGGGGAACGGAGGCGCTGTGCCAGCCGCAGGACTATCCGGCGTTCCGCGCGCTGTATCGCGAAGTGCGGCGTGGCTTCCGCGGCCAGGTGCTGTACGGCAAGCTGCCCGGATCGGGCGGCTGAATCGCCGATGGACGATCAGGGCGGCATAATGTCGCCCTGATCGCCCATTCATCTTTCCCCGGGCACACTGGCAACCACCTTTCCTGGCGCACGCGCCCACAGGATTTACGCATGAACGTCCGCTTCCGCCGTTTCCTTGCCACCACCACCCTGGCCGTGGCCTGCGCCGCCGCCGGTAGCGCCTGGGCAGGCGCCCGCGACGACCTCAAGACCTTCACCAGTGGCCTGAAGGGCCTGGATGGCCAGTTCAGCCAGCAGGTGTTCGACAGCCGCGGCAAGGTGAAGGAATCGACCAGTGGCCGCGTGGCGCTGTCGGCGCCGCGTCTGTTCCGCTGGGAGTACGTGCGCCCGCACGAACAGCTGATCGTGGCCGATGGCAAGAAGGTCTGGATGTACGAGCCAGACCTGGAGCAGGCGACCGTGCGCGAGCAGGGCAAGGAAGAGCAGAACAGCCCGCTGACTGCACTGATCAACCCGGCGTTGCTGGAGCAGCAGTACGACGTGAGCGAAGAGGCCGCACAGCGCGATGGCCTGCAGTGGCTGTCGCTGTCGCCGAAGCGCGAGACCGAAGCCAGCTTCCAGTACGCCGCGCTGGGCTTCAACGCCCAGGGCCTGGCCAAGATGGAGATCACCGACGCCGTGGGCCAGCGCACCGTGATCCGCTTCAGCGGCTGGAAGCGCAACCCGGGCTTCGCGGCCGGCACCTTCAGCTTCACTCCACCGAAGGGCACCGACGTCATCGGCAACTGATGGGGGACGCCGGGCTTGGCCCGGCGCTACCGTTGGGCGGCGCGGTACAATGAGCAGGTGGCAAGACATCGTTCAACTTCCCTCCCTGGCCCCGATCTGCTGAGCGTCGATCGGGACCACCTGCGTCCGCTGGCCGAGCGCATGCGTCCGCGCACCCTCGACGAAATGGTCGGGCAGAAGCGCCTGCTGGCGCCGGATAGCGCGCTGCGTCGCGCGGTCGAATCCGGTCGCGTGCATTCGATGATCCTGTGGGGGCCGCCCGGCTGCGGCAAGACCACGCTGGCGCTGCTGCTGGCCGAGTACTCCGACGCTGAATTCCGCGCCATCTCCGCGGTGCTGTCCGGGTTGCCGGAAGTGCGCCAAGTGCTGGCCGAGGCGGCGCAGCGCTTCGCCGAAGGCCGTCGCACCGTGCTGTTCGTGGACGAGGTGCATCGTTTCAACAAGGCGCAGCAGGATGCGTTCCTGCCGCACATTGAACGCGGCACCATCCTGTTCGTTGGCGCCACTACTGAAAATCCATCGTTCGAACTGAACTCGGCGCTGCTGTCGCGTTGTCGCGTGCATGTGCTGGAAGCGGTCTCGCCGACCGATATCGTCGAGGCGTTGCAGCGTGCACTGGGTGACCGCGAGCGGGGCCTGGGCGACGAGGACATCGAGGTCGCGCCAGAGCTGTTGCTGGAAATCGCTACCGCCGCCGATGGTGACGTGCGGCGTGCGCTGACCCTGCTGGAAATCGCCGCCGAGCTGGCAGGCGGGGAGGGCGGGCGCATCACGCCGGAGACCCTGACCCAGGTGCTGGCCGACCGCACCCGCCGTTTCGATAAGGGCGGCGAGCAGTTCTATGACCAGATCTCGGCGCTGCACAAGTCGGTACGCAGCTCCAATCCTGATGCCGCGCTGTACTGGCTGACCCGCATGCTCGATGGCGGTTGCGATCCGTCCTATCTGGCGCGCCGGTTGACCCGCATGGCGATCGAGGATATCGGCCTGGCCGATCCGCGCGCGCAGAGCATGGCGCTGGAAGCCTGGGACATCTACGAAAGGTTGGGCAGCCCGGAAGGCGAACTCGCCTTCGCCCAGCTTGTGCTGTACCTGGCCAGCACCGCGAAGTCGAACGCAGGCTATGCGGCGTTCAACCAAGCCAAGGCCGATGTACGCGAAAGTGGCACCGAAGAAGTGCCGCTGCACCTGCGCAATGCGCCGACCAAGCTGATGAAGGAGCTTGGCTACGGTGCCGAGTACCAGTACGACCACGATGCAGAGGGTGGCATCGCGCTGGATCAGACCGGCTTCCCGGATGCGATGGGCGAGCGGGTGTACTACAACCCGGTGCCGCGCGGTCTGGAAATCAAGCTGAAGGAAAAGCTGGATCGGTTGCGCGCCGAGCGCGAGGCTGCGCGGGCCGCGAAGGGGCGCTGACCAGGCTTCTGTAGGGTCGAGCTGTGCTCGACTCCGCTCCTGCATGGGCGTGCAGGTACCTCTTTGAGCAGCAGCCGAGCATGGCTCGGTTCCACATTGTCCCCGGCGCCGGTCTTTGGCACACTGCGCGGCTTCTCTTTTCAAGGATCGATGCCGTGCAGGAAATGATTCTGCCGTTGAAGCGCTATGCCCAGTTCGAAGGCCGCGCCAACCGCCGCGAGTACTGGATGTACCAGCTGTTCCTGTTCCTGGTCGCAACCGCGGTGATGCTGCTCGCGGGTGTGCTGGCCATCTTGCTGCGCAACAACGCTGATGCACTGGCGGGCATCCTGATCGGCATGATGGTGCTGCTCGGCGTGATGTGGCTGGCCACGATCGTGCCGCTGATCGCGGTGACCGTGCGCCGCCTGCACGACTGCAACCAGTCGGGCTGGCTGTACCTGCTGGCATTGGTGCCAGGCGGTGGCATCGTGATCCTGATCTTCGCGCTGCTGCCGGGCACGCCGCAGGAGAACGCTTACGGTCCGGTGCCTACGGGGCCGTGATGATGCATGAGTCGAGCATGGCTCGACGCTATAGCGGCAAAGAAATGAAGCAGGCATTTTGCCGGCTTCATCTTTACTTGATGGTGCAATCACCGAAGGACAGGTAATCGGTGCCCGAGCTGAACTGCAGCGTGCAACTGGCGGTGAAGATGGCACCTTCTTCCAGGGCGCCCAGCTTGGCGGCCTGCTGCTCATCGGAGGTGGTCAGCCGGGCCAGGACATTGCCCTGGTCATCGCCGGCCTCAATGAGCGGTTCGCCCGCCAGGTTGCTGGAAACGCCCAGCGCCACCGCGGTGAAGGTCACCGTCTGGTTGAGTTCTTCCATGCTCAGGGTCGAATTGCCGGCCTCTTCAAAGGCCTGGTAGAGCGAGGGCAGATCCTGCGCGGCGTGCGCGGCCAGCGGTGCAAGCAGGCTGAGGGTAAGGGCGATCAGTGCGGTGTGCTTCAAGGGGGTCTCACAATCATGGGATCCGATCCCATGGCGGTCGTGGCGCGATGAACGCGCCCGGCCGGCGGCAACGTCTCCGCCGTCCATGGCTGCGCTGGAAGTGGGGCGATCCAATGCCCCGGTGGCCGGCAAAATAGGGGAATTGCCGCCTCTGGTGCAACTGGCCGTGCGCGCGCGTGATACATAGTGTGACGTTTGTTCGATGTGATAATCATTCGCGTTTAAGGTAGACTGCGGTCCCTTGTGAACCGGCGGCCGTGGGCCGCTCCTGCCGCCGCTGATGAAGCATTTCGTCCCGCTTTCGTGCCGTGGTCCGCTGGCCCGCGGCCTGGCCGCCTTGATGATGGGTCTGCTCCTGGCCACCCCGTACGCCCATGCGCAGCAGCGCAATCCGCTGCAGAAGATCGGCCACACCGTGCTCGACGAGCCTGCGGCCAGCTATCGCTTCGAGCAGTTCTTGGTGGACAGCCCCGACCAGCAACGCCGCTGGCGGGTGAATGTGGCGATCCCGGCCAAGGCCGGCAAGACGCCGCTGCCGGTGCTGTACGCGCTGGATGGCAATGCCGTGGCGATGGTGCTGGACCAGCCGATCCTGGCCGAGCTGGCCGCGCGCAAGGCGCCGCCGGTGCTGGTGCTGATCGGCTACGACAACGATCTGCGCATCGATTCGAAGGCGCGCACCCGTGACTACACCGCGTGGATCGACCGCGCCGACGATGAGAGCGGCAGCACGCAGGCAGTCGGCGGCGGTGCAGCGGCCTTCCTCGATGTGATCGAGCGCCGCATCAAGCCGGAAGTTGAGCGCCGCGCACGCATCGATGCGCAGCAGCAAGCGCTGTGGGGCCACTCGCTGGGCGGCCTGTTCGTGCTCAATGCGCTGTACACCCGTGCTGCCGCGTTCCAGTGCTATCTGGCCGCCAGCCCGTCGCTGTGGTGGAGCCAGGGCGCTGCGCTGGGCGACCCGGAGCAGCAGTTCGTGCAGAACGTGCATGGCCAGCCGGCGAAGCTGTGGCTGATGCTCGGCGGTGCCGAGCGCGTTGGTGATCGCGGCAAGCGCGACATGAACAATCCGCGCGTGGTCGCGCACCTGCGCCGCATTGGCGGTGCCACGCCGGATGCAGCCATGCAGTTGTCCGAGCGGCTGGCCAGGGTGCCGGGACTGAGCGTGCAGTACCGCGAGTTCGAGGGGCTGGGCCACGGCCCGATGCTGCCGGCCTCGTTCCACGCGGCGCTGCACGAACTGTACGGCGTGACCGATCGCAGTGCCGCCGACGGCGCCGCCAATGGCGGTGACAGCACCGCCGAATGAATCGCCTCGCACGCAATGCCGTGCGACCCCACTACCCAGGCGAGGCTGCCGACGTGCAGCGGCCCAGGCAACCGATGAATCCCGCGCCACGTGGCGCGGCCTACGTGTGCAAGGAGCCTTCCATGTCGTTCCGTCCGTCTTTCCGTCTCACCTCTCTCGCCGCCGGCCTGTTGCTGGCGGTGACCGCCACCGCACAACCGGTGTTCGACCAACCGGCCAACGCCACCTTCAAGGGCGAAGTCGTCTCACGCGGTGAGAACGTGGTTCCGGGCAGCACCGCCGACGTGGTCGGCCGTGGCTTCGTGCCAGGCCAGAAGGTCAGCCTGCTGCGTGGCGACAGCGTGCTCAACGCGCAGCCGGTGGTGGTCGACGCCGATGGCAACTTCAAGACCCAGCTGAGCATTCCGACCGACGCGGTGCCGGGCACCCACCCGGTTGTGGTGCGCGCGAGCCAGCCGGCCGCGGCCACGGTGCTGAAGCTGCGTGTATCGCCGCAGCTGCCGCTGTCCGGCCAGGCGCAGTTCACCACCCAGTCCAACAAGCTGGTGCCGGGCCTGTACCAGTCCGCCTACAGCGCGGCCAGCAATGCCGTGTTTGTCACCTCGGCCGTTGGCCGCCCGCCGGTGACCCAGTCGCAGCTGCTGAAGCTGGACCCGAAGACCCTGAAGGTAACCAAGGCGATCACCCCGGCGCAGGTGCCGGGCAGCACCAACGGTGCGGTGTACGCGGTCTACGGTGTGGGCGTGGATGACACCAATGGCAATGTGTGGGTGACCAATACCCGCCAGAATTCGATTGCGGTCTATCGCCAGAAGGACCTGTCGCTGGTCCACCAGTTCCCGGTCGATGCCGTGCCGCATGCGCGCGACGTGGTGGTGGACGGCACCCACGGCAAGGTGTTCGCCTCCGCCACGGGTGAGGATCACCTGTCGGTGTTCGACGCGAAGACCTTCAAGCAACTGCCGCAGGTGACGCTGGAATCCGGCGTGGATGACGGCAAGTTCACCCCGATGAGCCTGGTGCTGGATGAGAAGGGCGGCAAGCTGTTCACCGTCAGTATCGGCAGCCCGGAAGCGGCGGTGATCGATGTGGCCAGCGGCAAGGTCGAGAAGGTCATCGACCTGGGTAATTCGATCAGCGCCTCCGGCGTGGCCTTCGATGCGGCGCGCAACCGCCTGTACGTGGCCTCGCAGGGCACCGACAATCTGCTGATCGTCGACGTGGCCGCCGGCAAGGTGCTGCACGACGTGCCGGTGGGCGCCGGTGCGCTGAACGTCGCTTTCGATGATGCCTCCGGCCTGGCCTATGTCAGCAACCGCGGCGCAGGCACCGTCACCGTCGTGAATGGCGACGGCAAGGTGGTTGCCAACCTCGATGGCGGCACGCTGCCGAACCATGTCCGCGCCGATGGCAAGGGCAACGTGTTCGCGGTGAACAAGTCGCGCGGTGCCGAAGACCCCAAGGGTGACCGCATCACCCGCATCACCCCGAAGCAGTAAGTCACCCGGCGGGGCGGCGTGCACGTCGCCCTGCCAGCAAGGAGAACCTCCATGAACATCGCGTCCCGTCTGCGCCTGTGTGCGCTTCCGCTGGCTGTTTCGCTGGCGCTGGCTGCCTGTGGCGGACCCTCGGTGCCTTCGGATGCTGCGAAGCTTGCCGGGCCCTCGGCCGCAGCGTCGGCTGCGGAAACCGTGTTGCCGGCAGGCTGGCAGCGCGTGGCCGGTGCCAGCCTGCCGGCGGTGTACGACCAGAAGGTCGTGCTGCCAGCCAAGGTGCATTCCGATGATGGCGCCGACGTCGAAGTGGCCGACACCCGCCGGATCATTGCCGGTGGCGACGATGTCATCGCGGTGATCGAGGCGCTGGGCCTGGGCAAGCAGGTGTTCGCTGCGCCGACCAACACCACCACCCAGGCCGGCCTCGCCGCGCCGCACCAGTTCCTGTTCAACCGCACCACGGGTGTGGAAGGCGTGCTGAGCCTGAAGGGCTCGCTGTTCCTCGGCAACAGCCTGCGTCGGCATACCGAACTGGCAAAGAAGCTGCGCGAAGTGGGCGAGCCGGCCGTGGTCATCGATGACCTGCAGCCGGCACCGGAGAAGGTGCGCAAGGTGGCCGCCGCACTTGGGCTGGCCGAGGCAGGGCAGGCGCTGGCCACCCAGGTGCAGCGTCAGCTGGACGAGGCTGCAGCGATTGGCAAGAGCCTGGGCCATGCGCCACGCGTGATCCACGTTTCGGCAACGGGTGCCGGTGGCTCGCCGACCGTTGCCGGTGCCGACAGCGCGTCGGCGCAGCTGATCGCACTGGCCGGCGGCGTCAACATCGGCACCGAGGCCGGGGTGAAGAACTACTCGCAGCTGAGCAATGAGGGCGTGGTTGCGGCCGCACCGGAGGTCATCCTGGTGACCGAGCATGACCTGCAGCTGTTCGGCGGTGCCGAGGGCCTGTGGAAGGCGTACCCGACGCTGAAGCAGACCCCGGCCGGGCAGGCCGACCGGGTCTGGGTGATGCCGGATGTGCAGCTGAAGTACACCAGTGTCGGTTCCGGTGCTGGGGCGCTTGCGCTGGCCAAGGCCCTGGCGGCGTTGCCGAAGGCATGAGTCCGGCGGATCGGCGCCGCCGTCGCGGTCGGGCGATGTTGCTGGTGGCGTTGCTGGCACTGCTGGGTGCGGTGCTGGCCTCGTTCGCCGTGGGCCCGCTGCGGCTGCCGCCGCTGGAGGTGGTGCAGGCGCTGGCGGTGAAGCTGGGTCTGCTGGATCCGCAGGCAGTCAGCAGCCGCGACCTGGCCGTGGTCTGGCAGTTGCGTATTCCGCGCGCCCTGCTGGGCGCGATGGTGGGCGCTTCGTTGGCGATGGCCGGCGCCAGCCTGCAGGGCTTGTTCGGCAACCCGCTGGCGGATCCGGGCATCGTGGGTGTCAGCCAGGGCGCTGCGCTCGGGGCGGTGGCCGCCATCGTGCTTGGCGCTGCGGGTGCGGCGGGCTGGCTGGTGCCTGTCGCGGCGTTCGCCGGCGGTGCGCTGGCGATCGGGCTGACGTATGCGTTGGCCCGGCCCGGCAAGGGCGCGGGTAACGCCACGCTGCTGCTGGTCGGCATTGCGATGGCGGCGTTCTGCTCGGCGCTGATCGGGTTCCTGACCTACATCGCCAGCGAAAGCGAACTGCAATCGCTGGTGTTCTGGCAGATGGGCTCGCTGGCACGCGCCAACTGGGCCGACGTGGCGGCGGTGGTGCCGTTGTTTGCGATTGGCGTGGTCGCGCTGCAGCGGCTGGCCACGCCGCTGGACATGCTGGCGCTGGGCGAACGCCAGGCGCAGCACCTCGGGCTGGATGTCACCCGCACGCGCCGTCGCCTGGTGGCGTTCAGCGCGCTGCTGGTGGGTGCGGCGGTGGCATTCGCTGGGTCGATCAGTTTCGTGGGCCTGGTGGTGCCGCACGTGGCGCGCCTGCTGGTCGGCCCTGGCCATCGCTGGCTGCTGCCGTTGTCCGGCCTGCTCGGCGCGTTGTTGATCGTGGTGGCAGATACTGCTGCCCGCACGCTGGATCCGCCGGCGGAGATCCCGCTGGGCCTGTTCTCGGCTGCACTCGGCGCACCGTTCTTCCTCTGGCTGGTGCTGCAGCAGCGCCGCAAGGCGGCGCCATGAGCGTGCTGTTGACGTTGCACGAGGTAGTGGTTCGCCGCCAGCAGCGCGAGATCCTGCGTGGGATCTCGCTGGCGTTCGAGCCGGGTACGGTGACCGCGCTGGTTGGCCCGAATGGTGCAGGCAAATCCACTTTGCTGGCGGTTGCGGCCGGAGACCTGCGCGCTGATGCGGGGCAGGTAAGCCTGCTGGGCAAGCCGCTCGCCAGCTACAAGGCGGGACCGCTGGCACGCGAGCGCGCGGTGATGCCACAGGAGCACGGCGTACGCTTTGCCTTCAGCGTGGAAGAGGTGGTGGCGATGGGACGGTTGCCGCATCCGCCGGATCCGGTGGTGGATGACACCCAGGTGGAAGCGGCAATCGATGCCGCCGAGCTGCAGGCGCTGCGCCTGCGCGAGGTGCAGCAGCTCTCCGGTGGCGAATCGGCCCGAACCACGTTCGCGCGCGTACTGGCACAGGACACGCCGCTGCTGCTGCTCGACGAGCCGACGGCCGCGCTGGATCTTCGCCACCAGGAGCGCACGCTGCGCAGTGTGCGTGCCTGTGCCGAAGCCGGTGCCTGCGTGATCGTGGTGCTGCACGACCTGAATCTGGCCGCAGGCCATGCCGACCGCATCGTGCTGCTGGAACAGGGCAGGGTGGCGGCCGATGGCACGCCGTTGCAGGTGCTGACCGAAGAGAACCTGCAGCGGGTCTACCAGCAGGATGTAGTGGTGCTGGAGCATCCGCGCCGTGGCGTGCCGCTGGTGGTGGTCACGTGACCGTGTGAGGGCGTCGCGCTGAATCAGGCCATGAGCGCGATGTACGTGACTCTGCAGGTGAGCCTGGAAGACCGCGAAGCCCGGCGCGGCGGGGTCAAGCGCAGGATCGCGTTCACCCGTCCGTGCACCTTCCGCACCACGCTCCCCAGTGCGGTGGCGATGCAGACTGCCCCTGGGGCGGGCTGGGCGCCGGACAGCTGTGCCATCGGCTCGGAAGCATCCGCCCTGGGCATTCTGATCTTGTCCACGCGGGTGCGCTTGATTGCATCCACGAAGCAGACCCGTTTATGCGCGGAGCGTCTACGCGTGGCCGCCCGCTCGATGTTCTCCGCTTCGCCCACCTCACTGCCGTCCTGTCGGACCGCGCGCTGAAATGTGACTGGCCGCAGTTCGGTGCGGGTTGTCAGCGGCGTTTCCATGCGGAACTCCGGACAAGGCGCTGCTGGCCGCGGCATCAGGCCCCTCAATGGCGCAGCGGCAGCGGATCCCGTATGCTCCGCCGGGACCAGGGGGCAAGCACAATGAAAGGGATTTCGTGGGTGGTCGCGGCAGCGCTCGCGACGGTGCTGGGTGGGTGCGCGACGCTGAAGGCACGACCGGATGTTCCACTGGCCGCGGACGAGGGCTACGTGGTGATGTCGGTGAACTGCGCCACCAGCAATATCCGGCTGATCACGATTCTTGCCAGCGGCACGCGGTCGACGTCGCCGTTGGCTGACCTGCGCGGCGAATTCGAGTTCGACTGCAGGGCCGGTCTGGCCGCCATCCGCGCCAAGGCCGGGCGCCACTATGTCGGCTACCTGACCGAACACGGTTATGGATACGTCGGGGCGGTGCCCGAAGACGAAGCGCTGACGTTCGACGTGCACGCAGGCGAGACGACCTACATCGGTGAGGTTGTGGTCTCTGGACTGTTCGACCGCCTGCACTCAAGGCCGACCTGGATCTCGGTACGCGATCGCGAGGCGGAGTCGTTACGGCTGTTGCAGCAGACGCAGCCCTGGCTGCTGGAACGCCATCCGTTCCATGCCCGGCTGGCGACACCAGCGCCGGGCGCGCCGAGCGCCGAAATGCTCGCGGAGCAGTTCCGCAGCTGCACGCCGGCGTGCGACAGCATCCTGGCCCTACCGCTGTTCATCCGCTGACCCGGAGGTTTCCAATGAAGTGGATCTGCATGCTCGCTCTACTTGCGCTCCCGGCATCGGTGAGTGCCGGCATCGAGAACATCAAGCCGACCGCCAAGCTGGGTGCCGACGAGGGCATCCTGGTCGCCACCACCGCGTGTGCGGGATGGACCCGGTTCGTACAGCTGTACCGGCCGGGCACGCCCTCCACGGGCGCACTGGGCCTGTACCGCTTCAGCAGCGTGACCACCTGCGAGCCGGGCATCAAGACACGGCGGGTCAAGGCCGGTCGCTACTACATCGGCTGGATTGCCGTGGGCCAGACGGGGCTGGCTGTGCCCGAAGCCGAGGCCTACAGCTTCACCATCGAGCCCGGCAAGTTGAACTACATCGGCCAGATCCGGGTGGGCATGCACCCCGAACTGGAACTGGAACGGCATCCGCGCAGCGGCACACCGGCCGACATGATCCAGGTCACGGACAGGGAGGCCGAGGCCCACGCAATGGTGGCGGCGGAATACCCGTGGCTGTTGGAGAAGTTCCCGTTCGTGCGCGCGCTTGCAGTTGCGGCAAACAAGAAAGTTGAGACGGGTAACGGGATAGCATTGCCGCAGGAAGCCCAGCCAACGCCATGAGGCTGTTGCGCGCCCCCCTTCCATCAGAGATCAGCTGCCGGGGAACTGGACTACATGCAACATCCAGAGAAGTACTCGTGATCTCAACGTTCAAGCTTGCCGGTCTTTGGTTGGGTCTCGGAGCTGTGGATCATCCGGGCACTTGTTGACTGATAGGTCGCGCCATCCGGTCGCTGTATCATTCGGCGCCAATTACATTCAATGGACTGATTCAATGTTGCCCTCCGCTTTAGGTCTTTCACGGACGTTGCTGTTCGCATCGGCCGTTTTTTCCGCATTTGCCGCCAATGCAGCGTCGACTTCTCAGGTTTCGCTGACCGACGCGGCCGAGAACGCCTCGCTGATCGAGACCCGGCATTCCAATGGCGACGGTGCGGCTGTGACGTCGATGAAGACGCAGTACTTCGCCAACGAGGAAATGTCGGTGCGTTGGGACGACCAGCAGGTGCTGGTGCTGTGCAGTGAAGCGGCGTACCTGCAGATTCCCGCCGCCAAGCTCAAGGCCGGAGCGTTGACCACCGAGCAGCGGCAGATGATCGTCTATCAGGCGCTGATATCCGGCTTGGGGGCTGTCGCGGGCGTTGTAGGACCGGCTGGGGAGAGGGTGACCGTAGCTGATGATGGTAGCGAGACCCGCAGCGTTGGCGAGAACAGCTGGGCGTATGGTGTTGAGCGATACGAGGTGATCACCCAGCGGCTGCCGGACGGTGCGCTTCGGGTCCGGACCCGCAAGACGGAAACCGTGAATACCACGCCGCCGGCAGGCCCTGACGACATGTTCAGCACCGAGGACGACCAGGCGGCACGCTTGTCCGAACTGGCGCCGGTGGGCAGCTGGACCGAAGTGGTGGTCCACGGTGGCGCGCGGCAGCCGCATGTGGATCCGGCCATGTCGCTGAAGGGCTGGATCTCGAAGGGCGATGACCAGGCTGCGACGGTGGCCGAGGCGCGCAAGCTGCACGGCTGCAAGTAAGGGCTGAGAGGGGCCAGATCCGTTTGCCAGAGGCAAAGGGATCTGACCCCGATCTTTGCTGGTCTCATCGTTCTATTTATGTGTGCAATATTTACTTGCGCGCCAGATTGGCAGGTCTAGAATGCGCCGCATGAACCGGATGCCGCTCCTGAAGTTTTTCACCCTGACCCGCGCAAGCGCGGAACGGGCGTGTCTGCCTGGAGCCCCACGAGGCCGTTGAAACGGCCATCGCTGGACCTTCGACAGAGCGCCCCCGGGGGCGCTCTTTTCGTTTCTGCTTTCCCGGAAGTCGACTAACAGTCGACTCTACCCAGTCGACTCTACCCAGCACTGCAAAGGAGAACGTGCCATGCACCAGATCGCCGAGACCGAACGCTAGCCGCGCACCCTGTCGCCAACCGGGGTGCGCGGCCCCCGAAGTTGGCTTTGCAGGAACCCTTTCATGAACACTCAAGTCCTTTCCCTCCGTCGCAACCTTGGCATCATCGCCCACATCGACGCCGGCAAGACCACGCTGACCGAACGCTTGCTGTGGAAAAGCGGCGAGATCCATCGTGTCGGCGAAGTACACGACGGAAACGCAACCACCGACTTCTCGGCGATCGAGCGCGAACGTGGCATCACCATCGGCGCGGCCGCCGTGCAGGCGCAGTGGGCGCCGCGCGACCTGCCGCCGCATCGGCTGACCCTGATCGATACGCCCGGCCACATCGACTTCGCCATTGAAGTCGAGCGTTCGCTGCGCGTGCTCGACGGCGCCGTGGCCGTGTTCTCAGCGGTGGACGGTGTGCAGCCCCAGTCGGAGACCGTGTGGCGCCAGGCGCGCCGCCATCGCGTGCCGTTGATCGCCTTCGTCAACAAGATGGACCGCGTCGGCGCGTCGTTCGAGCGCGTGCTGGAGCAGTTGCAGGACAAACTGCAGGCGCGGTCGTGGGCGCTGGGCGTACCGCTGGGCAGCGAAAGCACGTTCAACGGCTGGGTCGATCTGGTCGATGAGCGGGTGCTGCACTGGCAGGACGGTGCTGCGACCGCAATCACGCCCTGGGACGACACGCTGCGCGCGGCGTGGCAGTCGCGACGCGATGCGTTGGTCGAAGCCGTGGCCGACCACGATGATCTGCTGGCCGATGCCTGGCTGGAGGGGCGCGTGATCGATGCCGAGCAGCTGCGTGCGGCGATCCGCCGGGCGACGCTGGCGGGTGCGGGCGTGCCCGTGCTGGCTGGTGCCGCGTTCAAGGACAAGGGCATCGAGACGCTGCTGGATGCCGTGGTCGATTACCTGCCGTCGCCGTTGGACCGGCCTGCCGTGACCGCTGAAAGCGAGCGCGGCGAGGTTGTGCTGCCGCCGGATCCGGACGGTCCGCTGGCCGGCCTGCTGTTCAAGATCACTCATCAGCAGCACGGCGCTCTCAGCTTCGTGCGGCTGTACTCGGGCACCTTGACGGTGGGCGATGCGGTGGCCAGCTCGCAGCATCCGCAGGGCCGGCGTGTCAGCCGGCTGGTGCGGGTGCAGGCCGACCAGACCCACGACATCGAGCAGGCCGTGGCCGGCGACATCGTGGCGGTGCTGGGCTGGAAGGATGCGGTCAGCGGTGAAACGCTGAGCGGCCGTGTGCAGCCGCTGCGCCTGGAGAACATCCAGGCACAGGCGCCGGTACTGGCCTGGCGGCTGGAGCCGGCGCGTGCGGTTGACCTGATCCGGATGGCGCAGGGGCTGGCCAGCCTGGCCCAGGAGGATCCCTCGTTCCGCGTGGAAACCGACCGCGACACAGCGGAGACCCTGGTCTGGGGCATGGGCGAGCTGCACCTGGAGGTGATGGTCGAGCGCCTGCGCAGCGAGTGGAAGGTCGACGTGGGCGTGGGTGCGCCGCGCGTCGCCTACCAGGAGACGCCGATGCGTGCGATGACCGGTGTGGTCGGGCGGCTGGTCAAGCAGACCGGCGGCCAGGGCCAGTTCGCGCACGTGGTGCTGGATGTATCGCCCCGCGAGGACGACCAGGTGGTGTTCAACGACCGCATCGTTGGTGGCGTGGTGCCGCGCAGCTTCATCACCGCGGTGGAGAAGGGCGTACGTGCTGCGCTGTCGGAAGGGCCGCAGGGTCATCCGGTCGTCGGTATCGAGGTCAGCCTGGTCGATGGCCAGACCCATGCCAAGGACTCTTCGGAGATGGCGTTCCATCGAGCAGGCGCCGAGGCGATCAAGGCGGCGCTGGCCGAAGGTGGCACGCAGCTGCTGGAGCCGGTGATGGCGGTGACGGTGCATTCGCCGTCGGCATCGGTGGGGGACGTCGTTGGCGACCTCAACCGCCGCCACGGCCGCATCACCCGCATCGACGACCAGGAAGGTCGCGCCGAGGTCAGTGGCTTCGCACCGCTGGCGCAGCTGGTGGGTTACACGACCTCGCTGCGTTCGCTCAGCCAGGGACGGGCCAGCAGCGAAGCGCACCTGCATGGGTACGAGCCGGTGCGGGTTGCATGAGGAAGGCAGGGGGAGCTCGTTCGCGGGCTCCCCTTTTCTGTGAGCGTTGAGGGCGTTCCGTATCCACGCATGCCGCAGATCCAGCGGGCCTCGTTGCGCGTGGCGTGGAACGAGGCGTGTACATCCGCGTGATGCAGCATCCATGGGTCGCTCGGGTTGCCGGCGCTTCAGTCGATCCACGCCATGCGTGGATGTAGTTGCACTGCACCGCAACAAAACTGCAGAAAAAGCTGGATTAAAGTGATGCCTCACGATAAATTGCGCACCCCCCGTTGCTTGCCGCCGCCCGCACCCCTCTCATGCGTGATGACAAAGACCCCGGAACCCTGGAGCTGACCCTGCCGCGAAAGCGCGGTCGTCCGCCCAAGTTCGGGTACGCCATGAGTGATGCGCAGCGGGCCGCACGCTACCGCGCGCGCCGGGCGGGGCAGGCCAACCACGCCGATGTGCGCTCCTGTTCGGACATGGTGCTGCTGGACAAGATCCGCGCGGCGATCAGTGCCCGCGACACTGAACTGGCCGGGTTCCTGGTCCACGTGCTCTGGCAGCGGTACCCCCTGCAGCTCAAATAGGACATCGATGGGGTGGCCGTTGTCATCGAGCTTGTTGATAATGCGGGATTCAGGTTGTTCCCGCTGGCGCGCCCGGGATGGCAGGCGCGCATGATCGAACGGTTCCCAAGATGACCACCACCAGCGACACCACCACCGAAGCGGCGCCGAGCAACGCCCCCCTGTTCTACACCCGTCCGGTGCCGCTGCAGGCCGATGTGCACGCCGACCTGCGCATCCTGCCGGGCAGGCTCGAGTTTGCCGCGGGCAACAACGCCATTCCGCTGGTGCTCGGCGAGTTCTCGCTGGCGCTGCACCACTTCCCGATCCTGTTCGCTGGCCCGACCGCAGTGCCGATGGCCGCCGTTGGTGTTTCCGACCAGAACCTGTTCATCAAGGACGGCCTGTGGGAAGACGAGGCCTATATTCCGGCCTATCTGCGTCGCCACCCCTTCATCTTCATCGACACCGGTGCGGACAACGACTTCCTGCTGGGCATCGACGAAGAGAGTTCGCGCGTGGTCAAGGGCGGTGACGAAGGCCAGCCGCTGTTCGTAGACGGCAAGGCCACCGACATGGTGCAGCAGGCGCTGGAGTTCTGCGGCCAGTACACCCGCGAGCATGAACAGACCCAGGCCTTCTCCAAGGCCCTGATCGACAACGGCCTGCTGGTCGAGCGCAATGCCACCGTGCGTACTCCGGATGGCCGCGAGTTCAACCTCAATGGCTTCCAGGTCGTCGACGTCGAGAAGTTCGTCGCGCTGCCGGAAGCGACCGTGGTCGAGTGGCACCGCAGCGGCTGGCTGGCCCTGATCCACCAGCACCTGATGTCGCTGGGTCGCTTCAACGACCTGACCCGTCGCCAGGTCGAGCGCCTGGCGGCCTGATCAGGCCAGTGGCATGGCTTCCGCAGTGCGGGAGCTGTGCCACTGCTGCAGTACCTGCAGCAATCGCCGCGCATCGGCCCAGTCAGGCGCGGCCTCCTGGCCGAGCTCCCACAGGTCGGCCGCGGTGTCGGCCTGCGCGACCGCTCCGCACATCTGCAGCGCGCCCTGCAGGCGATGCGTGTGGTGGCAGAGCGCGGTGGCATCAGTGTCTTCCAGGGCCTGTTCAATCCGCATCAGTTCGTGGCCGATGTCTTCCCGGTAGGCCGGATCCCAGCCGGCAGGGGCGGCGGGCTGGACGGCAATACCGTCCTTCGGCAGGTCCAGTGCCAGCAGCAGATCGGCAACCTTCAACGGCTTGGCCAGGCTGGCATCGAAGCCGGCCTTTCGGGAGCGCATCGTGTGTCGGCGCCCCTTCCTGGCTGACAACGCAATCAGTCGCAATGGCTGTTGTGCCTGGCGGCGCAGTTGCGCAGCCAGCGCGTAGCCATCCATATCCTGCAGTCCGATGTCCAGCAGCACCACGCTGCGCGGCCGTTTGGCCTGTTCGGCGAGAGCGCTGGCGGCGTCGGCAAGCGCGTGCACCTCGGCGCCCAGCCGGCGCAGCTGCTCGCTGATGATGTGGCGGTTGAGTGCGTGGTCCTCGACCAGCAGCAGGTCGAGTCCGGCCAGTGGCGTGTCGTTATCGAGCGTGTGGGTTGGAGCTTCGTTCCTGCTGACAGCCTGCACCGGCAGGCGCAGCGTGAAGCGGCTGCCACGCCCTTGCACGCTGTGCACGGACAGGTTGCCGCCCATCGCCCGGCTGAGGTCATGCGCGATCATCAGACCCAGTCCGCTGCCGCCTCGCGCCTGCCCACCTTCACCCTGTTCGAATGGCCGGAACAGAAGGGCCAGTTGCCTGGCTGGAATTCCGATGCCACTGTCGATCACATCCAGCAGCAGTTCCTGCGGATCGTTGGCCGGTGTCAGTTTCAGGCGCAGCTCGATGCATCCGATATCAGTGAACTTCAGCGCGTTGCCGAGCAGGTTGTCGACGATCTGCCGCACTCCCTCCCGGTCAAGCGCAACGGCGGGGACAGGGACGGGCTCGAACGCGAAGCGAAGAGCCAGCCCTTTCTGTTGGGCCTGCGGCCGCAGGGCATCCAGGGATCGGCGGCAGAGCAGGGCAACGTCGCACGGTTGCGCATGGGGCCTGTAGGTTCCGCTGGCCAGCCGTGAAAATTCCAGCGACCGATTGAGCAGGCTGCGCAGCGCCTGCCCGGCCGCACGTGCGGCCGCGAGCAGTTCACGCTGTCCCTTGGGCGACGGAGACTGGCCGAGCAGGTCGATCGAGGCCAGCATCGTCTGCGCGGCATTGCGCATCTCGTGGCTGATCATGCCGACCGCGCGCGCCTGGTTTCGACCCTTGCGGTCCCGGTGGCCGCGCACCGCGTGCCACAGCAGGGGGATGCCGGCGAGCGCGGCAAGCAGGGTCAGCAGCCAGGGCGAAGAGGGCGCGCGCATCCAGTCCAACGCACGCTCGATGGTCGCGGGCACCGCCTGCTGGGCCCACACCTGAAGCAGACTGGCGTGTTCTTCCAGTGTGATGTCGCGCATGGCCTTTTCGATCCGCAGCAGCAGTTGCCGGTCTTCGCTGCGCGTGAGCAGGTGCAGGTCGGTGGAGAATTCGCTGTCAAACCGCTGAAGCTGCAGTTGCCCGCGGAAGTGATACCGGATCAGGGGTCGCAACGTCGTTTCCAGGCCGATTGCGACATCCGCGATGCCGTTTTCGACGGCCGCCAGCGTCGCATGCCGGTCGTCCAGGCGCAGCAGTTGGATGTGGGGATGGTGCAGGGCAAGCCAGTCGGCGTAAGGGCCACCTTCGACGACGGCCAGCACCCGCGCTCCCAGTTCCCGGACGTCGCGTGGCAGGGGCTGTCCGGCGCGCCCGGCCAGCATGGTTCTTCCTCCGGGGAACGCGGCCGATTCCAACAGCCCTGGGCAAGGACGTGGTTGCTGGCGGGAACCGCCCATCACCAGTACCAAGTCGGCCTTGTGCTGGCACACTGCGGTCACCGAGGCGCTGCCGCTGGGATAGGCCTGTTCCAGGAAACGCAGCCGCGCGTGTCGTTCCACAAGGCTGGCATAGCCGTGGGCAAGGCTTGGCATGGGTGCCGAATCGGCGAGGGTGGCGGGCATCTGGCGCAGGGCAGGGGCGGTGGCCACCCGGACCTCGCGTCCCGGTTCCCAGTGCTGGGTTGATGCGTCCTCCGCCGACGCCACTGGCAACAGAAGAAGCGCCAGCAACAGGGCCGGCATGTGCAATCGCAGTCGACTGGCCGTTCTCACATCGCCCCCAGCTGTCGTCGCATGGCGTAGATTTCGACGTCGGTGCGCAGCCCGAGCTTGCGCAGTGCGGCGGTCTTCTGGGTGCTGACCGTCTTGATGCTGCGATGGCGCCGCTGCGCGATCTCCGAAACGGTCAGGCCCGCCAGCACCAGGTCCAGTACCTCCCGTTCGTTGCGACTGAGTTGCTGGCAGCCGTCCGGCAGGGTGAAGTCCGGTGGCAGGCGCGTCAGGCCCCGGGATATGCGGACGATGGCGTCCGACAGCATGGCCAGGG
The DNA here is from genome assembly GCF_030291075.1 of Stenotrophomonas sp. 57. Taxonomy (NCBI): domain Bacteria; kingdom Pseudomonadati; phylum Pseudomonadota; class Gammaproteobacteria; order Lysobacterales; family Lysobacteraceae; genus Stenotrophomonas; species Stenotrophomonas sp. 57. The sequence goes on from NZ_CP127407.1 coordinate 2,194,011, forward strand.
GCTCGGCCTTGCTGACGATGCCGCTGATGCCGCTTTCAATCAGCTGGCTGATGTGCGTGGTGGGTGAGAGCGTGGCGAACGCCAGCAGCGGAATACAGGCAAAGCGGTCGCGCAGCAGCTGTACCAGCTCGGCGGCGCTCCGGTCACCGCGGGCCAGGCTGAGATCGATGATCGCGACATCCACTGGCGTCCTCTGCAGGTTGCAGATGAATTCGTCGCTGCCGGCATGGCTGGCGACGATGCTGAAGCGGGGATCGCGGGACAGGTGCAGGGCGGTGCCGCGGCGAACGACTTCATGGTCGTCCAGGAGCGCCAGCCGCAGCCGGCGCGGTGCAGGGAGTCCATTCATGCGCGGGGAGGTGATCGGCGCCCATGGGGCGTGGTGACCATTCTGGCGCTGCTCTTGGGTGGAGCAGCGAATTTGTCTGATTTTTACGATTATTCCTAGAATCAATCACGGAACACGACGGCGTATCGCACAGGAAGCGCGCCATCTCGCTGGTACCGGGCCAGGATCGGCGTACAGCGGCTTCCCCTGCGCAGTGGCGTGCAGGACTGCATGGGTGGCACCACGTTCGGCGAAGGCCGCCTTCACGAGCGCGTGCTCCAGGTCGTGGCTCATCTTTCTGATCCTACCCATTTAAACCTTTGCGGCAATCCCGGCATCGGATCTGCAGGGAGCACCACGGACGAAAGGGGGGAGCAACTTCCATGATCGGCTACTACTTCAAGCTGGCCCTGCACAACGCCGGCCGCAACAAGCTCATTACCGCGCTTATGGTTCTGGCGGTGGCCGTGGGGATCGGTGCCAGCATGACCACGCTGACCGTCACGCATCTGCTTTCCGGCGACCCGCTGCCCGGGAAGAGCGGCCGGATCTTCTACCCGCAGGTCGATGTCGACCCGGGCTCCAAGGGGCGCGAGCCGCACGACGTCCTGGACTACCGGACGGCCCATGACCTCTGGTCAGCCGGGCAGGCCGACCGGCAGACCCTGGTCGTGGTCAATCCGGTGAAGCTGCGCGCGGATCACGCGGGGTCGGTGCCCCTGATGGGGTCCTCGATCTCGACCACGGCGGATTTCTTCGCGATGTTCGACGTGCCGTTCCGGTTCGGTCGAGCATGGACGGCCGACGATGACCAGCGCCGGGGGCGTGTTGCGGTCATTTCCGCACGTTTGAACGAGCGCCTGTTCGACGGCCGCGACAGCGTCGGGCAGACCCTGCGGATCAAGGATACCCCTGTACGGATCATCGGCGTACTGGACCCTTGGCGCCCCTCGCCGCTGTTCTACAAGATCCGGGGAGGGCGCTTCTCCGGCGGAGAAACGTCGAGTTTCTACGCCGTTGCCGATGACATCTTCCTGCCGATGTCCACCAACCTGGACATCAATGAAGGCGACTTCCAGCCTTTCACCTGCTGGGCGGTGCCAGACAACCCCGGCGTGCTGCAGAACGCGCCCTGCGTGGCAGTCGGCGTATGGGTGGAACTGGGAACCCCGGAAAAGGTGGCGTCGTACGGTCGCTATCTGTCCAACTATGCGGCCGAACAGCAGCGCCTGGGTCGGATCCGGCATGCGGACAACACGCGACTGCGCTCGCTCATGGAGTGGCTGGACTTCAATCAAGTGGTGCCCAGCGATGTGAAGGTTCAGGCGGTGCTGTCGTTCGCGTTCCTGCTGGTGTGCCTGGCCAACGTCGTCGGGCTGCTGCTGGCCCGGTTCATGCGGCATGGCGGGGAAATCGGTCTGCGGCGTGCGCTCGGTGCCAGTCGACGTTCGGTGTTCACGCAATGCTTGGTGGAGGCCGGCGTGATCGGTGTGGCCGGCGGCATCGGCGGATTGCTGCTCACCGTTCTGGGCCTGTGGGTAATCCGCTCCCAGCCGGTGCCCTATGCCGATCTGATCCATCTGGACGTCACCATGTTCATGGCCACCTTCGGCCTTTCCCTGCTGGCGAGCCTGCTGGCTGGCGCGATTCCTGCCTATCGCGCCAGCTCGATCCAGCCTGTGGCACAACTCAAGTTGCTGTAACGGAGAGCACGATGCAAACAGGACTGATCATCGCCGCGCTGCGCAGGCACCGATTGGCCACGCTGCTGATAACGATGGAGATTGCACTGGCCTGTGCCGTGCTCTGCAATGCCTTCTTCATGCTTGTGGAGAAGGGCCAGGCCCTGAAAATGAACAGCGGCGTTGCCGAATCCTCTTTGGGCGTGGTGCAGCTCTCCGGGTTCGATGCCGAACGGGCCAGTGACCTCAATGCGCGGGTGACCGATGCGTTGCGTGCGATTCCCGGCGTCACCTCCGTGGGCATCATCAGCGCCGTTCCGTTCGGCGAGCCCGGGGTGAGGGCAGGTGTCAATACAGACGAAGCCAACAGAGAGTTCGGCGGCGTCCTGGACTTCTACCTGGCCGATGCTGCAGCCATCAAGGCGCTGGAACCCACGGTGCTGGCCGGACGACTGCCGGACGCCAACGAGTACGCGCCGGTGGATCAATACGTGCCTGCCAATGCCCCGATCCTGGTGACGCGGCAGCTGGCAGAGCGCTACTGGCCGGGTGAAACGGCTGTGGGAAAAAACCTCTGGTCGATGGGCAGCCGCTTCACCGTCATCGGCGTAGTCGAGCACCTGGTGGTGTCGCAGCCGGGTGGGGGAGAGGCGCTGGGCAATGACTGGTCGGTGCTGATGCCGGCCAGGCCCGGTCCTCAGCTGGCGGGTCGCTATCTGGTACGGGCATCGCCGCAGGACCTGCCGCGCGTGTTTGGCACCCTGCAGCAGGCCATCGCCGCCGTGGCGCCGGATGTGGTATTCGACCAGATGGCCAGCCGGACATTGCCCGAGCTGCGCGCCGACTATTTCCAGAGTGCCAGATTGATGATGGCGTTGCTGACCGGTGTCATCTTCGCGCTGCTGGGTGCAACCGCGCTCGGCATCGTTGGCTTGGCCAGCTATTGGGTGGAGCAACGGCGCAAGCAGATCGGCATCCGTCGCGCGCTCGGCGCGACCCGTACCGACATCCTGCGCTACTTCCAGCTGGAGAACTTCCTGATCGTGAGTCTCGGCATCGGAACTGGCCTGCTGCTGGCCTATGGGCTCAACCTCGGGCTGATGCGCTTCTACGAGCTGCCGCGGCTGCCGTTGATCTATCTGCCGGTCAGTGCGGCGTTGCTGTGGCTGCTGGGGCAGGGCGCAGTACTGGCGCCGGCGCTGAAGGCATCCGCAATTCCTCCCATGCAGGCAATCAGGTCCATCTAGATCGATGGTCCGCGCGCGCCAGTTCGAATGGATGTCTGCCGATCAGCAGAAGCGGCAACGGGCATTCCATCGAATGCCCGCCGCGCGCCGATCCGTCATTTCGGCATGAGCACCGTGTCGATGACGTGGATCACGCCGTTGGACTGGCCCACGTCAGCGATGCTGATGGAGGCCTTGCCACCCTTTGCATCGACCACCCACAGCTTGCCGTCGCGAAGCACGACAGTCAGCGGCTCGCCCTGGACGGTCTTGAGCGTGGCCTTGCCACCATGCTTCCTGGCATCGGACATCAGCCAGGCCGAGCTGTAACTGCCGGGGACAACGTGATACGTCAGGATCTTTGTCAGCTGCGCCTTGTTTTCCGGCTTGACCAGCGTATCAACGGTACCCGCAGGCAGCTTGTTGAAGGCCGCGTTGGTGGGGGCAAAGACCGTGAACGGGCCGGCGCCGTTCAGGGTGTCAACCAGGCCGGCGGCCTTGACCGCGGCCACCAGCGTGGTGTGATCCTTCGAATTGACCGCGTTCTCCACAATGGTCCGGGTCGGGTACATCGCCGCCCCGCCGACCATCACGGTATTGTCGGCAAAGCTCGCCGGGCTCATTGAAACCAGTGCGGCGAAGCCCACTGCGGTGGCCATGCGCTGAAGCGTGTTCATGGTGCCTTCCTCCACGTGACGCCTGCTCGGTGCAGGCATCTTATGTACGTTCCTAGGGGGCAGGTGGATGCAGTTCCCGGAGCATTGAATGTGCGTGGCACAGCAGGAATGCAGGGTCGCACGGCATCGCCCGCTCAAGGCGTGCTTCGGACCGACTGCGGTACGCGGCGAAGCTTCCGGATGTCGTAGCCCATGTCGGTGATGCGCTGCACCGCCTTCTGGTAGTCGCTGTCGGATACCTGCGGCGTGCGTGCCATGTACCACACATAATCGCGTTTGCTGCGCGCCACGATGGTCTGCCGGTAGTCGTCATCCAGCCAAGCAATGATGTACTCGGCCTGGATCGGCCAGACGAACTGCATGCCCCACACCGCGCCATGACCTTCCTCTTCGACACGGCCGATGGGGTGCATCGACTTCTGCGGGGCATCGAAGCTGCCCTTGCGATAGGTAAAAGTGGTCTGGATGCGCCCGTCCGGCTTCAGGGCATAGCTTTCCACCGCATCGTAAGCATCGCGTTCGGGCCAGGACGGGATATGGGCGATCACATACCAGTCGCCCATGAAGCGCGGCACATCCACCGAGGGCGCACGCGGAAGGGGCCGGGTGTCGCTGGACGAGCAGCCCGAGCCGAACAGGCCGACCGCGATCAACGGAAGCAGCGAGAACATGCGCATGTCACACCTCAGCGGGGACGGAACAGGTAATGGGCCACCAGCCATTGCTGGCCGTCGTCGTAGCCGAACAGCTCGGCACACGCCATCCAGAACATCCGCCAGCGTTGCCACCAGATGCGAGCAGCCGCAGGCCCATAGGTCGCCGCCAGTACCGGCATCACCCGGTCGCGTGCCGCGTCCTGATTGGCCAGCCAGTGCTCGGCGGTGCGCTGGTAGTGGGTGCCGTCCAGCAACCAGCGCTGATCCAGCCGCAGGTCGCGCTGGAAATGCAGCAGGGTGTCGGCGGCGGGCATCAGGCCGCCGGTGAAGAAGTGGCGGCCCATCCAGTTGTCGCCGCCCTCGGTTTCGAACGGGTACATCAGCGTTCGATGGGCGAAGATGTGCACGAACAATGCACCGTCCGGCTTCAGCCACTGCCCGATGCGCGCCAGCAGGCGCTCGTAGTTGCGCACGTGCTCGAACATCTCGACCGAGACGCAGCGATCAAACTGCGCGGCGGGCAGTTCCAGCTGGTTCACGTCACGGGTGAGCACTTCCACGTTGGGCAGTCCGCGCGCCTGGCACTGGGCCATGATGTGCTCACGCTGGCTGTGTGAGTTGGACACGGCTGTGATCGTTGCGCGCGGGTAGCGCTCGGCCATCCACAGCGTCAGCGAGCCCCAGCCACAGCCCAGTTCGAGAATGTGCTGTCCGTCGGCCAGGTCAGCGCGCTGGCCGTACAGCTCCAGCATTGCTTCTTCGGCCTGGTCCAGGGTTTCGTGGCCGCTGGGGTAGTAGCAGCTGCTGTACTTCAATCGCTTGCCCAGGCAGGCCTGGAAGAACGCCGCAGGCACTTCGTAATGCTGGCGATTGGCTGCATCGGTATGCAGGGCCAGCGGACTGTCGGCGAGTTCGGCGATGCGGCGGCTGAAACGCGCGGACTGCGCTTCGATTCCGCCTGCCGATTCCTCCTGCAGGCGCTGCGCGCACAGCCGTCGGATGCCGGCACGCAGCGCTGCGTCCGGCAGCAGGCCGCGTTCGGCCCAGGCAGTCAGCCCGGTTTCTGCTTCCTCGGCCGGATTCAGTGACGGTATCGCGCTCATGCGGAATGCTCCTTGGAAGGGCGGGGGAACCAGGGGAAGAACATCGGTGTGCTGCGCTGGTAGGCGCGGTAGTCGTCGCCGCGGCTGCGCAGGGCCTGCTTTTCGGTGAAAGGGATGCCGCTCAGGTAGCGCAGGAACACATACATCAGCACGGGGCCAAGCCAGGCCAGCCACCACAGTGGGGAGCCGACGGCCAGCAGCACGTAGGTGAACCAGTGCAGCCACTCGAAGAAGTAGTTGGGGTGGCGGGAATACCGCCAGAATCCAGCACGGCAGGTACGGCCCTTGTTCGCCGGGTTGGCGCGGAACCGCGCCAGCTGCCGGTCGGCCAGCGCTTCTCCGCCCACGCTCAGCAGCCAGACGAGCGCGGCCGCCAGCACCCAAGGCGTCGTGCCAGCCGTCTGATTGGCGGCGACCGCGACGAAGGGCAAGGCAAACAGAACCACCAGCAGCGCCTGGGCCATGAAGAACCCGAAGATCTTTCCCTGGTGCCCCCGCCAGTGCTCACGCAGGTAGCGATAACGCCCGTCCTCTTCTTCGTGGCGGACACGATGCCAGAGATGAAGGGCCAGCCGACCGCCCCACAGGCCACCGAGCACCGCCAGCGCCCCGCGTGGTGCCACCGCACCCTCGCCCAGCAACGCCAGCAACAGCGCGGCGGCAGCCACGCCCTTGGCCCAGAGCACATCCACAACGCCGATGTTGTGGTGGCGGCGCTGCCAGACCCAGCCCCAGCTCATCACCAGTACCGCATACAGCAGCACCCAGAGCAGGTTGATCATGATGACGCTCCGACGAAAGGTGGTTGTGGCGTAGTACGCGAGCCGCCACGCGCGGCCCGGCACAAGAGGGAAAGTGCGATCGCCCAGCCCGTGCCCAGCACCAGGACGCCATGCCACACCGGGCTGTCAAACTGCACCGCCCCGAATCCGCGCGCGGCCGACAGGTAGGCCAGCGGCGCAAGCAACAGGCCGAACAGGGGCGGCAGGGCAGGGTGGCGCTGCAGGAAGCGCATCGAGGTGGTCAGGGTCATGGCGAATGCCGCCCACAAGGCCATGATCCAGGGCGGCGGCGCCCATCCCAGCGGAGACGCGGCGTAGCGCACGGTGCCGCTGGCGGCCGCACTGGCGTCGACCAGCCAGGCGCAGGCCAACGCAAGCAGCAGCAGCCGCAGGTCCAGCCGTGGTTGCGCCGACGTCAGCAGCTGGCTGCCGATGTACAGCGACGCAGCCAGCAACGCGGGCCACTGCCAGCCGCGCCCGGCACCGGCCACCGCGCACAGCCAGACCAGCTGGTTGCCAAGCAGGTTGGCCCAGAACCGGCGCATGTCAGTTGCCTTCGCCAGCCGGGACTGGGGGTCGATGGCCCGGGCGTGCCAGCAGCAGATGCGAGACACCGATCGAGCGCTCCAGGAAGCCGCCTTCGCAGTAGGCCAGGTAGAAGTCCCACAGGCGGCAGAAGCGCGCATCGAACCCCTGTGCCTCGACGGCCGGCAGCTGTGCGAGGAAGCGCTGGCGCCAGGCGCGCAGGGTCAGTGCGTAGGAATGGCCGAAGTCCTGCTGGGCGATCAGCTGCAGGTCGCTGGACCGCGTCTTGGCAGCCAGGATCGCGTTGATCGATGGGATGAAGCTGCCCGGGAACACATAGCGCTTGATGTAGTCGACGCTGCGCCGGGCCTGTTCGTAGCGATGGTCCTCGATGGTGATGGCCTGCAGCAGGGCAACGCCATCGGGCTTCAGCAGCCGCTGCAGCGTGGCCATGTAGGTGTCCAGGTACTCGGCGCCGATCGCTTCGATCATCTCGATCGACACCAGCTTGTCGAACTGGCCCTGCAGGTCACGGTAGTCCTGCATCAACAACGTGACCCGGTCCTGCAGGCCGGCTGCCCGCACGCGCTCGGCGGCCAGCGCATGCTGTTCGGCGGAGATGGTGGTGGTGGTGACGTGGCAGCCATAGTGCTGCGCCGCGTGCACCGCGAATCCACCCCAACCGGTACCGATTTCCACCACGCGGTCGCCCGGCTTGAGTTGCAGCTGCTGGCAGATGCGGTCCAGCTTGCGCCGTGAAGCGGACTCCAGCGATTCGGATTCGCTGGTGAACAGCGCCGATGAGTACATCAGGTCCGGCGACAGGAACAGGGCGAAGAAATCGTTGCCCAGGTCGTAGTGGGCGGCGATGTTGCGCCGGCTGCCCTCTCGGCTGTTGCGGTGCAGCCGGTTCCAGCCGCGCAGCAGCCAGCCAGCCACACGGGCCGGGCCACGCTCCATGCCGTCCAGCAGGTCGCGGTTGCGGACCAGTAGCTGTATCAGTGCGACCAGATCATCGCAGTGCCATTCGCCCTGGATGTAGCTCTCGCCGGCACCAACGCTGCCCTGCGCAGCGACCTTCCGGTAGAACGCCGGGTCTTCGATGGTCACCGTCACCTGCAGCCCGGCGTGGGCGTTGCCCAGCCTGACCTCGCCAAGCGCATCGCGCACGCAGAGGTGGCCATCACGCAGGGGAGCAAGCTGTGCCAGCAGGCGGCGGCGCAGGAAGGCGTCCAGCGCACCTGGGCGCGGCAGGGTCACCGAAGGTGTCATCGAGTTCATCGCGGTTTCCCGGCAAGGGTGGGGTGGTCGTGTACGGGGTTGCGCTTCAGCCACAGCCGCAGTGCGTGCCAGTGGATGGCGGCCACCACCTGGGTGGTCATCAGTGGATAGCAGGCCAGGACCCGCGCCAGGCCGCCACCGTCCAGCGGGCGGCGCTCCAGCGTCTGGGTGGCATCGAACTGCCGGATGCCGTCGCGCCAGACCTGCATGTGCACGCGCAGGTCCTTGTCGGGGCTGTTGAAGCGCCAGTCGTAACGGCAGTCCATCGGCATGAATGGCGAAACGTGGAAGCGCTTGTCGAACTGCCAGCGCAGTGACGTGCCTTCGTGGACGGCCGTAGCGACCGGCAGCACGTAGGCATGGCGTTCCTTCCAGGGCGTGTTGGTGATCTCGGCCACGATGCAGTCCAGCGTGCTGCCGTCGGCGTGATAGCAGTAGTAGAAGCTGACCGGGTTGAATACATGCCCGGCAAAGCGAAGGTGGGTCAGCAGGCGCACCGGCCCCGAAGGCCGATGACCGAGCGTCTGCGCGGCGTGGTCGCGCACGGCATCGGCCAGAGGCTGGGCCGGATCGCCGAAATAGTCGCTGCGCCGGAACTCGGCAAGGTTGCGCCGATTGACCGACCACAGCCAGCGTCCCGCAAACACGGTGTCCAGCTCATCCAGGTCGAGCAGAAGCTGCGCAACGGGGTAACGGAACGCATGCGGGTGCGGATGATGCCGGCGGTGCATGACCTGCCCGAAATAGAGTGCGCTGGCGCTCATGCCGCCACCTCGCCCGGTGCGGACACCCAGCGATGCGGTGCGCAGGACTCCAGCGCATCTACTACGCGGCGGGCGCTGCGGATGCCATCTTCATGGAAGCCCCAGCCCCAGTAGGCCCCTGCGAACCAGGTGTGGCGATGGCCCTGCACGTCTGCCCATCGCTGCTGCGCGCGAACCGCAGCATGATCGTGCACCGGGTGTGCATAGTGCAGCGTGCGCAGCACCTTGGCAGGGTCGATGGCCTCGCTGCGGTTGAGGGTGACGACCAGAGGCGTGCTACTGGGCAGGGCCTGCAGCAGGTTCATGCAGTAGCTGACCGTGCAGGGCGCGGCCGGATCGCGCGGGACATGCGCGTTCCAGGCTGCCCAGGCCTTGCGGTTGCGCGGCAGCAGCGACGCGTCGGTATGCAGTACCGCTTCGTTGGATTGGTAGCGGATGGCACCCAGCACTTCGCGCTCGACGGGCGCGGCATCACCCAGCAGGGCCAGCGCCTGGTCGCTGTGGCAGGCCAGGATGACTTCGTCGAACGCCTCGACGCCTGCGGCGCTGTGCACGCGAGCCCCCCCGGGGATGCGTTCCACCCGCTGCACCGGGCACTGCAGGCGCTCACGCACCCGCCAACGACGGCGCAGTGCATCCACGTAGCGGGCCGAGCCGCCGGTAACGACACGCCAGGACGACCGCCCGGTCATCTGCAGCATCTGGTGGTTGGCCATGAACTGGGCCATATAGCGCGCGGGGAAGTCCTGCACCGTGGCGGTGGGCGACGACCACAGCGCCGACGCCATCGGCAGAAGGTGCTCTTCAATGAAGGCCTCGCCATAGCGCTGGGTGCGCAGATACTCGCCCAGCGTCGGGCCTTCCTCCTCTGCCAGCAACAACGGGGCATCCCGGTAGAAGCGGCGCAGATCGGCCAGCATGCCCCAGAAGCGCGGCGATGCCAGGTTGCGGCGCTGGCAGAACAGGCCATCCAGCGAGGTGGCGTTGTACTCCACGCCGCTGCGCTCGCTGTGCATCGAGAAGCTCATTGTGGTCGGCTGCGACGCCACGCCCAGCTCATCAAACAGCGCCGTCAACAACGGGTAATGCTGCGGATTGAAGACAATGAAGCCGGTGTCCACGGCCATGCGCGTGCCGTCTATCTGCACGTCGTGGGTATGGGTATGGCCGCCCAGGTAATCGTTGGCCTCGAACAGCGTCACCTCGTGCCGTTCCTGCAGCCACCAGGCGCTGGCCAGCCCTGAGATCCCTGAACCGATGATGGCGATGCGCATGTCAGTACCTCGCCTTTGCCAGCACCCATTCGGGGATGGGCTTGAGTCCCTTGACCAGGCCGAACGCCGCCATCACGCGCAGCCCGTACCAGGTCAGGTCAATCTCCCACCAGCGGAAGCCCTGGCGCACGGTGCCGGGGAAGAAGTGGTGATTGTTGTGCCAGCCTTCGCCGAACGTCAGCAGGGCCAGCCACAGATTGTTGCGGCTGTCGTCCCGGGTCTCGAAGCGGCGACGGCCGAAGCGGTGGGCCAGCGAGTTGATGGTGACCGTGGCATGGAACAGCACGATGGTGGAAATGAAGAATCCCCACACCAGCAACTGCGGGCCGGACGTGTGCAGGCCCGGTGCCCAGTGCTCCAGTGCTGCACCCAACGCATACAGGCCGGCGGCCAGCAGCACGGGAATGGCGGTATCGAAACGGTCCAGCCAGCGTAGCTCCGGGAAGCGCGCCAGGTCTGGTACCCGCGACAGATCGGTGGCGAAGGCTTCGCGGGTCAGGAACCACCCCATGTGGCTGCGCCAGAAGCCGCCTTCGCGGGGCGAATGCGGGTCCAGTGGCTGGTCGGCGTGGCGGTGGTGGTGGCGATGATGGGCGGCCCACCACAGCGGGCCGCGCTGTACGCTGGAGGCGCCGATCACCGCAAACACGAACTGCACCGCGCGCGGTGCCTGGAAGGTACGGTGCGAGAAATAGCGGTGATAGAACGCGGTGATGGCGAACATGCGCACCGCGTAGAGCGCCGCGGCCACGATGACAGCCGTCCATGAGACACCTACCCAGATCACCGCGATGCACGCCACATGCATCAGTGCGAACGGCACCGCACGCAGCCAGTCGATGCGGCCCGACTGTTCCGTGCCAACGTCCGCGGCGTCGCCGGTATCAACCCAACGCTGCAGGGTGCGCAGCAAGCGCCAGCGTTGACGGGGGAGGGGCGATACAGTGGCCATGGCGGATCTCGGCGGGTGTCGTGTCTTCCTGTACGCACCAGAATGCGCAATGGATGCAACGTGTTGCGGTGAATGTTGGCTTCACGTGTTCGTAACAGGGCAGCGGTCGACCAGTGGGCGCGCCCATGCCTGTTGCCACTCCGACGCGGGGCGTTGCGCGGCAGGAGAGCTGAAGCGCACCGTCACCTGCGGATAGGTGCCGCGTGCATCACGCAGGTTGCTGGTGCCATTGAATTCCAGAAGGCGCCGATCGGCGCTGGCATAGACCAGGGACAGGCGGGGTGCGATGCCCCCATACCACGTGTCCAGGCTGACCTCGATCGACTGGGCGTCGATGCCTTGCCAGCGCAGGGCGCCGGTATGCCGCACCTGCACCGGGAAGTAGCGCTGCCGCCCGGGTACCAGGAACGGCATCGACACGCGCTCGCCCTGCATCAGCGCTGTCCAGTGCAGGCGCACCGCCGCGTCGAATCCCGCATCGATCACCGCATCCGGCGGCAGGTCGAGCCTGCGCTGCCGGGGCGGGCTGGCGGCATCCTCCTTCCAGACGACGGACACGGCGCCGCTGGCGGCCTCGATCTCGGCCGTCTGGCCACTGCGCCGGTCGAGCAACGTATAGCCACGAGCCTGCGCCAGGGGGCTGGCCGGCAGGTGCTTGCGGGCGAACGGCTGGCCACCGGGGCACTGGTACAGCACCCAGCGCTCGGCACCCTCGCTCGCGTCGCGGCGCCAGTGAACCTCGCGGTAGAGGATCCGGCCCTGCGAGGATGTGGCCACGCCCTCGCTGCGGAGCCAAGGGGCCGCCAGCGCGGCGTGGGGCAGGCACAACAACAGCCAGGCGATGCGCATGGCATTCATCCGTAAGGGCGGGTCCAGGGCATACGGCAAGCGGGGCGGGTTGGATGCGCAATCCGGGCTGCATCCAGTTGCCCTTCCCGCGCGTACAGGGGACAGACCTTCACCCGCCCGCCGCACACGCAGATGTACCCTGACGCCAGCAGCACCCTCGCCAACTTCGACAGCGCACGCATCGTGTCCAGCTCCCAACAGCCCAGCAGCGAGCCGAAAGACTGGGCCGGTGACATGGACGGTGTCGCGCGGCTGCGCGACCGCGACTGTTTCATGCGGATCTACGACCACTTCATGGCGCGCCTGTGCGTCTATCTGCGCGGGCTGGGCGCGCCCGAGGCGGTAGCCGAGGAACTGGCGCAGGAGTGCCTGCTGCGCCTGTGGCTTCGAGCCGCCGACTATGATGCCGCGCAGGGTGCGCTGAGCACGTGGCTGTACCGCATCGCCCGTAACCTGCATATAGACCGCGTGCGTCGCGAGCGCAGCTGGATGCAGGTTCAGGTGGCGGTGGAGGACGCCGCCATGATGGACGTGGTCGAACGCAGCAGCGCCGAACAGTTTGCCGACCAGGCCAGGTTGCGCCAGCGCATCAACGAGTTGCCCGCGGTGCAGGCACGACTGGTGCGCATGTCCTACTTCGAGGCAAAGAGCCACAGCGAGATTGCCGAGGCGCTGGGCATGCCGCTTGGCACGGTCAAATCACACCTGCGGCGGGCGTTCCTGCAACTGCAGTCGAAAGTGGGAGGTGCGCCGTGAATCCGCACCACCATCTGCACGAATCCACCTTGATGAGCTACGCCGCAGGCGCACTTCCGGCGTCGTTGAGCGTCGTGGCGGGCGCCCATCTGGAGCAGTGCCCGCACTGTCGCCAGCGCCTGCGCGAGGCCGAAGCGATCGGATCGGTCTTGCTGGAACAGACCCAGCCATCTACGGGCGACCTGCGCCGCGAGCGGTTGCGCGATGCGATGTTGATGCAGCTGGCGACGGACGCGCCTGCCACGGCCGTGGCGTCGCGCCCCTCTGCAAGAGAGCGGCCCGAAGCCGATCCGGACCACCTTCCTGCTTCGCTTCACCCGTATTTCGGTGCGTCACTCAGTGGCCTGCGCTGGCGCTGGATGGCGCCGGGCGTCCACTGCATCCGTGCAGAGCAGATGCCTTCGCTGATCATGCTGAAGATCGCGCCGGGCAAGTGCCTGCCGATGCACAGCCACGGCCGCAGCGAGCTGACCCAGATCCTGCGGGGCGCATACAACGATGCCCTGGGTTTGTTCGCGCCCGGCGACGTGGCCGACCTGGATGAGGACGTGGAGCACCAGCCGGTGACTGCGCCAGGGGTGCCGTGCATCTGCGTGTCGGCGCTGGATGCGCCGCTGGTGTTCAGTGGCTGGTTGGCGCGGAAGATCCAGCGCTTCGTGAAGCTCTAGCGGGACGGGGACGGTTATGGCCAAGGCAGACGGATTGCGTGTTCTGTTGACCGGCGCAGCCGGGCTTGTGGGGCAGGGCGTGGCGTTGGCCTGCCAGCGCTCGCCGCAGGTCGCCCACTTGACCGCGCTGGTACGGCGTCCGGGCAGCCTCAAGGGCGTGGGCAGCGAGCGGGTCGTGCCGGACTTCCTGCGCATTGATGAGCAGCGTGACGATCTGGCCGACTTCAATGCGTGCTTCTATTGCGCGGGCGCGCCTCCGGTGGGCACCGCCGAAGCCGAGTACCGGCGGGTGACGCTGGACACCACGCTGGCCGTGGCCCGCGCGTGGGCGGCAGTGAATCCCGACGGATGTTTCCTGTATGTATCCGGCGCCGGCGCGGACCCGCAGAGCCGGGTGATGCCGCTGCGGATCAAGGGCGAAATCGAACTGGCGCTGCGCGCGATGCCGGTGCGTACCGTGATGCTGCGCCCGGGCGGCGTGCGGCCGGTATCGGGAACCGGCACGCGCCACGCGGCGCTCAAGCCCTTGTACTGGGGGGGCGCGCCGCTGATGAAACTGGCAGGCGCACTCGTCCCTTCACTGGTCACCAGCAATCTGGCGGTGGGCCAGGCGATGATCGCACTGGCCGGAAGAGAGCATCCGCCTGCCACGGTGGAGTGCGCGGACATCAACCGGATCGCGGCAGGCACGCGTGATCCGGTGGCGTGAGTTCAATGCGCGGCAGTGTCCAGCGCGGTGCGTACCGCCTGTGCAAGGTCACTGCGGGTAAACGGCTTCGGCAGCAGCGCAGCAAACCGCCCCTGACTACCTACCGCCTCGTGGTCGCGTGGATAGCCCGAAGTGAACAGCACAGCAACTTCAGGCCAGCGCTCGCGGACCTCGCGGACCAGCTCCCAGCCCGACATCCCGGGCATCACCACGTCGGAGAACAGCAGGTCGACCTTCGTGTCCGGGCGCTCCAGCAATCGCAGCGCCGACGGTCCGTCATGCGCCTCCAGTACGCGGTAGCCCAGCAGGCGCAGTGACTCAACTGTGTGCGCACGCACATCGTCGTTGTCCTCGGCCACCAGGACGGTTTCCTCACGCGGCGCGTACCCGGCCAGGCCAGACTGCGGCGCACCCGCTTCGCTGGGCAGCGCCAGCGGCGAGCGCGGGAACATCATGGTGATGCTGGTGCCGGCGCCTTCCATCGAATCGATCAGGACATGGCCACCGGATTGCTTGACGAAGCCGTGCACCATCGACAAGCCCAGCCCGGTGCCGCGGCCGACCTGCTTGGTGGTGAAGAACGGCTCGAATACGCGCGCCAGCGTGGCTGCATCCATGCCGTGCCCACTGTCGCGCACGCGAAGCATCACGTACTCGCCGGGTTCGGCATCGGGGAACAGCGCGGCGTAATCGTGGTCCAGATGACTGTTGTCGATCTCGATCACCAGCCGGCCACCGTGGGGCATTGCATCACGCGCGTTGACCGCCAGGTTGAGCACCGAGGCCTCCAGCTGGCTGACGTCGATCTCCACGCACCAGATGTCCTGGGCGCTGCGGATCTCCAGTTGTACCAGCTCGCCCAACGCACGCTGCAGCATGTCTTGCATGTCCAGCAGGCGGTCATTGAGGTTGGCCGCCTGGCTATGCAACGGTTGGCGGCGGGCAAATGCCAGCAACCGTTGGGTGAGGCTGGCAGCACGACCCACGCCCTTCAGCGCATTGTCCAGGGCGCGGCCGACCAACGCGGCCGATTCACCAGCGCGCTCGCTGAGCAGCATGGCGTGTTCGACGTTGCCGGAGATGACCGTCAGGATGTTGTTGAAATCGTGAGCGATGCCACCGGTCAGCTGTCCCACGGCCTCGATCTTCTGAGACTGGCGCAGCGCGTGCTCGGCCTGAAGCCGGGCAGTGGTTTCCACCGCCTCGGAGACCACGGCCGTAACCGCACCGTCTGCGTCCAGCAGGGGACGGAACGAAAAGTCGAAGCTGCGCCGTCCGGTCGGCAACTCGATATCCAGCGCATGCAGCGAGCTGTGGCCATTCACGGCATCGGTGACGGCCTGACCAACGGTCGTTGCAACCTCGTCGGTCGTGGCAAACCACGGCGACTGCACATAAGGCTGGCCCACCACATCCTTCTTGTCGGCCAGCACGGCGGCCAGCGAGGCGACGTTGGCATCAACCACGCCGCCGGAAAGATCGAGCAGTACCTGGTGCTGGAAGCTGGATTCAAAAATGGCCTGCAGGCGACGCTTGCTGGCCCTCAACTCGGCCGTGCGTGCCTGCACCTGTCGCTCCAGTTCCTGGTTGTCTTCGCGCAGCGCCAGCTCGGCCTGCTTCAGCAGGGAAACGTCGCTGCCCATGCAGATGTAGCCAACCACGCTGCCGTCGGCCGCGTGTTCCGGCACGCAATCCATCTGCACGAATCGTGACTGCCCACTGCGATGGATCAGTTCCACCTGGAGGCTGGTGCGCTCGCCCTGAAGCACGCGCTCCAGGCTGGGCAACGCGTGTTCGAACGCAGAAATGCCACTGACTTCCCGTGCCGTGCGGCCCAGCAATTCGGCAAGGCTGAAGCCATGCCAGTCCAGGAACGCCTTGTTGGCAAACCGGTAGCGATGGTCCTTGTCCAGCTGGGCGATCAGTGCAGGAACGGCGTCGGTCACCTGCTGCAACTGGGCCTGGCTGTCGTTCAGCGCGGCCTGCGCATTGGCCAGCTGGGTGCGCTCGTGCGCCTCCTGCTGAGCGCGGCGGATCGCATCGGGCAAGCGTTGCAGGCGTTGCTTCACCACATAGTCGCGGGCACCGCGCGTAAGTGCCTGTACCGCCAGCTCCTCGGTCAGCGTGCCGGAGACAAAAATGAAGGGTGTCTGCGGCACACGCTCGCGCGCCAGCGCAAGTGCGGCGTCGCCATCGAAGCCCGGCAGGACATGATCGGCGAGGATCACGTCGAACGGCCGGCTGTCGATTGCCTCGATGAAGGCGTTCCGGGTCCACAGCCGCTCGGCCTCGAAGTCCAGGCCGGCGCGCTGCAGCTGTGCGGTGATCAGCTCCGCATCGAGCGCACTGTCCTCCAGCATGAGGATGCGCAGCCGCTCGCTGCGGCGCGATCCATCATGCATTGGGCTGCCCCGTACCGGTGGGACGATGTGGCGGTGGCTGGTTGGTGATGCCCCAGAACATGCCCAATCCCTGGATCGCGTCGAAGAATTCCTTGAAGTCGACCGGCTTCACCACGAAGGCATTCACACCCAGTTCGTAACTGCGCACGAGATCCTGCTCTTCGCGGGAAGAGGTCAGCATGACGATCGGGGTGCTGCTCAGCTGCGGATCCCCGCGAACCTGTTCCAGCACTTCCAGCCCGTTGACCTTTGGCAACTTGAGGTCCAGAAGCACCACCACGGGGCCACCATGGTTGGCCCCGGCGAACTTTCCCTCGCAGCGCAGGTAGTCCAGCGCTTCGGCGCCGTCTCGTACATGGATGACGTCATTCAGCAGCTGGCAGCGCGACAGCGCGGCCAGTGTCAGTTCGGCATCCTTCGGGCTGTCCTCGACCAGGAGGATCGGCCGCAGGTCCCTCATGGGTGGTCTCCTGTGGAACGGGGTAGGGTGAAGTGGATCGTGGCGCCCTTGCCGGGTTCGCCTTCGGCCCAGGTGCGGCCGCCATGGCGGCCAATGATGCGACGCACGTTGGCCAGGCCGATGCCGGTGCCCTCGAATTCCTCGACGTGATGCAGGCGCTGGAACACGCCGAACAGCTTGTCCACATAGCGCATGTCGAAGCCGCAGCCGTTGTCGCGCACGAAGAAGTGGTCTTCATCGTCGCTGCGTTCGTGGCCGACCTCGATCACTGCCTCGTCGCGCTCGCGGGTGAACTTGACCGCATTGGACAGCAGGTTCTGCCAGACCAGGCGCAGCATCGTCGGGTCTGCTTCCACCTCCGGCAGTGGCGCCATCGTCCACTGCACCTCGCGGCCGGCGTAGTCCAGCGCCAGACTCTTGCGGACATCCTCGGCCAGCATGGCCATGTCCAGCCGTACCCGTCCCAGCGTGGAGCGTCCCATCTGCGAAAAGCTGAGCAGGTCGTCCACCAGCGTGCCGGCGGACTTGGCCGATTCCACGATCGTGTCCAGGAAGCGCCGTTCGGTCTCGTTGAGGCGCTCACCGGCCGAGCTGCCCAGCAACTCCGAATAACCGACGATGTGGCGGAAGGGGGCGCGCAGGTCGTGGCTGACCGAGTAGGAGAATGCCTCCAGTTCCTTGTTGCTGCGCAGGAGCTGCTCGTTCAGCTCGGCCATCTCCTCGGCCTTGCGCAGCACGATGTCGACGATCGCTGTGCGCATCTCGTGCGCGGCATCGCGATCGGCGTCGCCCCATGGCAGGCTGCGCTGCTGCACGGTCTCCTTCCATGCCTCGAAGGAGTGGCGTGGAGACAGCACGACATCCGGCGCTGCGGTCTTTCGTGGGTCGCCACCCCAGCTGACAGTGCGCACCACCTCTGGGCGGAACCACATCAGGTAGCTGTCATGCAGCTGCGAGATGGAGACGGCCAGCAGGCCACTGGCCACCCCCGCCAGGCGCGCGCCCAGCGCCCAGTCGGCGGTGAGATGATCGGTGCAGTAGATTTCCTGGCCGGCATGCTGCGTGGACAACCAGTCTGCCAGTGCCAGGACGTCGCTCGCAGAAGGGCACTGACCAAGACGCATGCATTCGCCCTTGTGCACGATGGCCGCGCCAGCGGCACCGGTCAGGGACAGCAGGCTTGCCTCATCCAGGCGCAGCGCGGCAATGAAGTCCTCGTCGCCGGCCATGCGTGCGAGCAGCTTGACCAACACGGAACGGCGAGCCACGCGTTCTTCGATCGCGCGTGCGCGCTCCTTCAGGGCAATCTGCAGCGACAGGATCTGGCCCATGAGCTCGCAGGCCGTGCGCACGTGATAGGGCAGCCGGCGCGGCTGCACCGTATGGCACGACACCAGTCCCCACAACTGGCCCTCATGGACCAGTGAGACCGACATTGATGCCCCGGTACCCATGTTGCGCATGTACTGCAGGTGCACCGGCGAGACGCTGCGCAGCACGGCCAGGCTCAGGTCGGTCGGCGGTGCGTCGCGATGCTCTTCGGCCCGCATCAACGGGGCCGGGGTGTAGTTGTTGTCCGCGATCAGGCGCACCCGGTTGCGGCGGTAGAGTTCGCGGGCCTGGGCGGGAATGTCGGATTCAGGAAAACGCAGGTCCAGATAGGAAGGCAACAGGCCATTGCCTTCTTCCGCCACCACGATGCCGTTCCAGCCGGCGTCGAACTGATAGACCAGGGTGCGGTCGAAGCCGGTGAGCCGGCGCATGTGCGCGGCGGCCAGCTGGCACAGGTCTTCCACTGTTGTGGCCGATTCGATGTCGGTCATGAGCTCGCGGATGGCCGGATACAGCTCTTCAAGCGAACCGGACTGGCCCGCAATCGGCGCTTCAAGCTCGACAAGGAGGTCGGTGGCGGAGCGATGCACCAGCAGCTGATGGCGGCCGTGGCCATCCAGGTGAACGGCGCCCACGTGCGCACTGGTGCCGATGGTGGCCTTCTGGAGCAACGCCTGGAACGGTGCCAGCACACCGCCGAGCACCTCGCTGACGTGCTGCAGCAGCGGCTCACCGAACTGCTGCAGCACACTCGGCTGACTGATGGCACGCTCGCGCACCCGCAACGACTGCGGCTCCAGCACCAGCAGCACTCCATAGGGCTGGATCGCGCCGGGTGTGTGGATGGGTTCGCGCGCACAACGGGACAGCGCAAGGTCGGGCGTGGACTGGGCAGAAGGCATCAACGGAGGGACTCATGTTTCATGGATTGCTGGAAAAGCCCAGCGATACATCCGGCTAGCAGGGATGGTGAAGCAAAATCACGCATTCGCCTACCACCTGATGCATGTGAAGGCCGTTTCATTCAAACCTGAATTCTTCATCTACGCAACGGCGGACGATGTGTAAGGCGTCCGTGCAAATGTTTTGCATCCACTGCATATCGGCTGCACGCCAGCTCGACAGCGATTGCCCTACCGTGGATCCACCTTCAACCGTTGCCACGCCCGTGAACCTGCAGACGCTGCCATCTCTTCCGTACCGCATGCTGCCTGACAGCTGCCAGTTTGAACTGTTGGATGTGGATGCCCTGCAGGATCCTGCCAGCGGCCGTCTTCTTCACCTGTACTCACTGGTGGCCCGCTGCCTTTCCTGCGAAACGGTGTTCAAGGCAGAGGAAGGCCGAGGGTTGGTGAGCCATTCCGCAGCCAGAGTGGTGCGCTGCCCCACCGGCTGTGGCCAGCAGGCCTTCAAGTCCTCGCTGCTGCGGGCGTGGCGCCCGCAGGCCATCGCCCAAGCGTGACTCAGATCTGTTGCGCTCACAGCAGTGCGGGATTGGCGCGCCAGACCGCGTAGTTCAGCGCGCAGGCAAACACGATCCAGGCCAGGTAGGGCAGCAGCATTGCTGCGGCAGTGCGACTGATGCGCGCAAACCTGACGATCGTGGCGCACACCAGCGCAATCAGCAAAACAATGTCCGCGAACGCAAGGGCGCCAAGTTTCCAGCCGAAGAACAGCCAGCTCCACAGTGCGTTGACGGCCAACTGCAACAGATAGAGCCGCAGTGCCGGTTGCGCGCCGCGCCAGCCGCGCTCCCGCCAGACCCGCCAAGCCGCAACCGCCATCAGCGCATAGAGCAGCGTCCAAACAGGGCCAAACACGCCAGCCGGCGGCGCCCACGCCGGCAAGGCAAGCGAGGCATAGAAGGTGGCCGCCGATGAAGACGCCCACGCGCCCAATGCGGCCGCAGCGAAGGTGATCGCCAACCAGCCCAGAAACCCGGAAATCTGTGTGCCTCGCTTCATTTCGATACCGCTCCATGCTCCGTATGCCGTTGCATACGCATGAAAGCGGCATTTGGATGCAGGCGCCGCAGCTTTCAGTCTGACGACCCGCCAGTGCTTGCAGGCAGCAGGGAAGGGCGCTGGTCAAACCACTCGCGCGCCTTGGTCAGGTGCCACTGGCGCTGGTCGCCATCCAGCTCGATGCCCGCTCCCAGCAGCCCCCAGCGCAGATAAAGGTCACCGCGCTTGCGCTGTTCCAGCAGATCCAGTCGCGCGCGCACCGACAGCCGATCATTCTCGGCGTGCAGGCCATCGATCACCAGATGGCCGGGGCGCCAGCGCAGCCTGGCCTGTGCATCCACCTGGCCGGAATCCAGCAGCGACAAGGTCCAGCGCGGGTAGTCCGTGCGCTCGGCAAACAGAGCCAGCAAGGGCCGTGCATCGCTGAGTGTCAGGTCGGTGGTGGCGTCCACCTGGAAGGGCGATTGCGCATCGATGCGGCCGCGCCTGAAGGCCGCACGCCCCTTCCACCGGGTCGAGCGTTCAGTGCCGGCAATCTGCACGTTGCGTAGCTCGACGGTGGTGCCGGACAGGTCGAAATGACGTTGGTTGAAGTCGCCCCGGCGCAGTGTTGCGTTCACGTCCACATCGCCGCCCATGTCCAAGCCGGCAACCTTGGCGCTGGTGTTGCGCCCCTGCAGGTGGGCCGTGCCATGGCCAACGCGGCCGTCGGTATCGAGGACGGCATCACCGCTGAGCGAGCCGGTGCCGCGCAGCAGGCGCACCTGTTTTGAACCGAGATAACGGTTGTAGGCGGACAGATCCGGAATCGTGGCCTTGCTGAAGCTCAGATGCGCGCGCACCCCCTTGCGCAGTTCCTGCAGGCGGCCGTCGCCGGTCAGGTCCAAGGCCAGATCGCGGCCGTCGAACAGCCGAACATCCTTGGCGTCGGTGGGGCGGGCGGTGAAGCGGGGCAGGCGGACCGCAAGCAGCGCCTGATTCGGAGTACCTGACTTCAGCTCCCCATGCGCGCTGGCGGTACCGGCAAGCCGGACGCCCGCCACCTCGGCAACCGCCTCGGCAGAGGGAATGTCCACCGTGCTGCCTTCGCTCAGCTCGCCATTGTGCAGGCGCAGGTCGGCCTTCAGCGTGCCGCCGCCGTCGAGTTGCAGCCACGGCTTGCGGACGAACAGGGCAGGGATCCAGTTGAGCGAGGTGAATGTCCATTCGCCGCGTACCGTACCTGAACTGCGCTCCAGCAACTGGCCCGGATCCTGAAAGGGGATTTCACGGCCGGTGATGTGCAGGTCCGCGTCCACTTCGCTGCCTGAGCCGGGCCGTGGTGGCAGGCGTGCCTGCAGGCGCAGGTCGTTGGCCACGTTGAGCTGAAGGGCCAGCATGCCGCGGTCTGGAGCCCCGTCGCCAAGATAGAGCGGCACCTGCCAGAGAGCGCGGTCGCCGGGTTGCAGCTGACCATCGATCAGGTGTGCCGAGAGCTGCAGGCGGCCCGGGACCGGGGCGCTGGAGATCTTCGGGGTGGTGGCATCCGTATCCATGCGCAGGCCCTGGCTGCGTGCATCAACGTCCAGCTGGGCATGCAGAATCTTCAGTTTGGCCAGCCCAGGCGCCTGGTCACGATAGTGGCGTGGGAAGCTGAAGCGCGCAGCCAGGTTCATGCCGCCCAGCAGCTGCACCCCGTCGAAACTGGTGTCTGCACCCTTGAATGTGACTGTTGAATCCAGCAGTTCCGAGGGACCGCCGCGCAGCTGCTTGA